>JAYVFP010000294.1:0-2955 GCA_043773025.1 Archangium sp.
TCCAAACCGCCGCGGAGTGGATCTCAATCAGGCCGCCGTCAAAGGTCCAGGTCGAGGTTCACACGAGTTGCGCCGGCCACGAGCGCGTGCACGTCATAGAAATCTCGCGCTCGTGCAGTCGGATACGCCCGATGGCCTGGCATCTGCTGGCAAAGTGCGCGCAGCTTTTCGGCCACGATCATCGCTGGTGTGTAGACCCGCACCTCGAAGCCTTCGATGTCGCGTGCGACGTTGCCTTCGACATGTTCGTGTTTGCTGAGTTCGATTTTGACCTGCCTTCCGAGCATCCGGCGAAGATCGAGAACTCGGTCCGGAGCGGGGGGCCTTCCCTTGCCCGCGAGGTCGAGCACCTTCTTCTCCACAACGCCACGCTCGATCACCCGGATGAGCGCTGTGTATCCGCTACTCTCCGCTCCTCCTTCGCGTTGAAACTCGAAATCAAAAGCGTCGTAGCCGGCGGCGTCGAAACGGCTCACTAGAGCGGCCTCAAGTCGCTTAGCGAGAAGTTGCTCCCTGCGGCTGTCGTCGTCGTTGCCGCCCCGTATTGAGAAGTCGATATCCTGAGACGCTCGGAATCCGACCTGATGGATAAGCTGAATGGCCGTTCCACCCTTCAGAACCAAGAGCGGTTGAAGTTCGTCATCCGCGGCGACCGCGACCACCGCGATTCGTGCCAGGTGAATAAACTCGGCTGGTTTTCCCTTGGTCGCCATCAATCCCCCACCGCGAAACGCCGACTCAACCCACCACATTCGCCGCCACTAAAGTTACCCGCGGAGTTACCTCAGGTGCGCCGAGTGCCGTCAATCAACCAAGAAAAAGGCGGTCGGGATTTCTCCCAACCGCCCTTAAGTCTTCTGGTTTCTTCTGATGGGCACACCAGGTTTCGAACCTGGGACCCCCGCCGTGTGAAGGCGATGCTCTACCGCTGAGCTATGTGCCCAGAAGCCGCGCGGTAAGTGCCACGCAGTTCCGAGGCAGTCAAGGACGAAGCCAACGCGTGCAGCTGACTCTCTTTTCTGGTGGCTCCGTCTCCGCTCAGAGCGCCTGCAGCTTGTCGTCGAGCGAACGCAGCCGCTTCTTGAGGCCCGACAGTTGCCGGCCGAGGTCTTTGAAGTCTTGTTTGGTGGCGAAGTTGAGCTGGTGCATCACCACCCGCTGCGTCGAGTCGAGGCTCTTCTTGGCCTGCTGCGCCTTACCGAGCGCATCGACCACCTTCTGGGCGCGCTTCTCGTCGGCGAACAGGCGCTCCATCGCCTTCTGACCAAACCCCAACGCTCGCTGCTTCAGCTTGTTTGCAATGCCCATGGCGTCCCCCGGTTACTGCTCTCGAATTCGTTCGAGCCAGCGCTCTGCCAGCCCGCGGTACTGCAACCGCGCGATCACGGGCGACAGATCGCCCCGCGCGATGAGCCGCTTCTGCACGATGGCCGCGATGGGATCCAGCCCCCCCTCGATCAAAGCCCACCAGTCACCCTGACTGGCCCGGGCAAAGAACCGGGGGTTCAAGGCTTCCACCGCTTCCGCCGACAGGAATCGCGGCTCGGGCAGCTGGCCGTTCACCGGCGCGCCGATCGCGATGCCGACAGCCCCCCCTTCCCGATCGATCACCACCCCGAAATCACCGTCCCACCCCTCTGCGGCACCCGCCGCGTCGGGATCCTCGTTCAGCAGGCGGATCGCCGTCTGGCACCACGCCTCCGAGGGAAATTCAGCCATGCGTGCAGGGTGTCAGAAAACTGGTCTTTTCGCGCGGCTGCCGTGGGATGCGAGGCTGTGTTGCCTGTCGCGTCACCTCGGCCAGCCGTCCGCTTCGCTCCCGTCTGTCTCGCGCAGCGTTCCGCTGCTACCGGCGCCGCTCCATGAACTGGGTCTTCCTCGCCTTGATAGTGGTCTCCGTGCTGACGGCAGCCTTCAACGGCACCATGCCAAAGCTCACCCAGGCCACGGTGATGTCGGCCAAGTCGGCGGTCGAGCTGGCCATCGGCCTCATCGGGCAGATGACTCTCTGGTTGGGGCTGGTCGGCGTGCTGCGTGAAGCGGGGCTGCTCCGTTCGCTGGCGAACCTCCTGCGGCCGGTGATGAGCCGGCTGTTTCCCGAAGTGCCGCCCGATCACCCCGCGATGGGCGCGATGATCCTGAACCTCGCCGCCAACGTGCTCGGCCTGGGCAACGCGGCGACCCCCTTCGGGCTCAAGGCCATGCAGGAGCTCGACAAGCTCAACCAGCAAAAGGGCGTGGCCACCAACTCGATGGCTTTGTTCCTCGCCATCAACACCTCGTGCATCGCCCTGCCCCTGACGGTGATCAGCGTACGCGCCTCGGTCGGCTCGAAAGATCCCGCCGGCATCATCGTGCCGACCTTGTTGGCCGCGTCGTTCAGCACCTTCTTTGCCGTGCTCGCCTGCAAGCTGCTCGAGCGCCGCAAGCTCTTCTCGATGGATCGGTACGGCGCCGTGGAGATCGACACCTCGAAGCTCAAGGCCCCCGACGCCACCGCGCTCGAGAAGGCAGAGGCGCTCGCGGCCGTCGCGCCGAAGACGCCGCTGTGGCGTCAGTTGGTCGCCGCGGCCATCGGCGCGACGGTGGTCTTGGCGCTGGTCAGGCACGTGATGGCCTCTCCGCCTTCAGAAAGCACCTTCGATCTCACCCGCGGAATCCTCTCTGACTGGCTGCTCCCGCTGCTGATCCTCACCATCGTGACGCTCGGCTTCGGGCGCCAGGTGAAGGTCTACGAGGCGTTCATCGCCGCAGCGAAGGATGGTTTTCAGACGGTGGTGTCGATCATTCCGTTTCTCGTCGGCGTGCTGGTCTCGATCGGCATGTTCCGCGCTTCGGGGGCGATGGAGTTCCTGGTCAGCGTGCTGTCCCCGCTCGTGGCGCCGATCGGGTTTCCCCCCGAGGCGTTGCCCATGGCGCTCATTCGCCCGCTCTCCGGGAGTGGCGCGCTGGGCG
>JAYVFP010000295.1:0-8433 GCA_043773025.1 Archangium sp.
CAACCCCACGCCGCTGATCGCGGCATGCTTGGGCGCGTCACAAGCAGAACCCCGCGATGAGTGTGGGACGGATCCACGGCACGAGCGCGAGTCGGTACACGTGGAACAGACGGCCCGCAACGTGGTGAAGGAGATCGAGATCGAAGAGAGCCGCGCCGCCGCGGTCGCGGGCGTTCATGAGAACAACGCCACCCTCATTCGAACGACGGGTGAGCGGGTCAAGGCTCACGACTACGCCATCAGCAGGGTCAACATTTTCCAGCACACCGTGGACATCGCAGCCAGCACGGCTTCGGCGGCGATCGGCAGCGCAGCGAGCAGTTGGGGCGCTGCGGTGCCGGCGCAGATCGCCGTGGGCATCGCTCACGCGATCATCAGCAACATCAACGACGAGATCAAACTCAACGAAGAGCAAGCCAAAGCCAGCCTGCAGATCAACCAGGCGTCTTCGATCGAGTTCAGCTATGCCCAAACCGAGCTCATCAACTCGGGCGCGACCATCAAGGTCAAACTCCTGCAACTCGACTCGTTGCTCCTCGAGCAGTCGATTGCGCTCAATGGCCTCGCGCAGGCCGTGGGCCGCCTCAATGCCCTCTATGGGAAGGCCGATCAACTCCTCGAGGCGAAGGCGCGCGCCGAGTCGCTGACGCGCAACCAGGGGCTGCAGGCCATTCATTACCGCATCTACGCCAACCACCTCGGGCAGATCGCCGCGCGAGATGGGCGCATCGCGCTGCAGTGGGCCTTCCTGGCGACGCGAGCGCTGGAGTACCAGCTCAACCAGAGCATCGACCAGACGCCGATGTGGGCGGCCAGGTCGCCTGTGGAACTCTCCAGCTACCTCAACGGCACGCTGGCCAACACCGCGGGCATGGCGGGAAGCCCTCAGGCGCGGGTCGACGTCATCTCGATGCGAGAGAAGATCCTCGGGTTCAACTCGCCCATCAGGGACGTGGCCAGCGGCGAGGTCATCAGCGCCCGCGAGCGGTTCCGCCGCTTCATCATGGCGCCCGAGAACC
The DNA here is from genome assembly GCA_043773025.1 of Archangium sp. Taxonomy (GTDB): domain Bacteria; phylum Myxococcota; class Myxococcia; order Myxococcales; family Myxococcaceae; genus Archangium_A. The sequence goes on from JAYVFP010000295.1 coordinate 1,020, forward strand.
GCGACTCCGCTGGCAACTTCCACATTCAGTTCACCACGCACAACCTCGAGAACCCGATCTTCTCGTCGCTCCTCGCCTCGGACCGGATCCGCTCGATTCGCATCAACCTCGTCGGCGACAACCTTGGGGCGGGCGTCACCTCGGCGCAGGTTCAGCTCATTCACGGAGGGACCAGCTACCTGCGCTCGAGGACGCGGGACATGACCGGCGTCGCGCCCCTCATTGCCTATGACGTGAGCGGACAGGCCAACCAGCCCAGCCTCGCCATCGTGCAGGCGGGCATCAACGCCCCCAGCTTCGCGAGCCTCGTGGAGAACATCGAGCTCCAGGAGCGAGCAGTGCTCTCCAGCCCGTGGCAGCTCATCATCGATCAGACGCCGGCGACGCCGGCGAACGCGAACCTGAGCCTGGCTGGCCTCGACGACATCGAGATCCAGCTGACCCACGACGCCTACACGATTCAGTGAGGGAGACCAGCATGCGGTCGATGCTCGTGGGATTCGTGTGTCTTCTGTCGTGCGTCTCTCTTGCTGACAAGTCAGGCACGCGCCCTCAACTCATCAACGTCCCCAAGGGCCCGGGGAGCGTGTCTGGGCTGGGCGAGTCGTTTCAGGTGGTCCTCAACAGCGGGAGCGCGACGGAGTCCATCCCCCTCAAGCTCCCACCTGGCACCGGAGGGATGACGCCCCAGGTGGCGCTCGTCTATGACTCGGGCTCAGGCAACGGAGAGCTGGGCATCGGTTGGAGCCTCCCCGTCGCCTCGCTGCAGCTTCAGACCGAGAAGGGACTGCCTCGCTACGTGGGCAGCGACACGTGGCTCCTCTCGGGGGCCGAGTTGGTCAAGCTGTCGAACGGAACCTGGCGCCTGAAGAACGAAGGGCGGTTCGTGCGCGTGCGCCAGTCGGCCGAGCACTTCGAAGTGGACCTGCCCTCGGGCACCACCCAGCGCTACGGCCTCTCGGCCGAAGCTCGCATCGAAGACTCCGGTCGCGTCTTCCAATTGATGCTCGAGGAGGAGATCGACACCTTCCAGAATCGGGTCGGCTACTTCTACGAGAAGCAGGGGGGCCGACCCTGGTTGGTGCGCATCGAATACAACCGTCGCGCTGGAGCAGCCCAGAACCGCGTCGAGTTCGAGTGGGAAGCGCGGCCAGACGTGCTGGACGACTACAAGCCGGGCTTCAAGACCACCCTCGCGCGACGGCTGAAGCGAATCCGAGTCTACGGTGGGGCGTCGCTGCTCGCCCGCTACGAGTTGTCCTATTCCATGGGCACGGGGCTGTCTTTGCTCCAGTCGGTGGTCATGTTCGGCGAAGACGACCGCAGCAGCTTCCCGCCGCTCATCTTCGAGTACTCGCAGATGAGCGGCAGCTCGCGGCCCTAGGCGATGAGCAACGGGCCGGTGGAACTCCCTGGAAACAGTCTCGATGCAGAGGTCACCGACTTCGACGGCGATGGCTTCGTCGATGTCCTCGTGGCATCGACTGGGCAGCACCGGTGGGCGCGCAACCTCGGCGGCCTGCGCTTCACGCCGCCGCTGCCCGTCGCGGCGGCGCCGAACGTCGCGCTCCAGACGACGGGCGTCGAGCTGGGCGACATGAATGGTGACGGCCTTGCCGACCTCCTTGCACGGAGCGGAACGACGGCGTTCGGCTTCTTCGCGGCGAACGGGAGCGGCGGCTGGCGGCCGAGCGAGCCTTTCGCGTCGCAGCCGACCTTCAGCCTCGAGGACGGTGCGACGCGTCTCGTCGACCTCGACTTCGACAAGCTCCCCGATGTGCTGCGCGCGGCGCCGAACGGCATGAGCTGGTGGCGAAACAATGGGGCGGGTGACTTCGACGCGCCCGTGACCCTGCCCCCCCTGGCCGGGCAGACGACCATCGACTTCTCTGATCCGCGCTTCAAGCTCGTCGACGTCAACGGTGACCGGCTCATCGACATCGCCTTCGTGCGCAACGCGTCGATCCTCTACTGGCCGGGAATGGGCCGGGGCCGCTTCGACGCCCCAGTCGACCTGGTGAACGAACCAGACGTAGGCGCGCTGGAGTCGCGCCTGCAGTTCGCCGACTTCACGGGAGATGGGCTGCCCGATCTCGTGCTGGTCGACACCGGCCACGTCACCTTCTGGAAGCTGGGGCCGGGAGACGCCTTCGAGGCTGCGCGCACCATCGCCAGTACACCCTTCGCGAACGCGGGGCTCACGCAGGTGCGCCTTGGCGACATGAACGCGAACGGAAGCCTCGACATCGTCTACTTCACGCCGTCGGCCGTACCCGACCAGCGCGTCGTCTACGTCGACATGCAGCCAGGCATGAGAGCCAATCTCCTCACGAACATCTCCAACGGTATCGGGATGTCGCGCCGCGTCGCGTACACCTCGAGCAGCGACGAATTTCAGCTGGCCCAGGAGTCTGGCGCGCCCTGGCAGTTCCGTGTTCCGTTCCCTGTTCAGGTCGTCGCCGGGGTCGTCCTCTCCGACTCCGCGGGCGGGACCTATGTCACGCAGTACAACTATCGCGACGGTCACTACGATCGATCGACGCGAGAGTTCCGCGGCTTCAAGACGGTCGTGCAGACAGATGAAGGAGACGATGACGAACCGACGCTCGAGACCGAACATGTCTTCGAGTTGGGGATCGCTGCCGAGAGCCTCAAGGGCCGCGAGTTGTCCATCGAGACTCGAACGGCGGATGGTCATCGTTTTTCCCGGAGCGCCAAGACCTGGACTCCCCGGGTCTACGCCGTCGGCGCGAACGGCGTGGCGTGCACGGGCGGCGACCTCTCCGAAGAGGTGTCACAGCTGTTCGAAGGAGGGACTGCCCCGGTCGAAATCAAGAGCACGTTCGTCTACGACGAGTATGGAAATGTATCGGAAAAAAAAGACTACGGGCGCGTCGACGTCACCGGCGACGAGGCCATGCAGGTCAACCAGTACGCTCACAACATTGATGACTGGGTGCTGAGCCGGCCTGTCGAGGAGAAGACCCAAACCATCGCCGGCGCGCCCCTCGTGGTGACTCGCCATTACTTCGATGGTGAGCCTTTGGTCGGCTTGCCGTTGGGGCAGCTGTCGCGAGGTGTCGAGACACGCACCGAAGCCTGGGTCTCAGAGACGCGCTGGGTCCAGCAGATGCGGATCAAACGAGACGCGTTCGGAAATGCGACGGAGATGCTCACGCCCAGGGGAGCGCGACGCGAGATCTTCTGGGACACGACTCACACCTTCCCCATCTCGGAGCGTCTGTGGCTCGACGACACCCGGTCGCTTTCGTTCAAGGCGGCCTACAAGAACGCCATGGGGTCGGTGGCTTCATTCACTGACTCGAACGAGAGCGTCAGTTCGTACGGGTGGGATCCGCTCCATCGATTGACCGCCATCGCGAGAGCCGGCGATTCCCTGGAGCGTCCGACGGTCAGCTACAAGTACGACCTCGCGAACCCGCACTCGCAGCTTCGAATGGTCACGCGTCAGAGCGATGGAGAAGCGACGCAGACTCACGACTTCTTCGACGGGCTGGGACGGAAGGTGGCGACCGAACACCTCATCGAAGGCGGCCGGTTCATCGTGGAAGGTCGCAAGCGCTACTCGAGAAGAGGAAGCGTGCTCGAGGAGTGGGACTCCTATTTTTCCGCGACTGCTGAGCTGACGACGACGCCGTCTGGAGGCAGCGTCAAGCATCGCTACGATGCGCTCGGTCGAACCGTCAGCAGCCTCTTCGAGGACGGCACCAGGGCAGAGGTTCGCAGAGGCCCGCTGTGGGTCGAGAACTGGGACGCCCTCGATCTCACTCCGGCGTCGCCGCACGCCAATACCCCCCTTCGCCACGAGCTCGACGGCCTTGGACGTCTCACCAAGACCATCGAGCTGCTGAATGGGACCCCTCTCGTCACGGAGTTCCTGTTCGACGCAGCAGGTCGCCGCGCGGGAGTCGTCCTGGCCAATGGCGAACGCGTTCAATATGCCTTCGATGGCCTTTCGCGGCTCGTCGAAGTCAGGCATCCCGAAGCTGGCACGCGCTCGTGGGAGTATGACGAAGAGGGCAACGGCGTCGTGGCGCGCGATGCGATGGCGCAGAAGACCGTCCGCGCTTACGACGGAGCGGGACGTATCGTCACCGAGTCGCTCGTCGATGCATCAGGCTCGGACACTGGTACGATCCGGTATTTCTATGACGAGAAAACTGTCGGGGACCTGAGCCGCGTACAGGACCTCGCGGGAGAGGAGCGCTTCGACTACGACGGACGAAGGCGACTGCTGAAGAACACGCGTGTCATCGAAGGCAACTCGTACTCGCTTTCGTTGAAGTACGACAACCTCGATCACGCGACGGAGATCACCTACCCCGACGACACCACAGTTAAATACACGTTCAACATGCGAGGCCTCGTCTCTTCAATCGAGGGCTTCGTCGACTCCATCGAGTACAACGCAAAGGGCCTCGCGGAGCGCCGGGCGCTTGCCAACGGGGTCGTGAGCACGGCGGGCTATGACGTTCACGACCGGGTGAGTTTCATCCGCAGTGTCGCCAAGAGCGGTAAAGAGATTCAGAATCTCGAGTTCGCAAACGACCCCGTCGGTTCGCTTCAGGCGATCACCGACCGCGTCAACCCGACAGGGGAACTCAGCTCGTCGTGGAACTACACCTACGACAGTCTCATGCGGCTCACGGACGTCAGGGGGCCGGCGGGCGTGCTCAGCCATCAATACGACGCTGTCGGGAACCTGCTGCAGAAGAGCGACGTCGGAGCCTACGCCTACGAGCTCGCGAGCCGCCCGAGCGTTCTCACCGCGGTCGGCGGTCGTCCAATGGCCACAAACGTGAACGGTCAGTTCACAGAGTCGCTCGGGCGAACCTTTGCCTGGGATGCGCGTGGCGAACTTCGGCAGGTGAAGTCTGAAGAAGCCACCACCGACTATCTCTACGACTACACCGGTCAGCGAAGCGTCAAGACAATCACCGTCGGCGGGAAAACTTCGCGAACGGTGTACCTCGACAAGTACGCCGAGCTGCGCGACGGCGCGCTCGTCAAGTACGTCTACCTGGGCGAAGCACGCATCGCGCGGGTGGGCGGCTCGCCGCCGAAGGTCGTAACGATGACGGCGTCCGTCACGCTTGGCGCACCATCGGTGCTCGGAGCAGCAGCACTGATCATCGCGGTCGCAACGCAGCTGGCGAGGAGACGAAGGCTTGCGTTTCGCTCGCTCGCACTTTCCCTGGCGTTCATTCTGGGGTCCTGCACTTGTCAGCCGGAGCAGGAAACAACCGCAGTCTATTACCTCGACAATCATCTCGGCAGTCACACCCTTCAGGTCAATCAAGTCGGAGAGGTGCTGGCGCAGTCGAACTTCGATGTCTGGGGAAACCCGATCGTCAGGAGCGACGAACCCTACGGGTTCATCGGCGCGGAGTACGACGCTGAGGCAGGGCTCCAGTATCTTAACTCGCGGTACTTCGACGTTCGTCTTGGGCGCTTCATCTCGCCCGACCTTCATCTTTTAGCGGGGGCTGACGAAGGACAGGATGACCCGCAGGTTCTCAATCTCTACAGCTACTCGCGAAACACTCCCACCAGCCTTCGCGACAAGTCCGGACAGCTCGGCCACATCGTGATCGGGGCCCTGATCGGAGGTGGGATCGGAGCTGCGGTCTACCTCGCGAAGTCGGCTTGGAATGGAGAGACCGCGACGGCCCGAGGTGCTCTCGCAGCCGCAGCCGGAGGAGCGGTCGCCGGCGGGCTCGCTGCCGCGACGGGTGGTGCAAGTCTGCTCGTGACCGGCGGCGTTTCGGGAATGGCCGGTGGAATCGTCGAGAGAGGCGTCACCACCGGCAGTCTCAGCGCCGCGTTCGATTCCAGCTCGATGGCCGGCGACTTCATCGCCGGAACTGTCACTGCGGGCCTGATGAAGGGCGGTGCCGGCCTCCTCAAGGCCGCGGCGCCGACACTCAAGAAGGTCGGTGGCGCCGTGGTGGACAAGATGGGTGGCGCGATCAAGAGGGGCGTCGATGCCCTCAAGTCGGCATGCGCAGACGGGGCGTGCAACATCACCGGCAGAGGCTGTTTCGTGGCCGGGACACTCGTCCTTCTCGCGTCAGGTGACTTCAAGCCCATCGAGCAGATTCAGCCGGGTGATATGGTCATTGCGGTCGACGAGAACGGCGCGCCCTCGCCCCAACCCGTGCTGGACGCGTGGAGCCTGCTCGCATCAGAGCTGGTCGACGTCACCGTCGAGTCCGACGATGGCAGTCGGGAGACCATCTCGGCGACACCCGAGCACCCATTCCAGACCACGTCGGGGGAGTTCGTTGAGGCGCAAAAACTCTATCTTTCAATCGAGCTTGCCAACGTTTCTCAAGGGTCACGCGTCCTCGCCGTCAACCGAAGAACTGCTGGGGCTCGCGTCTTCAACTTCGAGGTCGCCCTTCTCCACAACTACGCGGTCGGTGCGAGTTCGAACGTCGTTCACAACGCTGGCTGCATCCGCAATTCCCACTTTGCAGGAAGCCCACACCCGAAGACCGGCGTGCCATTTGATAAGAACGGATTCCCGAACTTCTCGGCCTTCCGCCATCCGAAGGTAAAGGATGTCCGAATCAAACTTTCTGGGGACCGGAAGACAGACTTCGGCCGAGCAAATGCTAAAGCAGGTCTTGAGGGCACGCCGATTGGCTACACATGGCACCATCATCAGGACAAAGGATTGATGCAGCTCGTCCTTACAAAAGCCCACGCAGCCACAGGACATACCGGTGGATTCAGCAAGTGACAAAACATGAAATTATTTACAAATAGCGATTTCTATATCGGACCATTAATTTCAGACACTCTCATTGGCAATGCAGAGACGAAATTAGGTTACCGTCTTCCGCTTTCATACATACAGGTTCTCAGGGAAAAGAATGGCGGAATCCCGCGTTCTCGCTGCTTTCGAACACTCAAGCCAACATCGTGGGCCCCAGATCACATTGAGATCAGCGCCATTCTCGGCTTGGGGGGCGAATGGGGCATTGATAGTGATGGGGGTCTTGGGAGCGCGGATATGATCGCAGAATGGGGCTATCCGAACGTAGGTGTTGTCATTTGCCAAATGCCTTCAGGAGGACACGACGCCGTCCTGCTGGACTATTTCAACTGCACGCAAAAGGACGAGCCCGGCGTCATCTATGTTGACGAAGACCGGAGCACCATTCGACTTGCGGATAGCTTCCTTCAATTCAGAAGCGGCTTATTCCGCTGCAAGAAAACCAATAGGCGTTTGCGCGGCGACACGACGTGACGAAAGCGGTGCTTCAACTGGAGAGCGCCGCGCCAAACGTCGAGTTGAACGAAGCGCGGCACGGCGCCTGCTATTGGGCGCGAAGCACGGCAGGAAGCGTCGACAGGCGCTCGTCTGGGCTGGGGTGAGCACCGCGCG
>JAYVFP010000296.1:0-8405 GCA_043773025.1 Archangium sp.
CGCTCTTTCTGCCCATGGATGATTCCTCCGCGGCAGGGCTCAGCAGATTTCAGGCGGTGGCGCAGCGGCCTACCGGGGTGCGGTCTGGCGGAGGGGCACCTGCGCGGAGAGTTCTCCCTGAAGCCACGCGACGGTTCGACGGTGAGCTTCTTCGGCACTCACGAGCGGCTCGTACCCAAAATCGCGTCGCGCGGCGGTGAGGTGGTAGTGATGCAACGTGCCGAGTTGCGCCGCCACGAAGCGAGTCATCGGCTCGAGCATGCGAGCGATGACACCACCGACGAAACCACCGGCTCCGCTGAAGAGGACCTTCATGTGAGCTCCGCTCTCTTCTTCGCGGCCACACCGCGAGAGCCTCACGCAAGAGCCTCGCGTTGTGACGGCGATCCGCTGGCAACGGGCCGAAATGCAGCAGAGCCGCTATCAGGGCCGAAGGTTTTCTCGCGGCTAGTCTCGCTTTCTAGGCCCTCTGGGAGAGTTTGAGAGGGGGTGACATCACTGCACTTCGACGGGGATGACCTTCCACGCCTTGTCGACGTCATACTCGGGCGGCAAGTGGCCCAGCGCCCAACCCGGCGTGGTCACCTCGACGAACGCGTACTTCTTGCCCTGATACGGGAACTTCTTCCCCGTCACCGGCAGCGCCACACCGAGCGCCGCGTGACCCAGGCCCGAGGCGAGCAGCACCACCGCGTCGACGTTGAGCTGCCGCAAAATCACGACCGCCAGCAGCGCCTTCGAGTCGCAGTCACCCGAGCCGTCGGCCACCACGATGGCGGGCGGCAACATGCCGAAGGCGGCCGTGTCTTCGGTGGGCAGGCGGTAGGTGATGTTCTGCACGAAGCTGACGACGAGCTCGGTGAGCTGCCGGCTGTCGAGGTTCTTCTCTTGCTGCTTGCGCCGGAACAGCTCGGTGAGCGGCGCGATGTCGAGGGCGTTGTCGCGCACCAGCTCGTCGAACACGCACTGCCATTCGTGTTTGCGGCACGCGGTGGGGGGCGACCAGGTGAAGTTGTTCCCCTTGCCGGGTTTGTAGCTGTAGCGCTCGGCCATGTCGGCGAAGTCGGTTTCCACCTGCTCGTGCACCTCGGCGGAGATGCCGTAGCCGAGCTCATACGCCGCGAGGCTCTGACGCCATTGGTAGTGGCGGGCCTGATCAGGCGAGAGATCGCCGGGCATCAACGCGAGGCCGAGCGACGCGCTGCTGGTGGTGGGCACCACCGCCTTCCAATCGAGTGGATCATTCGCGCTTTCCACCACCGCCGCCGAGATGCAGCAGCAGAAAAGGAACGCGCCGCCCATCAGGAGCAGCACCCACTTCACACAGCCGCCCCCCTTCTTCACCGGGGGCGGTGGAGCCCGGTACGGCGTGGGCGGTTGCCCTGGTGCGGCGGCCCATCTCATAGAGCGTCACCGCTCGCAGCGGAACGCTGCGCGAGACAGACGGGAGCGCAGCGGACGGCTGGCCGAGGTGGCGCGACCCAGATCATGAACTCGTGGTGCCCACGCCTTCCGGCAGTTGGGGATACGGCACGAGGCCCGAGAGGATCGCCTCGAGACCGGGTGCGGCGAGCAACGCGAGGGTGATCAAGATCGCGCCGAGCACGAGTGCGGGGCCGATCTTCCCAGCGCGCACCGCAGCGATCTCATCGATGCCCGGCGTGAGGCGATTGAAGATCCACACACCCAACGCGAGCAGCGCACTGCCCAGCGCGAGGGCGAGGCCGATGTGCAGGCCGCCGAGCAGCAGCACCCGGGGCAGCGTCTTGAGGAACTCACCGCGCAGCAAGAACAGGTCGATGGTGTCGTAGAGCGCCGCGAGCACCTGGCGCACCAGCAGGCCCAGCGAGACGAGCGCGCTGGCGTGAAGAATACCCGAGGCCGGGTTCTCCTCGAGGGGCAGGCCTTCTGCCGACTGCAACAACCGCGAGAGCAGCTTCCAGGCGAGCACGACGCCGAGCCCTCCGAGGCCGATGCCGATGAAGAGCTTCACTGCGCCTGCTGCCATCAAGCCACCATTCATGCGGCGAGACGGTAGGTCAGCGAAGTCTCGCTGTCTCTCTCTGTGCTGGTGAGGCGCCCCTCTGCGAGCCAACGGACGGCAGGGCGATCCGTGGTTAGCTCCCACATGTTTCGTCTCTTCGTGCTCGGCGCGCTCGTCCTCGTCGGTTGCTCCGACTCCAACTCCAACTCCACGCCGAGCCCTGTGCGAGGCAATGTGGTGGAGATCCTCCGCGGCGGCACCTGGACCGACGATCGCTGCACCGAGAGAAACGCCGAGTTCTGCTGCCGCCAGCGAGGCCTGGTGGATTGCACCACCTTCCAAAACCTCTCCGTGGTCTCCGTGCGTTCCCAGGGAGCTCGCGTGGCGGCGTTGCTCTTGTCCGATGGCACTTCTCTCACGTTGGCGCTCAGCGACGATCGCGGCGCCACGTGGAAGGTGCAGTCGATCGACGACGACGACTTCTCTCGCGGCGGCCAGGCGTACCGCGGTGGAATGGACGTCTTCCTCAACGGCCCTGACGTGCGCATCTACATCCCCCGGCTCGAGGTGGGCGCGCTGGGCCGCGACTACTCCCGCGGCTATCTGTACCGGGTCGATCCCAGCACCGGGAAGCTCTCCAACGAGACCCAGACGATGCCGGGCGCGCCCATGGTGGAGGTGCGTGATGGGCGGGCCCTCTTCCTCGTGCCCGACCGAGATCCCCGCGGCGGTCCGCAGAGGGTGATGGCTTCCGAGGTCGATCCCACCGATCGCAGCAACGATCGTTCGGCCTTGCCCACCTGCGAGGTGCCCGCGTGCGACTTCCTTTCATCGGGCGCCTTTCAAGGCAGTGACGACGGCGAGACGTATTGGGGGTTCGCCAATGCCGGCCGCGGCACCAGCGCGGAGTGTCTCATCGCCTACAGCCGCAGCCGCCGGGCGCTGGGTTACCGCTGTGTTCCGTTTTCTGAGTGGCCGGCAGCCGTGGCGACCGAGTTCGCGGTGTTTTCGTACGTGGACCGCGAGGCACCGGTGCTGCGCCTGTTCAACGCGCACGGTCACGCGTGGGCGGTGACCATCCTCGACGGCGATGGTTCGATGCCACCGCGGGCCAGCACGCCGGCTGACCTCGGCCCCGGTCGCTTCTTCACCAACGGCAGCTTCGGTGGGCGGCCGCGGCACCGGGGGCTGGCCATCGTGGTGCCAGACCCAACCGGCGCCGCGCGGTTGGTACGGCTGCATGAGTCGGGGCTCGCGCAAGACGTGCTCTTGCCGCCCAGCCCTTGCGAAGATCATCTGCGCTGCGGAGATCGCGCGGCCTCATTGCAGCAGGTCTACGGCCAGGTGGCGTGGAGCGAGCCGCTGGGCAACGACGAGTACCTCGTCTTCTATTTGAACGACGCCGACGCGGCGCTCAACAGCCACACGCCGGTGCTCTCCGTTGCGCGGGAACGAGCAAGCTACCGCGACCTCGAACCCGGCGCAGGTTTCCCGACTTCGGTGGGGCCGCTGGGCTACCCGGGCGCTCAGCCGACCGGTGCGTTGGAGCGCATGTGCGTGCGTCAGGCCTCCTGCACGGGGGGGCAGGGCGGCTTCTTGGAGACCATCAACACCTGCATCGGCCAGTGGACGGTGCGGCCCACCATGGGCGCGGCCGAACATCAGGCGGCGCTGGCCGCGTTCCTCGCCACGCCCGCGGGCTGCAGCTTCTTCACCTGCGGCAGTTGCCTGGGCGGCCGCTGCGTCGATGCGGGCGTCTGCGCGTTTCCCCCAGAGGCGACGGCCAGTTGCAATTCATGTACACCCGAAGGCAAAGCCATCACATGCACCACCACCAACCGGGTGACCAAAGTGCTCGACTGTGCAGCGGTGGGGCAGAGTTGTTTCTGCACGCGCGACGAAGATGGAGGCTGCGGGCTGGCGCCGGCGTGCATTCCGGCCGAGTGCACCCGCACCGAGGCGCAATGCGACGGCGAAATCTGGAGCACCTGCGATGAGCGGCGTGACTGTGGCTTGCGCCAGCTCAGTTGTTCCGTGAGCCGGCCTGATCCCACCAGGGAGTTCGGCTGTCAGGATCAGGGTCCCATCCCCGCCACCGCAACGTGTGTGGCCACCTCTGCGGTGTGCGACGGGAAGTACCTGCTCACCTGCGCAGACGGGCGCATGCGCTGGACTGACTGCGTGGAGCTCGGCTTCGCACGGTGCGCGCAGGTGACGGACACGAACGCGTTTCGCTGTCAGCCTTGAAGCGTCACTGCACCTTGCGCGCGAAGCGGGTCGAGCCCGTCTTCAGCCCGAAGAGGCCGAACCACAAGCGGGGCACGATGGCGGGTGCGGGGTCTGCGTTCAAGGAGACCACCGCGTCGTCGGTGATCAGCACGTCTCCATGAATGCGCAGGTTCAGTGGCGTGCGGAGGCCCAGGCGCTTGAAGGCCAGCGAACGCGGGTCGACCACCACCAACTCTGAGTTCGTTCCGTCGAAGACGCTGATCAGCACGCGCCCGTCGGGAAGCGCCTGGCCCACCGGATAGAGCCGCGTCGCCCCGAGGCTGGCGAGCAGCGGCGCCAGCTCTGCAGTCGCATCGCGGAAGGTCGAGGTGGCCGCGTCGTACTCAAAGTACCCGGTGTCGTCGGAGAACAGCGCGCGGGTGCCGTGTTGCCAGACGAGGTGGACGTAGCGCGCGGGCCAGGTGGCGCGGACCTGCCCGGTGAGCGCATCAACCGCACGAAGACAGACATCGGGGTTGGCCAGCTCTGCGCAAAGCTGCTCGTCGTAGCCCACCAGGTGGCCGCCCACCCGAACGATGCGGCCGGTGCCATCGAGGCGCGGTCGACGCCACATCACCTGAGGCGTCGTGAGGTCGATCGCCAGCAGCTCGCCGAAACCCGCGCCAGAATACGACAACCACAGCGTCGAGCTCTGCAGCTGCAGGTCTTCCACGGTGAGCGCCCCGAAGGAGATCGGCAAGGTGAACAGGCTGGTGCCCAGGTTGCGGTCGAAACACTGAAGCTGCGTGCTGCCGAGCGTCACCAACAGGCAGATGCGAACGGTGTTGGCGATGGCGGTCTTCGGCACGAAGGGGCCGGCCAGCGCGAGCTGGGTCTTCTGGCGGCCTCGATGGAGATCGAAGAGCGATGCGGTGGACGCGCCCGGGGCGATCAACAGCACGTCGTCACCCAACACCAACACCGGCTCGCCCGAAGGGAGCGTGCCCGCATCGGCGATGAGGTCTGCCTCGGTGGGCAGCGGGCAGCTCGCGATGGTGTCGCGGTGGGGCAGGCCCGGGCCGCGCCGGTCACCACAACCCGCCGGGTGAGGAAAGCCTGGCCCGCCGTCGAGGCCCCCGTCTGCGCCCGCATCTGAGGTGCCACCGTCGTTCGGCGGAAGAACGACCGAGGCGTCTTCCGAAAAAAGCTGCGGGGTGCAACCGGTGAACGCGAAGCACAGAGCGGCGAGGAGCGAAAGCCGAACGGACATCAGCAGAGGCTACGCGAACGACAGCTCGCAGGATCGTTCGCGTTACTTGTAGCTGCCCTTGATGGTGCTGCGCACCACGATGCCGCCCGCGAGGCACACGCAGTTTCCGTTCGAGCTCTCGCCCTTTTCACCTGCGTAGGTGCGAACGCCGACGACCTTCTTGCCTGACGCCTTCGCCTTGGCCTGGAACTTGAGGAAGGTGCCCAGCAGCGCCCATCGGCACGCCTCTTCCTTCGACTTGCCGAAGGCGTTGCTGCTCGCCTGACCGATGTCGTCTTCGCCGCCGGGCACCGCCTTGCCGAAGCTGAAGAGGGTGGGGTCGAGCTTTTCTCCGCTCTTGCTGGGGATGGCGGCGATCGAGTCGAACGAAACGGTGACGACCTGGTCGGCAGCGAACGCGGGAACGCAGAGAGCGACGAGAGCAACGACGAGTGCACGCATCATGAGGCCTCCAAAAGTGGGTCAGACCCCCGAGGTATCTCAGTCGCGCGAGGCTGCGGCAAAGACAAACGCGTCGTCGACGAAGACCTCGAGATCGCTGCGGTCTTTCCAGCGCGCGAAGAGTTCCTCTCGCTCTGCAAGTGAACGGGCCCAGGTGTCGCCGCAGGGTGGCACCTCGATCACCACCACGCGCGGCGTGATGCTGCCCGGCTGAGGACCACCGAACGCGTGCACGTCGTCTCGTTCGGCGAGCCACGGCAGCAGATTGCCGCTGACGAAGAGCGGTCCCTTCTCACCACGAACGCGCTCGAGCGCCGCGCGGATGGCGGCGGTCCTGCCCGGTGCATCGGCGCAGCCCGTCGACGCGGCCCAGCCCTGCGCTCCGGTGAGTGACTTCAGGTCGCGCTTGATCAACGACTCATCGTTGATCAGCACCAGCAGGAGCGTGCTGATCACCACCACCCACGGCACCACGCGCGTCTGCACGACAATCGCCAAGCCGAGCACGGCCGCTGCGACCACCACGGCTCCGTAGTGATCTCGCCACGCGACCGAGAGAAAGCGGATGCCCAGCATCGGCACCAACGCCGCGAACGCCCACAAAGGCAGGGGGGCGCGCTGCTTCCATCGCTCCCAGCCGAGCCAGAGCAGCAGCGGCACGAACGAGACGATCAAATCGCCCATCGCCGCGAGCGCGTTCCGCGACAACCGCGTGGAAAAGAAGGCGCCGAGGCCGTCTTCGATTCCGCGGAAGGGCAGTGACGCATACGGCATCACCTCGCCGAGCAAGCGGGGCCGCAGCACCAGCGCGAAGAGTCCCCACGCGGCCGAAATCGACACGAAGGTCCACGCGACCCGGCGCGGCGCGCGCAGGAAGACGAGCGGACTGAGCGCGAGGCCGACGAAGGGGAACTCTTCCTTGCAGGCGAGCAGCAGCACCAGCGCGAGAAGTGCGACGCGCCAGCGCTCCAACGACACCGCCGCCAACAGCCACGCCATCGGCGCCATCGCCCACACCGTGGGGTGAAAGGGAAAACCCAGACCCTGAGTGACTCCGGGGTGAAGGGTGAGCACGCCTCCGAGCATCCACAACGCGCGCAGTGACAACTTCCCCTCGCGCGAAAGCCACGCCAGCGGCCACAACGCGAGCAGCGCGCAGAGCCCTTCGACGAACAGCCCCACCTGCACCGCAGGAAAGACTCTCGCGAACGGCGCGACGAGGAACAGCACCGGGTCGAAGTGATCGTTGAAGAGGTGAAGCTGCCGGCCGCTCAACCACGGGTTGGGGCCATCCACCGCGAGGCGGGCGAGGGCCTGGCTGTAGATGCCCAGGTCGTAGTTCGAAAAGCCGAAGCCCCGCGCGCGCAGCCAGGTGGGCAGCGTGACCACGAGCAGTTGGACGAAGGCCCACGTGCTCCACCACCCGACGAGCTGTCGACGAGACGGCGTGCCCACGCCCGGGCGCTAGCATGAGCGTGCTTGCTTCTGCGGGACTTTCCCGGTTTGCAGCCCCGCCGTGTCGAAGCTGCCTGTGACAGGAGAGGTGTTCGCGCTCGAGGTGTCGAAGGGCCTCGACGTGCTGTTTCGCGTGGTGGCGTCGTTGGGCAAGACGCGCTGCGTGGTGTTGACCCGGGCCAGCTCGCTCGGCTCTCCGCTGCTCTTCGAGGCCCAGCCGCACTCGCACCACAGTTGGAACCGGCCGCAGTTGGGCGGCTGGGTGAGCCAGGGGCCGCCGGGTGAGCTGCGCCCGTTGGGTGTGGTGGTGTTGAGGAAGGGTGAAGCCGAGCGGGTGCTGCACCCAGAGGTCTGGGTGAAGCTCGATAGGAAAACCGCTGAGCTCTCGCGCAAGGTGTTGCCGTTGGTGGCGTGGTCGTCGTTGGTGGACGACGCGCGGGCGCAGTGGCGGTGGGACCACCAGCGAGAGGCGGTGCTGGCGGAAGATGCGCAGCGCGAGCGGGAAAAGAAGTCCCTGTTCGAAGCGGCCCTCGCCGCGCAGGGTAAGCGGCGCGCGACGATTCAGAAGAAGGGGGTCGCCTCGTTGAAGCGCAAGCGCTTCTTTGCAGCGTGGAAGGGCGCTGTTCCCCCCGCGATGATCAAGGAGGCAGAGGCCGCGATGCAGGCGGCGGTGAGCTCGCTCGAGGGGAAGTCACCGGCGCAGGCGGTGCGGCGGCTGAGCACGCTGGTTCGCACCTTCAATAAGTTGGGTGGGCGTCACGGGCGCAGCTTCGACACCAGCGATCGTGAAGACATCATGGATGCAGTGAGCACCGTGGCGTTCGCGTGCGGGGTCGAAGACGAGGTGTTCGACGAGGTCATCGACGCAGTGCGAGACTTCTGAACTCCCTCCCCCTGCTTTCGGAGACTGTTGAAGTACGCCCTCGACTTCGCTCGCAGTTTTTTTTCGAAATAAGGAGCGCTCACCGTTCATCCCGAGCGGAGTCGGTTGCGACCAGGAAAGGCTGGTCTGAATGGAGGGAAGCCATGCGATAGCTTTCTGAAACT
>JAYVFP010000297.1:0-27361 GCA_043773025.1 Archangium sp.
AGCCAGGGCAACCCCGTGGCCGGGGCGCAGGTCGTGCTCGAGGGCACCGTGGTGGGCGACGGCATGTTCCGCTCGAAGATCGTGGAGACCAACGCGACCGGTGACTTCAAGGTCAGCTCGCTGGGCTCGCGTTCTGATGGCAGCTTCCAGGTGACCGTGGTGCCGCCCAAGGGCAGCCGCGCGGCCTACAGCCAGCGCCAGGTGACCGTGAAGGTGACCAGGCCGCCGGGCAGCACGCTGACCATCGGCTCGCTGACGCCTGCGAGGTTCACGCTCGATGACCGGCTGATCGCCAGGGGCCTGGTCACCAGCCCCGGTAGCAAGGACCCGGCTCAGGGCGTGTTCGTTCGCGCCACGCTCCAGGCGCAGACGCGCACCACGCTGGAAGACCTCAAGGCCCTGCCCATCGAACCTGCAGAGAGCGTCACCGCGGCAGACGGCAGCTTCGAGTTGCCCCTCGACCCGGGCATCTGGCGCTTCGAGTTCGCGCCGGGCGAGAAGCTGCCCATCTCGAGCCGGCTGGTCACCATCAAGACCGCCATCGACGAGAAGACGGGCCTCAAGCTCCCCACGCAGACGCTGACGCCCGTCGAGCTGTCGTTTGGCCGCACGGTGTCGGGCACGGTGACGGGTTCTGTGATGAGCGCGACGGGCCTGGTTCAGCAGCCGGTGCCGTACTCGCAGCTGAGGTTCTTCAGGGTGACGACGGTCGAGGGGCGCCCTGCTTCGATTCTGCTGGGCACGTCGATCGCGGATGACCGCGGCAAGTACGAGGTCGTGTTGCCCGCGGTTCAGCCGCAGAGCAACAAGTCGAGCCCGTGAGGCTGACCTCTCCCTGCGAGCAGGGAGAGGGAGTTACTGTTCCAGCTGCTTCTTGAAGTCATCCACGCTCGGCCCCACCGACCCGCTGAACTGGGTCGACGCCGTCGTGTAGAGATCGAGCACCTTATCGAGCATGCCGAAGGCCTTCTTCACGCGCTCCCGGTTCTCCAACCCGCACTGCGCTTCCATCGCGAGCTTTCGCTGCAGCCACTCGACCCGGTACACCAAAAAGCGCTGATCTGAGCTGGTGACCTCAGGCAGATCGCCCTGCGCCTTTCGCTGTGCCTCGAGCTCATCGAAGAGCGTGCGCGCACCGGTCAGACACTCAGCTTCGGGCCGGGTCTGACTCACCGGTGGGCGCTCAGGCGTCATGCGCAGCACCGAGCGGTAGACGCTGAAGATGACCAGAGACGAAAAGACGATGGTGAACACCAGGTACACGCCCAGCGACACCGCACGATAGGGCCGGTACTTCGGATCACGCGGGTCGTGGGCCGGGGTGCTCATCTGGGACCTTGGCCCGGAGCAACCTGAGCGGGCACGGCAGGGCCAGGCGCGGCGGCCGGCTGAGGCACGGTGCGCTGCAACCGCGTGACGAACTGGTTGCGGAAGTCGCTCGACGGGTACGAGTTGTACGCTTCTTTCGCGGTCGCGACGGCCTGCTCCTTCGCGCCGGTCATGTCGTAACACTGCATCAACATCAGCATCGCGAAGTCACGCAGCTTGGCCTTCTTGTCCCCGTCGGAAAAGCGCGTGAGGTGTTTGATGGCATCCTCGAACTTGCGCGACTGGAAGTACGCGTTGCCCAGGAAGAACGAGGCTTCGAGGGCGTCGTCCTCGGCGGGATCCATCGAGAGGAAGCGGCTGAGCTGCGAGATGGTCTCGGGCCAGTCTTGCCGGCGGAAGGCGGTCTTGCCCTTTTCCAGCACGGCGCCCCCGACTTCTTTACGCAAGGCCACCGCGCGGTCTTGCAGCACGAGCCTGGCGAAGGCGGTCAGCTTGGTCTGATCGATCTTCTGCAGCGCATCGATGCCCTTGAGCCGCTCTTCACCAGGCAGCGTGGTCATCTGGCGGTAC
The DNA here is from genome assembly GCA_043773025.1 of Archangium sp. Lineage (GTDB taxonomy): Bacteria > Myxococcota > Myxococcia > Myxococcales > Myxococcaceae > Archangium_A. The sequence continues at coordinate 1,900 of JAYVFP010000297.1, forward strand.
ACCTGCAGCGCCGACTGTTCGGCGGCCAGTTGGCCTGTGCCGTCGGCCTTGAGCTTGTCGATGGTCGAGGTGAGCTCACCGACCTGCTTTTCCAGTCGCTCGCGCTCGGCGTTCGCACCGGCAGCGCGGGTGTTGGAGATCACCACCACGCCCGCCACGCACAAGGCGGCGAACACCACGTAGGCGGCGCCCGTGCTGAACCAGGTGCGGCTCTGAAAGGCGTCCTGCTGCGTGGAGACGAGCTTCAGCTCGGCGTGCAACGTCTTGAGGGCGTTGTCCGTCTTGATGGTCATGTTCCGCGACTCGACGACTTCGCGGCGGATCTCTTCGAGCAGCTTGGCTGCGTCAGCAGTGGTTTCGGCCATGACAACCGCTGTTATCAGAACCCGGGCACGTCGAGATCACGCTTCGGGGCAGACGGAAAATAGAGGACGAACATCGCGCTGAACAACACACCGCCCACGTTGATGCCCGAAATGGGGGCCACGGCACTGCGCGCCATCACGTAGCGCGCGTCGAGGGCGATCCCGTAACGGGGCGAGAACCGGTAGGTCGCGCCCACCGAGGCTGACAGACCGAGCAGGACTCGCTCCGAGTTGGGCATCGATTTCGAGCTGATGTTCGAGAGCAGCGGGCCCGCCTGGAGAGACAGGTAGGGGGCAAAGCCCTTGAAGAACACGTCGGTGCCCGTGAGCCGGCCGCCCAACTGAGCCCCGTACATCGCGGAGGTATATTCCTCGCGATTGCCGTCGGCGAGCTGGAGCTTGAAGGTCTCGTAGCTGCCCAGCAGATCGATCGACACCTCGATCACGCTCGAGACGCCCAGGCCGAAGCTCGCGGCCGCCTGCGGGCCGCCGTTGATGCCTTCGACAAAGGGCGTGCCCGCCTGGTTCGCCTTGTAGATGAAGTGCCAGTTGGGCACCCAGCGGTAGCCGCCGCCCAGTGAGATGCGGCCCAACCCGTCGATGCCCTCACCGAATGCAGCTCCGCTGACCAACACCACCGCCAACAGCGCGTGACGCATCACCAGGTCTTCCAGCCGTCGATGCGGGTGCGGGGGGCAGAGGGAACGCGAGGAGGCACGGGCGCAGGGCGGGCTTGGCGCGCCGGCTGAGGTTTTGGCACGGGCGTCATCACGATGGGCCGGGGCGCGGCGGCCGGAGCCACCAGCTTCTCCTCCAGCATCTTCACGTACATTTTGAGCTCGGCCAGCGACTGCTCGCGCTCCATCAGCTTGCGGAAGAGCTCGACCCGGCGCTCCTTTTCATCCATCAACTCGGAGTGAAGCTGCATCAGCGAGGCCATGGCCTTCTCGGCGTAGCTTGCGGGAACGAGCTGAGCTGCGGCCTGGGTGGCGAGCGATTCCATCATCTGGTTCTCCTTGGCTGCTACAGGGTTGCAGCGAACCGTAGCGGCGCGGATCGGACCCGCAAGTTTTCGGCCGCAGGTGGCATCTCGACTTCGCTCGATGCGAACGGCACCGATCATCCCGAGCGGAGTCGAGGGATTGCCTTTGCTCGCGCCGCAGGTGGCATCTCGACTTCGCTCGATGCGAACGGCACCGATCATCCCGAGCGGAGTCGAGGGATTACTTCTGACCCGTCAGCCCAGGTCGAGCAGCGGCACGTCGCTGACCACGACCTTCGAACGTTCGGCCGGTACCGAGAAGTCAGCCGCATCGAGCTGCCGCAACAACGCCTTCACTTCATCATTCGTGACCTGCCGCAGCGGCTCTGAACCCACCGCGTGCGCCAGCATGCGCAAAGCGGCGTCGTCATCGGGCGTGGTGGCCAGGCCTGGCAGCCAGCTGCCGATCTCCGTGGGCTCCAGCTCAGGGGGCACGCGTTTGACCGCGAGCGTCTCGCCTCCGAAGTCCTCCACCTCGACGCCGTAGGTGGCCAACCGCTCGCGCACTGAAAGAATCGCTGGCGCCTGGGCGCAAGAGACGGTGGTGGAGAACAACGTGGCCGCCGCGCCACCGAGCGTTCCTTCACGAAACCGGCTGCGCAGGGCCTTGAGCGCCACCCGCTCGCGCACCGCCCGGGGGTCGAGCACCACCAACGAACCACCCGGCCCTTCACACACCCAGAATCGTTTCCCCAACTCGCCCAGGAACCGCAGCGCGCTGAAGTAGCCCAGCGGCGGCGCTTCGTTGAGACCCGGCCGCGAAGTGCCGAACGCCGCCCGGCCCGGCTCATCCATCACGGTGCGCGGGGGGCTCGCCTGCAGATCGATCGCCCCGCCGTCATGTGCACGCGCGAGAAACCGGTCCACCGCCTGCGCGTAGTGGGCGTTGATGTCGTCCCCCACCGGCTGCGAGGGCGAATTGCGCCACGGGGCGGCCTTGAGCGCGCGGGTGACCGCGGCCGACAGCGCCTCCTGAATGCTGCGTGGATCGGAGAACCGCACCTCGAGTTTCTGCGGGTGCACGTTGACGTCGACCGAGGCCGGCTCGAGGTCGATGAAGATCGTGCACACCGGCTGGCGGCCCGGCGGCAAGGTGTCTTGAAACGCGCGCTGCACCGCCGAGTTCACGCCGCGATCGCGTACGTAGCGGCGATTGACGAACGTGTAGAGCGCCCGCGCGGTGGGCAAGGTGAACTCGGGCGACGCGATGAAGCCGTGCACGTGTACGCCCAGCCGCCGCTCGTCGATCTCCAGCAGGTGGGGCTCGACCTCGGTGCCCAGCAGCGCAGCGATGCGCTCTTGGGGCCGCTTCGGCGAGGCCGGGCTCGAGATCAACAACCGGCCGCCGTGTTCGAGAAAGAAGCCCACTTCGGGGTGCGCCAACGCGAGGCGCGTGACGGCCTCTTCACAGTGCGTCAGTTCGGTCGACTCGCGCTTGAGGAACTTCCGGCGTGCGGGCACGTTGAAAAAGAGATCGAGCACGTCGATGCGCGTGCCACCCGGTGCGGGCGCGTCTTCGATCACCGGAGGGCCCCCGCCTTCGATGGTGATGCGGGTCGCGACCGTGGCGCCTGGCTCGGCGGTAATCAGCGAGAAGCGCGACACGGAAGCAATGGAGGGGATGGCTTCCCCCCGAAAACCCTTGGTCAGGATGTGGAACAGGCCGTCGGCGTCGCGCAGCTTGCTGGTGGCGTGCCGCTCGAGGCACAGCTGGGCGTCATCGCGCGACATGCCCGAGCCGTCGTCGATCACCGCGATGGCCGACAGCCCGCCGTCGGACAGCATCACCCGCACCGTGGAAGCGCCGGCGTCGATGGCGTTCTCGGCGAGCTCTTTGACCACGCTGGCCGGGCGCTCCACCACCTCGCCGGCTGCGATCTGGTTGATGAGCTCGTTGCTGAGGCGGTGAATTCGACCCACTCCCACACCCGATAGCAGTGGATCGACACGCGAGACAGGCGGATTTCCCTGCCTCCGTTACACTCGCCCACCGAAGTGATGCCACCCAAACACCCCGAACTCCTCCAGCGGCTTCAGAACCACATCGGCGAGCTCGTTTTGGGCAAGTCGGAGCAGGTGAAGCTCGCGCTCACCTGTCTCGTCGCGCGCGGCCACCTGCTGCTCGAAGACGTGCCGGGGGTGGGTAAGACCACGCTCGCCGAAGGGCTCGCCCGCAGCTTCTCGATGAGCTTTGCCCGCGTGCAGTTCACCGCTGACGTGTTGCCCAGCGACATCCTCGGGGCGCAGGTCTTTCTGCAGGCCAAGGGGCAGTTCGAGTTCAGGCCGGGGCCGATCTTTCACCAGGTGGTGCTGGCCGATGAGCTCAACCGCGCCCCCCCGCGCACGCAGTCGGCCCTGCTCGAGGCGATGGCCCAGGGTCAGGTCAGCCTCGACAGCGTCACCCACGCCCTGCCCCAGCCCTTCTCGGTGATCGCGACGCAGAACCCGCTCGATCTGAGCGGCACCTACCCGCTGCCCGATTCGCAGCTCGATCGCTTCCTGCTCCGGCTCTCGTTGGGTCACCTCTCGGGCGAGGTGGAGACGCAGCTGCTGATGAGCCGCCGCGCCGATCCGCTCGCGGGGTTCAAGCCGATCGCCGACGCCGCCGATCTGGCCTCGCTTCAGGCCGCGGCCGACGCGGTGCAGGTCTCGAAGGACATCGCCGAATACGCCGTTCGCATCGCCGCCGCGACCCGGGAGCACGCCGAGATCGAACGCGGCATCTCGACCCGCGCTGCGCTCTCGTTGATGGCCGCCTCCCGCGCCCTCGCCTTGTGGGAAGGCCGCGACTTCGTCACGCCCGGTGACGTGAAGGTGGTGGCGGTGCCTGCGCTCTCGCATCGGTTGCTGCTGAAGAACTCGAGCCAGGGTGCGTTCGCCCGCGACGAAGCAGCGCACCTGGTCGGTGAGCTGCTGCGAAAGGTGCCGGCGCCCAGGTGAGCGAGGACAAGCGAGAGCCGCGCCAGAAGAATGGCTGGCGGCGTTCGCTCAAGACCACCCGGGTCGGCCGCACCTACCTCGTCATCACCATCGGCATCGGGCTGGGCGCGCTCAACACCGGCAACAACCTGCTCTACCTGGTGCTCGGCTTTCTCCTGGCGATCATCGTGTTGTCGGGCGTGTTGTCGGAGCGGGTGATCGCCGACGTGCGCGTGAAGCGGCTGCTCCCTGATGGGGCGTTCGCCCATGAGCCGTTTGCGATGCGCTACGAGGTCTCGCGCGTGAAGGGCCGCGCCTTCGCGGTGAAGGTGTCGGAAGGCGGCGGAACCCTCGATGGTTGGGCGTGGATTCCAACCGTGCTCGCCGGAAGCCCCGTCACCGTGCGCGCCGATGTGATCGCGCCGCGCCGCGGGCCGCTGCGGCTCAAGCAGGTGCAGATCTCGACCTTCTTCCCGTTCGGCTTGTTCGAGAAATCGCGCAACGTCGATCTCGAAGACCTGCTGCTGGTCTGGCCCCGGCGTGGCTTCAGCTGCGATCCACCCGACTCGGATCACGGCCGCATGTCAGGCGAGAGCGGCAACCAGCGCCACCGCGATGGCGCCGGCGACATTCAGGGCCTGCGCGAGCTGGGCGAGCTCGAAGACGCGCGCCGAGTGCACTGGAAGAAGAGCGCGACTGCCGGCAAGCTGCTCAAGGTCGAGCGCGAGCGGGAAGATCGAAAACAATACACCCTGCGCATCGAGAACGACGCCCCGGGCGATCACCTCGAGCGGGCCTGTGAAGAGACGGCCGCGTTGACCAATCGCTTGCTGGGTGAAGGCAATGACGTGGGCCTCGAGGCCGGTGGCCGGAAGATTCGCCCCTCATCGGGGCCAGGTCACGAGAAGCGCATCCTCTCGGCGCTCGCGTCCCTGGGCTACGCCGTCGCTGCGCGAAGGGAGCCGCTGCCGTGAAGCTCACCGACCGCCGAAAGTTGCGCCTGCGGCTTCGCGATCTGGCCGCCGGGGCCGCCTTCAGCGCCGTGGCCCTCTCGGGCGCCCTGCCCACTCCGGTCACGGTGCTCTTCGTGATCTCGCTTGGCCTGAGCCTGCTGGGCAAACGGCCCTTCGCCCATCAACGCGTCTGGTCGGTGCTGGCGTTGCTCGCCGTGGCCATCGTGCTCTTCGGGCTCGTCTCGCGCGGCGCGCTGGACCTGGTGGTCGCGGCGGTCGGCTTTGCCACCCTGGTCACCGCGCACCGGATGTTGTCGGAACCCACGCCCGGCACGGATCAACAGGTGCTGCTCGCCTCGCTGCTGTTGATGGCGGGCGCTGCCGCGCTGTCCGGTGACGTCTTGTACGCGGTGTGCCTGCTGGCCTTCGGCGTCTTCGCCTGTCTCTCGCTGGGGCTCACCGTGGTGGAGGGCCCCGTCGAACGTGATGAAGAGCTCCCGCTCGCACCAGTGCTGCGGCAGGTGAGCATCGGCGTGGCCATCGCGCTCGCGGGCGGCATCGCCTTCTTCGTGCTCTTTCCACGCCTGTCCTGGAACGTGGCGGCGCGGCGCACGGGCGCGGGCGTGTTGGGTGGCACCACCGGCATGAGCGACCGGGTTCGCCTCGGGGGAGGCGGCGACATCAAGACCAGCGCCCGCGTGGTGCTGCGCGCCAAGCTCGAGCCCGCGCCGCGCGGTGATCGCCTCGACAAGTACTGGGTGGGCCGCCACTTCGATCTCTTCGATGGCCGCGAGTGGCGCGCCAGCGGTGAACCGGGAATGCCCAAGCCCCGAGTCATGCTTGCAGAGGTGGGCGGCATTCTGCAACGCATCGAGCTCACCCCCGCCTACGGCTCGCGCACCCTGGTGGGTCTGGAGCAGCCGATCTACTTCGGGCCCGCGACTGCGCTGGGGAACACCGGCACCTCACCCGTGCAGTTGGTGCAGGTCGGCCGCGACGAAGTGCGCTTTGCCGAAGAAGCCAATGCGTACACCTACGTGGTGCACAGCCGCGGCGATTTTCCTCTGCTGGAAAAGGATCTCGCGGCGCTCGAGGCCCTGCGTGCGCTCCCCAAAGAGCTCGACCCGCGCATCACCGAGTTGGCGGCCCAGTTGGCCGATCAAGCGACCGAAGCAGAAGACGTGGCGCCCCTCTTCGAGCGCTACCTTCGAAGAAACCTCAACTACACGCTCGAGCTGCCCGGTGAGGTCGACGACCCGCTCACCGACTTTCTCTTCGTCAGGAAAGAAGGCCACTGCGAACATTTCGCCACTGCGCTGGCCGTGATGCTGCGGACCCGGGGCATTCCGGCCCGGGTAGTGGGTGGCTTCTTCGGCGGCGAGCGCGTCGGTGAACGCTTCGTGGTGCGCGCGGGCGATGCGCACGCCTGGGTCGAGGCCTACTCGCCGGTGCGCGGGTGGATGACCTTCGACGCCACGCCAGAGAGCGGCCGAGGCAGCAGGCCCCAGGCGATCCTCGCCCGGCTGGTCGACGCCTACGAGCGGCTGGAAGAGCTCTGGCGTTCCAGCGTGGTCGACTACACCCTCATCGATCAGTGGGAGTTCGTGCGGAAGTTGGTGCGCCCGCCGTCCGGCGCCTCGTCGGCTGAAGATGAGCCCGATCCCGTCGCGCTTCCCGGTGAACGAACGCCGACCCGCGCGATCCTCGGGGCGTTCGCGGCCGGCCTGCTCGTGCTGCTGCTCTGGCGGCGTTTCCTGGGAGCGCCTTCGGGGGCCCACCCCGCTGCGGGTTTTCTGGTCGACGTCGAGCGCAAGCTCGAGGTGCTCGCGATTCAGAAACAACCCGGGGAAGATCTCGAGGCGCTCACCAAGCGGTTGCAGGCTGAACAGCATCTTCTGGCAGAGCCGCTGAGCCGCGCGACCCGGCGGTATCTCGAAGCGCGGTTCGGCGATCGCCCACTCCTGAAGGAGGAGCGCCGAACGCTCCTGGAAGGTTTGGAGAGAAGGTGACCTGCGGGCCTGACAAGCACTGCTAGGCTTCACGGCCGTGCTGCTGCGGATCCTGGAAATGGTGCTGCCGGTACGAAGGGGCGAGCGCCAGCTCACCTTCACCCTGTTTCTTCACAGCCTCTTCGCCGTCGGCGCGTTCCTCACCGGCCGCACCGTGCGCGACGCGCTCTTCCTCGCGCACAGCGATCGCAGCCAGCTCGCGTGGATGTACGTGCTGTCGGCCGTCTTCGTCACGCTGACCGGCCTCGTCTACGCGCGCCTGGCCAACCGCATTCGCCGCGACCTGATGGCGCTGTTCTCGGCGAGCCTCTTCGGCGGCCTGTTCGTGTTGCTCTGGGTGCTCGAGCGTTTCCAGCCGCCGGGCATCTACAGCGCGATCTACGTCTTCGTCGAAGTGATGGGCGCGTTGATCCTCGTGCAGTTCTGGACGCTCGCCAACGAGCTCTTCAACGCGCGCGAAGCCAAACGCCTCTACGGCTTCATCGGCGCGGGCGGCACGTTCGCCAACATCCTCATCGGGCTCATCAGCGCGCGCATCGCCACCGCCTACGGCACCAACAGCCTGCTGCTGATGTGCGCGGCGCTGCTGCTGATCACCGGCGGCGCGAGCTTTGCGGGGGGCCGGCTCGGCCGTCAGCGGCTCTTCGCGCGCGCAGCCTCGGGTAAACCCAGCCCCGCCAAACGCAGCGGCGGCGCGAGCCGGGTGCTCAACGACTCGCACCTGCGCACGGTGGCCATCCTCTCGGCGGTCACCTTCTTCACCACCACGCTCATCGACTTCCAGTTCAAGGTGGTCGCCGCCGACAGGATGAAGGGCGACGAGCTGGCTGCGTACTTCGGCTACTTCAGCGCCGTGGTGGGCGCGCTCGCGCTCGGCCTGCAGCTCTTCGGCACCAGCCGGTTGCTCAACCGCGCGGGGGTGATCGGCTCGTTGGCCGTGCTGCCGGTCTCATTGGCCCTGGGCGACGTGGCGCTGCTGATCTTCCCGGCGTTGTGGGCGGCCTCGATGGCCAAGGGCGCCGACACCCTCTTCCGCTACTCCGTCAACGACGCCACCACGCAGATCCTCTACCTGCCGGTGCCTGCGCAGGTGCGCGTGTCGGCCAAGGCCTTCATCGACGGGGTGGTCAAACCCGTGGCCATCGGGCTCGCGGGTCTGTCGCTTGCGGGCTACCGCATCTTCATGAAGGGCGACCCCTACAAGCTGGCCTGGTTCTCACTCGCGCTGGCCATCGGCTGGATCGCCGTCGTGATGGGCATGCGCACGAAGTACATCAAGTCGCTGCAAGACAACTTGAAGCAGCGCCGCCTCGATCTCGAGTCAGCCCGCCACCACGTGGTCGACGGCAACACCAACCGCGTGCTCGAGCGCGCGCTGGCCAGCGATCAGGAACAAGAAGTGCTCAACGCGCTCGCCCTGCTGCCTCACCTCGAGAAGCTCGAGCTCGATCAGCGGGTGGAGACCTTGCTCGAGCACCGGTCCAGCGCCGTGCGCGTGAAGGCGCTCGAGTACTACGCGCACCGCCAGACGATGCGTTTTGCCAACTCGGTCTTCCGCCGCTTCGAAGACGCTGACCCCGCCGTGCGCGCCGCGGCGATCGACGCGTTCTGCGCCATGGGCCGCGACAAGGCCGTGCGCAGCGTGAGGCTGTTCCTCGCCGACCCCGACCCGCGCATTCGCAGCGCGGCCGTCACCGGCATGATCCGGTTTGGTGGGCTCGACGGCGTCCTGGTCGCGGCCGAAGCCTTGAAGGCGCTGATCGACAACGCCGATCCGGTGATGCGTCAGCACGCGGCCAAGGTGCTGGGCGCCATCGGCGTGCGGAACTTCTACCAGCCCGTGCTGCAGTTGATGAACGACCCCGACGTGCGGGTGCGCCGCGAAGCGATCACCGCCGCCGGCGTGCTCAAGAGCCCCGAGTTCGTCATCCCCCTCATCTACCGCACGCAGTCTCGCGAGACGTTGCGCGAGGCCACCCAGGCGCTCACCGCCTACGGGTCCACCATTCTTTCCACGCTGGCCAAGGTGCTCAGCAATCACCTCGAAGAGCCCAACATTCGCCGGGCCATCGCGCGGGTGCTCGGCCGCCTGGGCACCAGCGAGGCAGTGGAGATCATCGCCCGGCACCTCGACGAGGCCGACGAAGAGCTGCGCGGCGTGATGTACCGATCGCTTGCCCGCGCGGTGAAGGGCAAGCGGCTGCTCCTCAAAGACGTGAGCCCCGTCAAACGCGCGGTCGATCGCGAGCTCGAGCGCGCCTGGCGTGCGCTGCATCAGCTCGAGCTGCTCGAGCTCGACGTGGTGCCCGGCCCTGACACGCCGCGTGATGGAGAAGCCGCCGCCCGCGCCCTGCTCGCTTCGGCCCTGACGGAGAAGATAAAGCAGGTCGAAGGCCGGGCGTTCCTCTTGCTGGCCGTGCTCTACCCCGACGCCGACATGGAACAGATCAGCGTGGGCATTCAAGACGCCTCGGCGGGTGAAGCCGCCAGGCGCCGGGGCAACGCGGTGGAGCTGCTCGACAACCTCCTCGAGCGTGGCCTCAAGGGCCGGTTCCTGCCCCTGGTGGAAGAGCTGCCTCGCGCCGAGCGGCTCAAGCAGGTGACCCAGACCTACCCCGCGCCCACCGTCTCGCCCGAGGTGATGTTGCGTGAGCTTGCGAAAGACGAAGCGGCCTGGGTGCGCGCCTGCGCCACGTGGGCACTCTCCGAGTCGACGCAAGACGAGGCTGCGCGCAACCTGGTGCTCACCGCCTCGATCTCAGACGGCAACCCGGTGGTGCGTGAGATCGGGCTGGTCGCGCTGCACCGCAAGTCACCGTTGTTGGCAGCGCCCCACATGGAAGCGCGCCTCAAAGACGACGCGCCCCTGGTTCGGCGTCACGCAGCGGTGTTGATGGCCTCGTCGGCCGCGGCCAGCTGACACTGCTGGACAGGGAAGACCTTTCACAGAACGATGCCTGCGCGCGATGCTCTCTACCGTCGAAAAAGTGCTCTTCCTCAAGTCGATCGATCTGTTTTCACAGATCCCCGGGGAAGACCTCGCCGCGATCGCCCTCATCTCGAGTGAAGAGAGCCGAGATCAGGCCGACGAGATCTTTGCTGAAGGCGAATCGGGCGACGCGTTGTACCTGGTCATCGACGGCAAGGTGCGCGTGCACAAGGCCGATCGGGTGATCGCCGAGCTCGGTGAGCGGGAATGTTTCGGCGAGATGGCCATTCTCGACGCCGCCCCGCGTTCCGCCACCGTGACCGCGGTCGACGACACCAGCCTGCTCAAGATCACCCGGGAAGATTTTCAGGAGATCATGACGGAGAAGCCCGAGATCGCTCAGGGCATCGTCAAGGTGCTCACCCGGCGTCTGCGCGACGCCATTCGCTGAGCCTTGCTACACTTCGGAGCGCATGCCGAACCGAGCTCCTGCCCCCGCAGCCGCACCTGCTGCCGCTGCCCCGCCACCTGCCCCAGACCCGCTGGCGGATCCGAAGGTCCGCGCGCAGGTCGAAGCCGGCCGCCAGGTCGCCTACCACCTGCTCAAGGGCCTCAAGGTCATCGCGATGTACCGCCACAATGAGGCGAAGTACGGCGAGTACCTCACCAAGGCGTGGACCTCGCTGGCCGAGTACACCAAGACCTACGGCCAGCTGAACCTGCGCGTGGAGATCACCAACTTCACGATCTTCAAGCAAGACCTGTTCACCGAAGACAACCCGATGCCGTACAAGTTCTTCAAGGACGGCATTCGGCAGATCGTCTTTCGCGACGGCTTCTCGCTGCAAGAGATGACCACCTTCACCCTGATCGCCCTCTCTGATCCCGAGCGGGGCGCCGACGAGATCAACGCGCAGCTGTGGCGCGCTCAGATGCCGAACTTCGAATACATCATGGTCGAAGGGTTCAAGGTCGAGGAGATGTCGGAGGAGGAAGTGCAGGTCGAGGTCGACAAGATCGTCGACTACCTGCAGCGCCGCTTGCGCACGAACTCAGAGGACTACATTCGTTTCGCGCGCCTCTCGGAGTCGGACCTCGAGATGGAGATGAAGGACATCGATCAGATGCGCGGCGTGGTGATCACCGGCCTGACCGCCACACCCGATCTCAAGGCGCGGCTGCAGCGCGAGGTTCACGAAGAAGAAAACCAGCGCCTCTTCCCCAAGCTCATCAGCGCCGTCTTCCAGGTGGTCGAGAACGGCGTCACCGACGCCAACCTGCTCAGCGACATGTTCTCGCAGCTGCTCGACGCGATGCTGCTGCAAGAAGACTTCGCCATCATCAACCAGGTGGTGCTCAAGCTGCGCGCGATGGAGCAACGCGCGGGCGCCGACAGCTCGATAGGCGAGCTGCTCCGCGGCTTCATCTCGAAGATGGGCGAGGAGCAACGGCTCAACCGCATCGGCGAAATCTTGAAATACGCGAAGCTCAAGAACCCGCCCGAGGTCGTGAGGTACCTCACCAACGTTACGTCTGACGCGGTGCCGGCGCTGCTGGGCACGCTCGAGGTGATCGAGCTGGCCGAGAACCGCACCCTGCTGTGCGACGTGCTGGTGGTGTTCGCCAAGCAGAACCCCGACGCGTTCGTGCACAAGCTCAAGACGGCCGACAAGCCGCAGGTGCAGCGCGACATGATCTACGTGCTCGATCGCTCGAACCACCCCGACAAGCTCAAGTTCTTCGGCACGGTGCTCAAGTCGAAGAACCTCGCGCTGCGCCTCGAGGTGATGTCGATCATCGCCCGCGGCCGCACCGGTGAGGCGCGCAAGCTGATCGCTGGAATGCTCGAAGACGAGACGCTCCAGGTGCGCTTGCAGGCCGCGCGCGTGTTGCCCGAGTTCGACCGCGAGAAGGCCTACATCGACCTGCTGCGACTGGTCAAAGACAAGGGCTTCGAAGACAAGACGCCCCAGGAAAAAGAAGGCTTGTACGCGGCGCTCGGCTCGACCGGCGTGCCCGGCGCGGTGAACTTCTTCGCCACGGTGCTCGCGCAGAAGGCGGGGCTGTTCAACAAGCAGAAGATGATCGCCGAGAAGCAGCTCGCGGTCGCCGGCTTGAGCGGCGCCTGCACCATTCAGACGGCCAAGCTGCTGCAAGAGATCAGCGAAGACAAGTCGCAGCCCGCCGAGGTGCACAACGCGGCCAAGATGCACCTGGCCCGGGTGCGCAAGACGCTCTTCGGTAGCCCCGAAAAGGAGGCCTGACCATGCCAGAGATTTCGCTCACCAAGGTCGCCGATGCCGATGACGCCTCACCCGACATCTTCGCGCGTGAACACAACGAAAAGCTGCAGACCGCGGGGCGCCAGCTCATCTCGGCGCTCTACATGCTGGTTCGTTCGGTGAAGATGTACGACCCCGACAACGCGGTCTTCGAGAAGCCGGTGGCCCAGCTTCAGGAGACCATGAACCAGGTCATCCAGAAAGACGGCAAGCTCGAGTTCATGGGCGTCAAGCAGTCGTTCTATTTGAACGGCATGCTGGTGAAGGTCGACATGAGCGCGCTGGAGAACGTGCGCACCCTGCTCGAGGAGCTCCGCTCGAAGGACGTGGGCGGCTTCACCATGATGCGCTCGGTCACCATCCCCGAGCTCAAGAGCTTCATCTGGATCTTTTCCAAGGAGCAGAGCGACCAGGCCGACGAAGACGGCGTCGAGGGCAAGAAGCTCGTCTCGATGAAGTTGGCGAAGTGGTCGAAGCTCAAGGACAAGCTCGAGAACGAGAAGGACGAGAGCGAAGCCAAGCTCGATCGAAAGAAGTACGCGTTGACCTGTTACGGCCGCGCGCTCTTCTTCGTGCGGAAGTACTTCGAGTCGTTGAGAGCGGGCAAACCCATCGCCACCTCGAAGGTGCTGCGGGTCATTCAGGATCTGGTCGACATCTCGATCGACCACCGCACTCACTTTCTGGGCCTGACCACCACGCGCTCCGACAGCGAGTACCTCGCCTACCACTCGGTCAACACGGCGCTGATGACCATCGTGTACGGAACCGAGCTGGGGCTCACCAAGCCGCAGCTGTGCGATCTCGGCTACATCGCGCTGTTCCACGACGCCGGCATGGGCACTGTCCCCGACGAGCTGCTCAACAAGCGCGGCGCGTTGACGCTCGAAGAGCGCAACATCATCAACCGCGCACCGTTGATCTCGATTCGCAACATCTTGCAGGAGCGGCAGATCAACCGCGCCACGTTGCTGCGCCTGGTCACCACCTTCGAGCACAAGGTCGACTACGGCACCGCCGTGCGCGATGGGCAGGGCAACATTCAGATGATCATCCCCAAGGCGAACCTGGGGCTCTACGCGAAGCTGATCTCGATCTCGGCGACGTACGACGCGTTGACCTCGAAGCGGCCCTTCCGCGACAGCTACGGCCCAGAGGTGGCGCTGATGCTGATGTGGACTGAGATGCGCAACAAGTTCGATCCCGACCTGCTGAAGGTCTTCATGCGCGTGATGGCCATTCAGCCGATCAAAGTGCTCACCAAGCGCCAGCAGACGATCTCGGTCGGAATGCTCTGAATCACGAGAGCTTCTTCTCAGCCGCCTTGAAGTCTTTGGGAGGCTTCGCGGTAAACGTCAACGCCTTGCCGCTCCGAGGGTGCTCAAACGCCAGCTTCCACGCATGAAGCGCCTGCCGGGTAATCAGATCCGGCCGCTGCGCCTTCTTCGGCCCATAGAGCGAGTCGCTGATGAGCGGAAAGCCCGCCTCGGCGAAGTGCACGCGGATCTGATGCGTGCGCCCGGTCTCGAGGCCGATCTCCACCAGCGCCGCATCGGCAAACCGCTTGTTCACCTTGAAGTGGGTGATCGCCGACTTGCCGCTGGTGACCTTGCCGGTGAACCGGGTGCGGTGTTTCGGGTGCCGGCCGTGCAGCGTGCTGAAGGTGCCGTGGGCAGGCGGCTGGCCCAACACCAGCGCCAGGTACGTCTTCTCGACCGAGCGTGACTTGAACTGCGCCTGCAGCGCGCGCAGGGCCACGTCGTGTTTGGCGATCACCAACAAACCCGAGGTGTCTTTGTCGAGGCGGTGCACCAAACCCGGCCGCATCACCCCGCCTACGCCCTTCAGATCCTTCACGTGGTGCAGCAGCGCATTGACCAGCGTGCCGCTGTGATGCCCCGCCCCCGGGTGCACGACCATGCCTGCCGCTTTATCGAGCACGGCGATGTCACGATCCTGAAAGACGACGGTCAGCGGCAGGTCTTCGGCTTCGGGCTCGGCGGCGACGGGCTCTGGCACCTCGAGCTCGACCTGCTCGGTGCCCTGAATGCGCAGCGACGCCTTGACCGGCCGGGGGCCGATGCGAACGTGGCCCGCTTCGATCAAGGCCTGCACCCGCGCGCGGCTCAGCTCAGGGCGGCTGCGGGCGAGGAACTGGTCGACCCGAGTGCCCTTGTCGGCCTCGGTCGCGGCGACGACGACGATCACCGGCTCACCAGATCTTCGACTTCACGTGCCCCTTGGGCTTGATGATCACGTCGACGATGGCGCGATCGAAGAAGTTGGTGCGCGTGAAGATCTCCTTGCTCACGCGGCTCTTGAAGAGCTCCCGCCCCTCTTCGATCTCATCCCTGAGGGTCTCGAACAGGTTGTCCTGCTCGATGCCTCGGACGATCTTCTGCTCGTTGTAGAGCGAGATGTCTGAAGCAATGGCCCGAGCCAAACGCATCGCCTTCGTTCGTTCTTCTTCAGTCATCGGTTCAATTTCGTAGTGCTGCGAGGTGGAAGGGTCAACCTTTCGACCGATGCGCATCGACGAAGGTCAGGTAACTCCGCGAGACTCTAAGCCCATCCAGGCCCAGTTCCCGCGCCAGGTTCATCAAAATGCCGCGCAGGTACACCGCGGCGGGCAAGGCGTCGTAGCGGTCGCCCTCGACGTTTTCGAGGTGTTTGACGCCGATTCGGGTGCGATCAGCGACCTGCACCAGCGAGAGCCCCTTGGCCATGCGCACCTGCTTGAGGAGGTCACCGTTGATCTCCACCCCCTCGGGGATCTCGTAGGGGCGAGGTCGTTGCTCCAACCGGAACTCCCGGTTCGGGGTCGCCCGGGCTGGAATGATCGCCACCTGCACGTCATCCCCGAGAATGGGCATGGGAGGCAGATCGGGAATGGGGGCTGGTTTTTCCGGCTCTGGGGTGGGCGGCGGCTCGGGCGCGACCTCCTCGACCACCGGCGCAAAAAAAGGCTCAGGCGCGGCCTGCTTGGCGCCCCAGGTCGGCACGCCCGGTGAGACGTCGAGGGCGAGCTGGCTGGGCTCAGGCGCCGGTGCTGGCGGCTCTGCGAGGGGCTTCGGGGGAACGACCGAGTACGTGTACGCAGCCGGCTGACTGGGCGGCGGAGCCGTCTGCGTCACATACGAGAACGAACCAAACCGAGGCGCTCCCTCCCCCCCCTTGGGGAGCGGGTTGGGGTGCGGGGCTTCTCGAGGGGGCAACCCAATCTCCGAGTCATACAACTGCCGCAGCTCATCATCCGCGAGGATCTCGAACGCTTGATCCAGCCGCTTGCGAAGCGCCGCCGCGTGCGCCGGATCGACGAGCCCATACAGGGCCGCCTGGTCATCCGAATACAACCGCACGAGCCGCTCGTGAGCGCCCCGCACCTCGGCTGACGTCGCGCCGACGGAGATCTCGAGCACCTCGTAGTGCGTCTGGGCCTGAAACGACTTCACCGTTCCAATGCAATCAGGTTTTCGGCCACGCGCAACACGCCACTGGCGGCTCCGCTGTCCGGGAACATGTCGAGCAACGATCTCCGGGCCCTGACGGCCTGCCAGACGGCGTCATCGTGGTTGACCGCCCCGAGATAGCCGAGCTCCAACCCGAAGAACTTCTTCCACGCGGCCGCCACCGTCGGGCCCACGTCGAAGTCAGCGCGAGTACGAGCCTGATTGACGATCACCAGGGGGCGAAAACCACCCAGGGCCTGCTCCAGCCGCGCCGCCTTCTGAGGCTCCTGGGCGCGCAGGTCAGCCACCACTTCCCACGGCGTGCGGCCGAGCTTGCCATCGCGGGGGGCGAGCGCCTGGCCCACCAACTGCGCGAAGTCATCATCGGGCGCGATCGCCTGCAGCCTCCGGAAGAAGGCCGCCTTGATGAAGCGGTAGGCGTTCTCGATCGAGGTCGGCTCTGGGAGCATCACCACGATGCCGGTATCGGCCACGAGGAAGAAATCGAGCACGTTGAACGCGGTGCCGGCGCCCAGATCGAGCAGCACGTAATCGACGTCGAGCAGGCGCAGATTGCGAATGAGCTTCGACTTCTGAGCGTGTCGCGGGTTGGCGGCATCGAGGCCGTCCATCGCGCCAGAGACCAGCGAGAGCCGCTCGAAGGGAGTCGGCACCAGCACGTCTTCGAGGTGGGTCACCTTGCGTTCGATGAAGTCAGACAACGTCACCCGGGGCTGGCCGACGCCGAGGCAGGTGTGCAGGTTCGCGCCGCCCAGATCGAGGTCGACCAGCACCACCTTCGCGCCCCGCCGCGCCAGGGCGATGCCGAGGTTTGCCGACAGCAACGACTTCCCGATGCCACCCTTCCCGCCCCCCATCGCGATGACTCGGCGAGCGCGTGACTTCTTGGCAGCCGGCGCTCGGGGCCGACGCAGTTCGATGACTTCAGCTTCTGATTGGTTTCCCATGGATCACTCTTGTTCGAGCTCCACGTTCCAATACGACGCATCGGTCAGATTGAGAAACGGTAACCACGCGCGGTGAGCACCTTTGACGGGCGAACCACGCAGCAGGGGCGTCCACCGGGGGCGAATGGGCTCGCGCAAGAGCTTGATGCCGGCCTGGGGAGGCGTGCGGCCCCCCTTGCGCAGGTTGCACTCGATGCACGAGCACACCACGTTTTCCCAGCAGGTCTTGCCACCCTGCGAGCGGGGAATGACGTGGTCGAGGTTCAAGTCGGCCCGCTTTCGCTTGCGGCCGCAGTACTGGCAGGTGTCTTCGTCGCGCGCGTAGATGTTGAGGCGCGAGAACCTGACCCTCACCCGCGGCAACTTCTCGAAAGCGGTCAGCACCAGCACGCGCGGAATGCGAATGCGGCGGTTGATGGTGCGAATCGAGTCTTCTTCCTCCACAGCCGCCGAGAGCGCGAACCAGTCTGAGAAATCGTACAGCCGGTACTGCTCGTCGATCGCGCGGGCCACGCCCTGGTACAGCAATGAGAACGCACGCTTCACGTTGGTGACGTGCACCGGTTGATAATGGCGGTTGAGCACGAGCACGGCTGCGTTGACCATCGATTCAACCTCCTCGGGTTCGCTGAACGGCGTTGGCGACGGCGCGCGCAACGGCTTCCAGATCGGTGTCGCGCAGACACCTCACATCCAGCCACACCTCGTCGTCGACGATACGCGCGACGACGGGCGGGTCTCCGGCCCTCAACTTCTCGTGAACTTCGACTGCTTTGACTGCCTTGTCTGAAGACAACGCCACCGCCCACGACTTCGGTGCCGCCAGGGGCAGCGACCCACCACCCACCCGGCTGGTGGTCTCCACCACCCGATGTTCGAGCGCGCCCAGGAGCGAGCCCAGCTTGCGGGCCCGTTCAAGTAACACCTCAGATTTGACCAGCAACGAAGAGCGCGCAGGAACGTCGTGATCCTCGCGGCCATCGCGGTACAGCTCGAGGGTGGCCTCCAGCGCGGCGACGGTCAGCTTGTCGATGCGCAGGGCTCGGTTGAGCGGGTGCTTCTTCAGGCGATCGAGCGTGGCCTTCTTGCCGACCAGAAGGCCCGCTTGTGGGCCGCCCAACAATTTGTCGCCGCTGAAGGCCACCACGTCGGCGCCCGCCGCGATCACAGAGGCCACGGTGGGCTCACTCGAGAGCCCGTCGGCGTGCATCGCCCTCAACGCGCCACTGCCGAGATCTTCGAAGAACGGCACGCCGCGTTCCGCCGCCAGTCGAGCGAGCTCGCGGGTGGTGGCCTCTTCAGAAAAGCCGACCACCGCAAAATTCGAGCGGTGCACCTTCACCAGCAGCCCGGTGCGAGAGGTCATCGCCTCGGCGAAGTCTTCCAGGCGCGTGCGGTTGGTGGTGCCCACCTCGATCAGGGTGGCGCCCGACTGGCGCATCACGTCGGGAATG
This sequence comes from Archangium sp., assembly GCA_043773025.1. Lineage (GTDB taxonomy): Bacteria > Myxococcota > Myxococcia > Myxococcales > Myxococcaceae > Archangium_A. The sequence continues at coordinate 20,270 of JAYVFP010000297.1, forward strand.
CGAAAGCCCCCGCCGATCTCCACCAGCTCACCGCGCGAGACGATGGCCTCTTTGCCCTGGGCCAGCGCGCTGAAGGTCAACAACACGGCGGCGGCGCAGTTGTTGACCACCATCGCGTCTTGCGCGCCCGTGAGCGCACACAACAGCTCGACGACGGGCTCGTAGCGGCTGCCACGTTCTCCTTCGTCGAGATCCATCTCGAGGTTGCAGTAGCCGCCGGCGATCGCCGCGATGCGTTCGACGGCCGCGGCAGGCAAAGGCGCCCGGCCCAGGTTGGTGTGCAGCACCACGCCGGTCGCGTTGAGCACGGCTTTGAGTCTGGGTTGACCGACGCGATTGAGCGCCCGGGCGACGTCACCGTCAACCAGCCGAACGTCTTCGCCTTCGAGCACGCGGGTACGCACCGAGGCCACCGCTTCACGCAGCGCCGCCACGGCGACCGGCCGAGAATGGGGTGACAACAAGGCGGCTAAAGAGGGCCGAGCCAGAAGCTCGTCGATCGACGGGAGCGCCCGGAGACGCTCCATGCGAGTTTCATCGTCCATGCGTGAACAGGACTGTAGCGCAGGCACGCCCAGGGGCGAAAACGGCGCCCCTCCGAAGCAACGCAGGTCAGAAGAGGTTTCGATTCGGGGCACCGAGGTCCTGTGTTGCGTGGACCAGCACCAAGCGCAGGTATTGCTACCGACCACTTTTCTCCGTTTCTGACCTGCTCAACACGGCAGCCGCGATCAATCTTCCTCGAGGCTCCCGTGCCAGTACGTCATGTCTCTGAGCCAGTTCGCCCAGGTCGACGGCATCCCCTTCTGGAAGGCGAAGGTCAGCCGCAGGGTGTCGGGCAGCTTCGTGGGCTTGCACGGCACGACCTTGAGCTTCATCTTCGCCTGATCCGGCGTGCGCCCACCCTTGCGCTGATTGCAGGGCACGCACGCGATCACGATGTTTTCCCAGTGCGTGCCACCACCCTGGGAGCGCGGGACCACGTGATCGTACGTCGCTTCGGAGCGGGTCACCTTCTTCGTGCAGTACTGGCACTGCCCGTGGTCACGCGCGAACACGTTCTGACGGCTGAAGCGGATGACCTTCTTGCGGTGCTTGAGGTGACGCAGGAACCGAACGACTGACGGCATCTTCACTTCGAAGGTGACCGAGCGGATCGTCTTGTCCTCGTACTCCTCGACCACCTGCACCTTCCCGAGGAACAGGAGCGTGATGGCGCGTTGCCAGGGGATGCGGCAGACCGGCTGCCAGACAGCGTTCAACACGAGCGTTTCCATCACGACCTCCTTTCGGAGAGGTCAGACGGAGCCCGCTGTGTTTCCTGAAATAAGAACCGCCCACCGTTCATCCCGAGCGGAGTCGAGGGATTACCTCGCCTTCGGGCGGTAGTGCCCCCTCGACTGCGCTCGGGGAGACCGGTGATCGGAGTGATTTCTATTTCGGCCAACCCTGTCGATGCGAACGGTGGAATTACGGGGGCGAAGTACTAGCCGCTCTTGGGGGTCTTCACGGGGGGAACGACGGTCTTGCCCAGCTCGCCCGGCGCGTAGAGGAGCTTGTAGGTGTTGTAGCTGCGCAGTACGCGCTTCACGTACCCCCGCGTCTCCTGCAGTGGCACCAGCTCGACCCATGCCGGAAGATCTTCATCGCCGTTTTCGCGGCGCCACCGGGCGACGGCAGATTCCCCCGCGTTGTAGCTGGCGAGGGCGAAGGGCTTGACCCCCTTGAGCCGGATCACCAGGTCAGACAGGTAGCGCGCGCCGAGCTGAATGTTGAGCTCGGGCTCGAGCAGCTGCGCTTGTTGGGGCTGCTTGAGCTTGAGCTGCAGGGCGACGCCCGAAGCGGTGGCCGGCATCAGTTGGCACAGACCCAACGCGCCCGCCCAGGACAGCGCCTTGGGGTCGAGCGCGCTCTCTTCACGCATCAAGGCCTGCAGCAGATCGGGATCGAGCTGGTCTGCCGACTTGGAGTGCGTCACCACCAGATCGCGGAAGACCTTCGGGTAGGCGATTTCCCAGATGGCGCGGCGTTCAGCGGTGATGGGCCCCGAGAGATCACGGCGCAACCAGAGGCGCGCGAGGCCGTGAGCGGCGCGGTCTTCGCCGGCCATCGACAGCACCAGCACCATCAAGCGCAGTGAATCGGGCGGCAGCGCGGTGCGATCGATCGCGAGGATCTCCATCGGCACCAGGTCACCAAAACCCAGGCGCAGCAGCTCGACGGCGCTCGCGAACTGAGGGTCAGTGCCGAGGGGACCCGCGTAGAGGGGAAACGGATCTCCCGCGGCAGGCGCGGCGGCGATGGCGGTGTTGAGCGCTCCGCCTCGCTCGGCATCGAGCGACAGCACGCGCTCGCGACAAAGCAGGCCGTAATAGGTCGCCGGGTGCTCGGTGGCCAGCCGCTCGAGCAGCGCGACCGCTTCGGGCAGCTTACCCACCTGCTCCAGCACCCTCGCCCGCCAGTAGCCCGCGCGCTCGAGCTCGTAGGTGTCGTCGGCGTGCGCCCACCGGCCTTCGATCTCGGAGAGAAAAATGAGCGCCTCGTCGAGCTTGTTCTCACCACGCGCGACCCAGAAGAGCTTGAACAGCGCGTCGGCGGCGAAGTCACCTGAGGGATAGCGATCGACCACGTCGAGCAGCCGCTCCATCGCCTGCTCACGCTCACCGCGCCGCAGGTGCACGTCGGCCGCGAAGAAGAGCGCGTCATCGGCCAGCGCATGCTCGGGGAAGCTTTCGGCCAGCGATTCGTAGGTGCCGGCCGCGAAGCCTTGCGCCGAGATCGTCTGGCTGAAGCCCAGGGTGAAGAGCGCCTTCGCGCGCAGCTCTGCGTTGGTACATTTCTTCAGGGGCGCCAGCATCGCCACCGCCTTCACGTGCTGCCGCTGCTTGCGGTAGCCCTTGCCCAGGGCGAACTGCGCACGGCACGCCAGCGGCTCAGGCAGCTTCAGCTTCGCCACCAGCGGCTCGAGGATCGCGATGCCCTGCAGGTTGCGGTGCGCGTCGATCAACGCCTCGGCGCGGGTGACCATGGTCTCCTGCGGGAGCGTGGTGAGATCGCCCAGCCGCGGCTCAGCCTTGACCGCTTCTCTCGACATCGGGTGCGCCGACCACAACTTGAGCAAGGCTGTTTGCTCGGCCTTGGCGTCTTTCTTTGCCGACATCAGATCCGCGAGCACCAGCAACGACTCTGCGCCCACGTCACGGCCCCAGGGCGGCGAAGGGCGATCGACGTAGCCAGCGATGATCTCCTGCGCCTTGTTCACCTCGCGCAGCCACCGATGCGCGCGCGCCATACCCAGACGTGCGTCAGGCGTGAGCCGCGAGCTCTTGCCGACTTGAGAGAACACGCGCACGGCGGCGCTCCAATCTTTGAGCTGCTCGTAGCCCCAGCCCGCGTGCACCAGGCACCGATCACGCAGCGGCCCGTAGGTCGCGGCGAGGCTCTCGAACTCTGAGGCCGAGAACTTCCAGTCACCGATGCGGTGCGCGGCGAGCGCGCGGAGAAAACGCGTGGGCCCTGTGTCGTTGAGCCCATTCAACAACGCGATCGACTTGCTGTAGCTGCCCGCCTGAAACGCAGCGCGCGCCTCGGCGAGCTTTCCTTCGGTGAAGTACGGCGAGAGATCAGCGCGTTCGATCTTCGGGCCGCGATCGATCGGAACCGATCTCACTTCACGTGATGGAAACCCCGGATTGGAAAGGCGAGCGAACCCCGGATCGGACTCTGCTTCGACTTCGGCGGGGAAGTCCGTCTCCTGCCCGAACACGGGGAAGGACAGAAGGGCGGCTGCAAGAAACCAGTGACTGCGCACGCTCACATCGTACACGGCTACACTCCGGGTCAACTTCATGGACATTCGCACGCAGAGCAGCCTCCTGGCTGCGATCGTTGGCCTCGCTCTGGGGATGTCGATGCTGCTGCGTACCCAGAGGCCGCGGGTCCTCACCCTGTACGGGGTGTTCGCCATTTCGGTCGGCGGCTTTCATCTCGCGCGGTTCCTCGAGGGCCTGTTTCCGTTCGTACCCGACGGGTCGCTGGTAGGCCGGATCATGCTGGGCATCACCATCGGGGCGGGCGCGCTGCTCCCTTCGACCGCCCTGTCTTTTTTCCTCGAGTTCCTGAACTTCAGCCCCCGCGCGGCCCGGTATGGCCGCCGCGCCTCGTTCTTCTCGGTACTTCTGGGCCTCACCGTCGGCGCCACACCGCTCGCAGAGATGTTGTGGGCCCGGGTCGCCGTGTCGGTCTGGGTGCTGCTCGCGCTCTCTTTCTCCGTGTCACTCGTGCTCGCGCGGATGCGCACCAGCGACTCGCGCATCGATCGGCTGCGGTTGCTCTACCTGGCCGTTGGGGCAGCGGCGGTGGTGGTGTTCAGTTGTCTCGATTTTCTGGGCCGCTTCGACATCGCCTTCCCCACGTTGGGGCCGATCGTCTCGACGCTCTACCTGTTCTTCCTGTCTCAAACGCTGCTGCGCCTTCGGCTGATGGACCTGCACGAACTGCTGGGGAAGATCGCCAGCCAGGCGGTGCTCGCGGCGATCCTCGCGGTCGTGTTCGTGGTGCTCACCGCGTGGGTCGAGCGCAACGCGAGCCTCTACTTGTTCAACACGGTGGTCGCCGCCTTCGTGATGCTCATCTTGTTGGAGCCGTTGACCGACTGGGTGGAAGAGCGCGTCGTGGCGATCTTCTTTCGCCAGCGCTTCGCGTTCCTCGAGTCGGCGCGGCAGCTTCAACGGCGCACCGCCAACGTAATCGACGCGCCTGAGCTGGCGGCGCTGCTGCTCGATGGCCTCAACGAGACGCGCCGGGTGACCCACGCGTCGATCTATCTGCTGGCTGAAGATCGCCCGGGTTTCCGCTTGCTCGACAGCCGTGGTCCGGTGCCTGCGTTGTTCGTCGATCAGGGTACGGCGCGCGCGCTGGTCAGCCGCACGGAACGCGCTCAGCTGCTCGAGACGGTCGAACGCCGCATCGCAGAGATTCGCGGCCAGCCGCTGGAAGCCCGCAAGTCACGCGAAGAGCTGCGCCGCTTGAACGACGTGCGCGCGGCGATGCAGCAGATGAAGGCCGGCATCACCGTGCCGCTGATGGGCAATGACCGCGTGCTCGGCTTCTTGAACTTGTGGGACGAGCGCGTGCCCGAAGCGTTCGCCTCTGACGAGATCGCGCTGATCCTCGAGCTGGCGGATCGGGTGGCCACGGTGATCGAAAACTCCAAGCTCTACGACAAGATGCGCGAGCGCGATCGCCTCGCTGCGCTGGGTGAAATGGCAGCGGGTCTGGCTCACGAAATCCGCAACCCGCTCGGCGCGATCAAGGGGGCAGCGCAGTTCCTCGACCCCAAACACCTGCCCAGCGAAGAAGCCGAGTTCGTCGAGGTGATCGTCGAAGAAGTGAACCGGCTCAACGGAGTGGTCAGCGCGTTCCTCGACTACTCGCGCCCGCTCAAGCAGACCTTCGGCCCGACTGATTTGCAGGAAGTCGTCACGCGCACGCTCAAGCTCATCGTCAATGACGTGCCCGGGACGGTGACCATCAAGGAAGAGCTGTCTGACTCGTTGCCTCGCGTCGACGCCGACGCAGAGCAGCTCAAGCAGGTGCTCATCAACCTGGTGCAGAACGCGATGCAGGCGATGGGCGAGACGCCCGGCGAGATCGTCATTCGCACCAGCAGGCCCGAGCGGTTCGGCGACTTTCGTGCGCCCGAGCAGGTCGAGCTGCAGGTGTCCGACAACGGGCCGGGCATTCCGGCAGATCAGCAGCTCAACATCTTCGTTCCGTTCTTCACCACGAAGCAGAAGGGTACGGGCCTGGGCCTCGCCATCTGCCAGCGCATCGTGAAGAACCACGGTGGAACGATCTCGGTGCAGAGCAAGGTGGGCGAGGGTTCGACCTTCACGATTCGGCTGCCAGCGCTCGCGGAAGAACTCGCGGCGACCGAGACGCCTCCGATGGATGGAACGCCGATGCCTTCGGTGCCTGCGCCGCCGGTGGTGCAGAAGGAGAACAAGCTGTCGCGCAGGGATCGAAAGAAACAAAAAGCAGGATGACTGGAACTCCCTCTCCCTGCGCCAGCGGGGAGAGGGTCGGGGTGAGGGGCCGCTTGTTTTCAGAGAGTCAGCAGCTTCCGCCAAATCGTGAGCTCAAGACTCTGCTGACCTGCTGAAACCGCCCCTCGAATGCGAGCCATGACGTGCAATCGTGACCCGCGACCGAAACCCCATCGACCATCAGAATCTGATGGCGCGCCTGAACCCCTGCCCGCTCCGCAGGACTCACGAGCGTCACGCCCGCCTTCGAGTTGGTCTCCCAACTCGTGTGAGTCAGCTCAGGGTACATGGACCGAGTCGATCTCAAAGCGGAAGCCGTCGCCTTCCTCGAAGACGAACACGAAGAGCACCAGGTCGCACTTGCCCGCCTCGCGAGTCCAGAGGTCAACCAAGACTTCCCAGTAGGTGTCGTTCCATTGGGCGATTGAAGTCCTCCACGTATCGTCAGGGAGTTCGACCAACGTCTGGCCGTAATCTTCCAGGTATCTCCGGATATCGTCCGCGGTACTCGGCGAAATCGAGGTGACGCCAGGGATCCCGCCAGCGAGCGTGAAGTCTCCGCGGGTCAAGGCCTTCACGATCTCTTGCAGCGTGGGGCGCCAGTCGCTGGCGACGGAGTGGGCGGCATCCCGATCCTTGAGTGCCGCCTGTTGCCGGTTCGTCTCGTTCATGTCGATCGCCTCGTACCCAAGTCAGGGCTGGTGGAGTTCCTTGTGGCACTCCTTGCACACTTGCGCGTGGTTCGGACGGTTGGTCGGGCCACCGTCGGCGTGGCGCCTGACGTGGTGTCCTCGCGAGTTGGTGGCGTCGATGGACCCTTCACAAGCAGCGCACTTGTTCCCCTGCATGGCGCGTTGCGCCGCTTTCTCGTTTTCAGTCCATACGCGCTTGGGATCGCGCAGCGCGTCGGCGACCGAGCCAGGACCCCGGAGGGGCTTGGGTATGTTGCCGACGTAGCCCTCGCCGCCCACCGAGTTGAGGCCGGGCGGCCTGCTAAGGCTGCTGTTGTTGTGGACCGCGACTGCGAGCTCGCCGACGAAGTAGT
>JAYVFP010000298.1:0-8314 GCA_043773025.1 Archangium sp.
CAATCATGAGCCGAGCGGAGTCGAGGGATTACCTCGCCTTCGCACTGCAAGTGCCCCTTCGACTGGGCTCGGGGAGACCGGTGATGGAACCCGATTCCTGTTTCAAAAGACCCTCTCGGGCTGAACGGATTTCGGCCGGTATCGTTCGTGCCGAGCGGAGTCGAGGCACCTATTTCAACAGTCTCTTCACGCGGTGAAAGCAGCGCTCCCGCGGGCCACCATTCGTGAGCCCCGTCTGCGCCTCTGATACGAGCGGCGCCAGATGAAGCGGTGGCTCCCCCCAGTTCTCCTCACGCTCGTGTTCGTGCTCTTCCGGGTGCCCGCGCTGATGAACCCGGGGTTCATCAATTCCGACGGAGCGATCGCCGGCCTGCAAGCCAACCGAATGCTCGAAGGCGAGTGGGAGCTGCTGCACTGGGCGCGCGACTACCTCACCTCGTTCGACTCGGTGATGGCGCTGCCCTTCTTCGTGGTGTTCGGCGCCACGCCGCTGGTCTTGATGTGCGTGAGCGTGCTTGCCCAGCTGGTCTCGGCGTGGCTCGCGTACTTAATCGTCGCGCGCCGGCTGGGGCCCTGGCAGGGCTTCGTGCTGACGCTGCCCCTCGTCTTCATGACGATGGGCCTCAACATCTATCTTTTCTTCAACATGCGGCAGTGGTGCATGGCGATGGTGCTGCTGTCGTTCTTGGCGATCGATCGCGCCGCGGAGTCGCTGAGGCCTTCATGGCCGCTGGTGCTGGGCATTCTCAGTGCGTTCGTGGCGATGTTCGTCGACCTCTTCGCCGCGCAGTTCATGCCGGGCTTGATCCTCTTCGCGTGCCTGACTGCGCTCGACGGCACCTGGAAGTTCAAGCCCTGGCCGCCGCTGCTGAACCGGGTGTTGTTCGGAACCGGCCTGGGCGTGATCGTGCTCACGGCGCTGCGCTGGGTGGCTCACGTCTCGACGGGGCGAGCGCACCTCAACACTCGGCTGATTCCCACGAACTGGCCGCTGCTCGTCGAGCAGTGCCTGCCCTCGGTGATCGGCTCGAAGGTGTTCGCGATGCAGAACAGCACGGTCGAGCTGGTCGCTTCGCCGTGGTGGCTCTCGGCGGTGCAGTCTGTGGGCGCGGTCGTCTTCGTCGCCGGGCTCGTCTCGGGGGCGGCGTTGTTCTTCGTCAAGCGCATCCCCTGGCGGATCCGCGTGCTCGGCGCCGTGGGCGCGGGCGTGGCGTTCACCTCGATCTTCGGCTTCTTGTGCAGCAGCACCGCGGTGGACATCATCGGTTCGCGCCTGTTGCTGCCGGTGGTGTTGACGCTGCCCTTCACGCTTACGCCGCTCGCGTTCCTGGCCGCCACTCCGGTGCGCATCGGTTTGGTCCTCTCGCCGTACCTGCTCACCGCGGCGATCGGCGGGTGGCTCTCGTACGGGGTGATGGTCGACGGCCCGCTGCCCAGGCGCACGGAGCAGGGCGCGATGAAGGAAGAGCTCGCGTTGGCTGCGCTGCTGCGCGACCGACAGGTGAAGTACGCCGCTGCGAACTACTGGGTCGCGTACCGGCTCACGTTCATCGTGGGCGAGAACCCCATCGTCGTCCCCGAGAACAGCGAAGACCGATACCCCCGGTGGCGGCGCGAGTTCGATCAGGCCTCGCGCGTTGCGTACCTGGTGCATCCCGATCGGCCCGAGCTGAAGCTGGAGGACGTGGAGGCCCGGTTGCTCGAGCGGAATTTGAAGTACGAGAAGCTCACGGTGCAGGGGTACACCGTGTTGCTGGTGCAGCAGCACTGAGTGGGTCCCCTCACCCCGCTTCGCAGGACGAGGGGGTCAGGTGGGAACGAGCTGCGGCGCAATCTTCTCGAGATCCGACAAGCTCAGCACCGTCACCACCTGCGTCACGGCGCGCGCGTAGTTGGGCATCTCACTGTCACCGAAACCCCAATTCGTCTTCGGCTCGGTGCAGATCCACACCACCCGCTTGGCCTTGCGCTTGAGATCCTCCAGGGCCCACACGTGCGGCGCGTTGAAGTTGTTGCGCCCGTCGCCGATCACGAACACCGTGGTCTTTCGCGTGATGGTGCCCAGGTAGCTCTTGGTGAAGGTCGAGAGCGCGTTGCCGTAGTTCGAGTTCGACGAGAGCGAGATCACCTCACCGTTGAGCGCGGCCTCGAGCGCCTCTTCGGGCTTGGCGTCTTTGAAGTGTTTGGTCACCTCGCCCAGCTCAGAGACGAAGATGAAGCTGCGCACCCGGGTGAAGAGTGACTGGAGCGACCAGGTGAACAGCAGCATCAAGCGCGACGCGTTTCGCACCGAGTCAGACACGTCGCACAGCACCACCACGTCAGGCCGCTGGGGCCGCCGGGTTCGGAACTGCGGCACCATCGGCACACCGCCCGTGGTGAGGTTCTTTCGCAGCGTGCGGCGCGGGTTGAGCTGGCCCTTTTTCTTCGAGCGCTGCCGGCGAATGAGCCGCGCCTTCAGCTTCTCAGCGAGCGCGCGCACCGCACGTTGAGCGAGATCGACCTCTTGCCGCGAGAGCGTGTGCAGGGCCTTGTCGGCCACCGTGGCACCCGTATTCTTGAGCCGCGCGTCGGACTGCCGCTGCACCTCGAGGCGCGCCGCCTCTTCGACCTTTCGCAGCGCCGTGGAGAGATGGCGTGAAACCACCTCGACGCCGCGCTCAGAGAGTCCACGGTCCGTGAGCTCACGGCCGATGCTCTCGATGTCGCTGCGCATGTTCTCGGCGCCCGCGGCGGTGAGCAGGCGGCGGCTGTAGAAACCGGTCTGCAGCGCGTTTTGCAGCCGCGAGAAATCAATCTGCAACGAGGCCTGGCGGAAGAGCTGCGCGAGCCCACCGCGGTTGCCCTGCATGGCGGCCTCGGTGAGCGGCGACATCTGGCCGGCGAGTCGGTCGAGCATCCAGACGATCATCTGGATCTCGTCTTTACCGAGCAGCCCCTCTTCTTCGATGCGGGCGAGCAGCGACCTCTCGATGTTCTCGAGCGTCTTCGAGGCGCCTGCGAAGAAGAAGTCGAAGGCCTTGTCGAAGAGCGAGACGTCTTGCGCGCGTTTGCACAGCGTGGCCTTCAGAGTGGCGCGGGTGAGATCACGCTCCTCGACTCCGACCTCGGCCAGCGCGCGCACCGCGTCGTTCGCCTCGCTGATGGCGACCTTGAGGCCGTTCTGCCTCAAGACTTCGACGAACTCGACGATGCGCTGCTCCACGAGAACCTTGTCTTCCTCTCCCTGCGCAGCGGGGAAAGGGTCGGGGTGAGGGGCCGCTCTACCTGCTGAACACCATCAACGCCTCAACGTGATGAGTCTGAGGAAACAAATCAAACACCTGCAACGCGAGTGGCCGAAAGCCCCGAGCGCTCAGCTCTTTCGCATCACGAGCGAGGCTCGTCGGATCACACGCCACGTACACCACCCGCTCCGCCAACAACCCCGCTGCCCATCGAGCGACGCCGGGAGCGCCCGAACGAGGTGGATCGACCAGGAGCTTCTCGAAGCGAGAGCCCTCGCGTACAAGTCCATCGGCGATCGAAGACGAATCACCCTGCACCAGCCGCACGTTGCCCACGCCGCTCTTCAAGATCGCCTGCTGAGCCAGCGCCACCGAGAGAGAGGCCGACTCGACCGCGATGACCTGCGTCACTGCAGGCGCGATGCGAAACGTAAAATTCCCATTCCCGGCATAGAGCTCGAGCACCCGATCCGTCTTCCGGAGCTCCAGCAACTCCACCGCCGCTTGCACCAGCCGCCGGTTCACCGCGACGTTCGCCTGCGCAAACCCATCGGGCCGGTGCAGCACGCCGTCTTCTTCCAGAACGGGATCGCCCACCAGCTCGGCCTGGCCTTTGCCGTCGCCCGGCTGAAGAATCGCGCCGTCGATCAGCCCATCGCGCAGCGCGAGCTGAATCGCCTCGCGGTGCCGCGGCCGCAGCTGCGCCTTGAAGTGCAGGCTGACCGCCACGCGGCCTTCGCACTCCAGCAGGCGAACCTCTTCCAGTTCCTTGAGGGTGTTGGCGCCCAATCGCTTCGCGAGCACCGCGGGAAAATCAGCCAGCGGCTTGGTGAGCGCAGGGCACCGCGGCACCTCGACGCGTTCGTGCGTCGCGCGCCCGTGAAAGCCCAGCGCACCATTGACCGGGTGCAGCACCGCGCGGCGCCGGTACCCCAGCACCTCGGGCGACTTCACCGTCGGCAGCAGCTCGTACGAGCCGCGCTCCACCCCGCCCAGGTGCTCCAGCGAGCCCAGCACGATCTCCAGCTTGTGCTGCAGTTGCGCTTCTTCCTGCAGGTGCATCCAGTCGCAACCGCCACACCGACGAGCCAGCGAACACGGAGGTGGTCTGCGCGCCGGACTTACCGTGAGCAACTGCAGCACGTCGCCCCGCAGCGTCTTGCCGGCCTCGCCCACCTCGGCGAGCACCCGTTCACCGGGCAACGCACCTGCAAGGAAAACGGCGCGACCCTCGTACTGGGCCACGCCGTCACCAGAGTTCGACAACCGATCGACCAGCAGCTCCAGCTTCACCACTTCACTTCTTCACGGGAACCGTCGCGTCGGGCAACTCGGCGCGCAGGCGATCGACGAAGCGGGCCAGGCGGCCCTTCTTGTCTTCATCGATGTCCACGAACTCGAGGCCCATGCCGGGCACCTGATCCGAATCGGTATCGGGCGGGTGCGCGCGGATGACGCGGCCGGTGAGATCGAAAGGAAACGCGGCGTCGGGCAACGAGACTATCAACCGCACGATGCTGCCCACGGCCAGCGGGTTGCGTGTGTTGATGAAGATGCCGCCGCGGCTGATGTTCACTGCCCAGTCGGTGATGAAGCCGTCGACAGTGCGGTAGGCGACCAGCAGCTCGTGCTGGAGGCGCTCCGACTTGCGTACGGGCTGGGAGCCTTTGTCGTCGTCGCTCATGGGCGCGGAGCCTAGCCCCACAACCCGGTCAAATCGCCATCGTCTTGAGATCGGAGGCCCTCTTCAGCGGGGCCCCGGTCAACTTCTGCACCGACTCCACCGTCTCACCCGGGGCAATTTCGCGCAGGAGCAGCCCCTCGGGGGTGACGTCGATCCACGCGAGATCGGTGCAGAGCGCGTGCACGCACCGTTTGCTGGTGAGCGGCAGCGTGCAGGCCTTGAGGATCTTGTGGCCGCCGTCCTTGGTGGCGTGCTCCATGGCCACCACCACCCGCTTGGCGCCGACGGCGAGATCCATCGCGCCGCCCATGCCCTTGACCATCTTGCCGGGAATCATCCAGTTCGCGAGATCGCCGAACTCGCTGACCTCCATCGCGCCGAGCACCGCGAGATCGATGTGCCCGCCGCGGATCATGCCGAACGAGGCCGCCGAGTCGAAGTACGCGGCGCCGGGCAACTCGGTCACCGTTTCCTTCCCTGCATTGATGAGGTCGGGATCTTCCTGGCCTTCGATCGGGTACGGGCCGGTGCCCAGCATGCCGTTCTCAGACTGGAGCACCACCTCGACGCCGGCGGGAATGTAGTTGGGGATCAGCGTCGGCAGGCCGATGCCGAGGTTGACGTAGAAACCGTCGCGGAGCTCTTTGGCGACCCGCATGGCGATCTGTTCACGAGAGAGGGGCATGGGAGTTCCTTTAGGCCTGCTTGCGAACGGTACGCCGCTCGATCCACTTGTTGAGACCCACCGACTGAATCACGCGCTTGACGTACACCGACGGCACGTGGATGGAGTCGGGGTCGAGGCTGCCGACGGGCACGATGTGTTCGGCCTCGACGATGGTCACCTTCGCGGCCATGCACATCAGCGGTGAAAAATTTCGGGCGGTCTTGCGGAAGACCAGGTTGCCCCAGGTGTCTGCCTTCCAGGCGCGCACGATGGCGAAGTCGGCCTTGAGCGGCTGCTCGAGCACGTGCTCGTGGCCGTCGATGACCCGGGTCTCTTTTCCCTTGGCGACTTCGGTGCCCACGCCGGTACGAACGTAGAAACCGCCGATGCCTGCGCCGCCGGCCCGAATGCGCTCGGCGAGCGTGCCTTGCGGGTTCAGCTCGACCTCGAGCTCTCCGGAGAGGAACTGGCGCTCGAACTCCTTGTTCTCGCCGACGTACGACGAGACCATCTTCTTGACCTGCTTGTTCTTGAGCAGCACGCCCAGGCCCAAATCGGTGGTGCCGCAGTTGTTGGCGATGATGGTGAGGCCCTTGACCCCCTTCGCGAGGATCGCGGTGATCAGGTTCTCCGGGTTTCCGCACAACCCGAAACCACCCGACATCAGCGTGGCGTTGTCGGGAATGTCTTTGACGGCCTCTGCGGCCGAAGCGACGATCTTGTTCATCTGACCTCCGCCCTTTCGGGCCATGGAAACGAGACGTTGCTTCTTTCGCAGCGGGCCGTGGAGTTCAACCTATTCTGACCGGCATTGCTGCTAGACCCGGGGAACCGCGATGCCCACGACCCGCCCCCTGGCCGCGACGGCACTGGTCGCGCTGCTGCTCGCGGCGGCGTACGCCATCACCGGCTTGCTGGGCATGCAGCTGGCGGCGCAGCCGGGCAACGTGACGCCGGTGTGGTTACCCGCGGGCCTTGCGCTCGCCGCCCTGCTCACCTTCGGGCGGCGCGTGTGGCCGGGCATCACGCTGGGCTCGTTCATCTTGAACGTGATGGTCTTCCCGACCGCAGACTCGTGGCCCACGCGCGTGCTCGGCGGGCTGGCGATCTCCGTCAGCTCGACGGCGGGGCTGGTGCTCACGCACTGGCTGCGGGAGCGCAGCGCGCGCGAGGACGTGTTGGGAAGGCCCTCAACGCTGGGGGCGTTCTGGGGGTGGGTGGCGGCTGGCTGCGCGGTCAACGCCACGGGCGGGCTGTTCTTCACGGCGGTGCTCGGCGGCCTGGCAGCGAACGCCTTTCCTGCCTTCTGGCTGACCTGGTGGCTGGGCGACACCGTGGGCATTCTGCTGCTCGCGCCGCTGGTGCTGAGCGAGGGCACGCCCCGCGAGGCCCGCCCGCTCGAGTGGGTGGCCACGCTGCTGTTGACCTTGGGTGCCTGCCAGCTCGTCTTCGGCGTTCCGGTGACCAGCCTGCACAACTCAGAGTTTCCGCTCGCGTGGACGGTGTCGCTGGGGGTGGTGTGGGCCGGCGCGCGGCTGGGCGGGCCCGCGGTCAGCGTGCAGACGCTGCTCATCTACACGTTGATGAGCTGGGGCACGCTGACCGGGCACGGGCCGTTCGCGCGCTGGCCGCGTGAGCTGGCGATGTTGCTCGAGGACGCGTTGCTGATGGTGGTGATCATCACCGGCCAACTGCTCGCCTCACTGGCGGCGCTCGCGCGTTCGCAGCAGGCGGCCCTCGAGCGTGAACGTGCCAGCCTCGAGGCGCGGGTGGCCGAGCGCACCCAGCAGCTCGAGGCCTCGTCGCGATCGCTGCTCGCCGAGACCGAAGCGCGCAGCAAGCTCACCGCGCGCCTGGTGGAGGCGCAGAAACAGGAAGCCCTGGGCCGCCTTGCGGGCGGTGTGGCGCACGACTTCAACAACCTGCTCACGGTGGTGAGCGGCGAGGCCGAGCTGCTGCGGCAGCAGGAAGGCCACCACGCCGACGTCTACGACGGAGCGGGCGCGATCCTCGCGGCGGCGCATCGGGCGGGCGAGCTGACCCGGCAACTGCTGGCGGTCGCGAGGCGGCAGCCCACGGCGCCCCGGCACGTGGATCTCCAGGCGACGCTGTCGACCAACCGGCGGCTGCTGCGGCCGCTGTTTCCCGAGAGCGTGACGCTCGACGTGACGTGCGCCGAGCCGTGTGGCGTGCACATGGATCCGACGCTGCTCGACCAGATCATCTTGAACCTGGCGATCAACGCACGAGACGCGATCACCGGGCCTGGCCAGGTGAAGGTCGAGGCCACGCCGCGGGTGCTCGACGAAGCCGCCGCCGCCGTGCTGGGCCTGCAGGCGGGAAGGTGGGTGTGCCTGTCGGTGACCGATGACGGCGCCGGTATTCCCCCCGAGGTGCTGCCGCGGATCTTCGAGCCGTTTTTCACCACCAAGCCTGAAGGGCGCGGCACGGGGTTGGGGCTGTCGACGGTGCTGGGTATCGCCAACCAGTCACGCGGCACGGTGAAGGTGAGCAGCCACGAGGGACACACGCAGTTCTTGGTGTGGCTGCCGGCGAGCGAGCGGCCGGCGGGCAGCGAGGTGGTGACCCGGGTGGAGAGCCGGGCCACTCCGCGTGCGGCGACGATTCTGGTGGTGGAAGACGAGCCGCTGGTTCGGCGCACCGTGGTGCTGGCGCTCGAGCGGGTAGGCCATCGGTTGTTGACGGCCGGTGACGGAGAAGAGGCGCTGGCGCTGC
>JAYVFP010000299.1:0-8298 GCA_043773025.1 Archangium sp.
GGCACTTACCGCCCGAAGGCGAGGTAATCCCTCGACTCCGCTCGGGATGAACGGTGGGCGCTCCTTATTTCGATCAACCCTGCGAGCCCAGTCGAGGGGGCACCTCAGTACCTGACGCCCACCAACACGCGCGCGGTGAACCCGCTCAACGGCACGCTGCCGAGGTTCACGCTGCCTTGCGACAGCGGCGGCTCGGCGGGCGCCTGCTGCGGAGCCTCGGGCGACATCGCGTCGAAGCGGCTGACCTGCCGCAACACCGCACCTGCACCGAGATCGAAGATGAGCCACGGCACCCGCGGCTCTTTCTGCCCGCCCATGCGAATCGTGAACTGCACGCCGAGCAATCCCGAGCCCGAGAAGCTGCCCACGGTCTGCGTGAGTCTCGACGTGTTCAACAGCGTGAGCGTCGCCCAGTCGTACCCACCGGTGAGCTGCGCATACGGATGAAACCAGCGCTTCACCGGCACCCGGTACGTCACGCCCAACTGCAGGCCCTTGAGCGCGAAAATCACCGGCACCGTGCCGTGCGAGGCGCTGCTGGTGCCGCCGGTGGCGAAGGCAACCTCGAGATCGAGCACTCCGAACGGGAGGGAGAAGCCGCTGCCGACTGCGAGGCGGCCCTGGTGCAGTACGTCGTCGTAGCCGATGAGATCGTACCCGCGCGCCGCGAACACCTGCGTGGAGTACCCCGCGCTCATCGCCAGCGTGGGCACTTCAGCAGCGGCCACCGTGGAGGCGAGCAGCAGACAAAAGAAGAACCTCATGGGGCCTCCGCGCGATCGAGATCGCCGGTCAACAAGAAGTCAGTGAATCGAATCGCGTGAGTTCGCTCGATGTCGCCCGCGGGCCACAAGGTCACGTCGCCCAGGCGATCCGAGCTGCCGTTCACCGAAGCGAGCACGTCGAGCTCAGGCAGGTAGTGCAGGGTGGTGGATGCCGTATCCAACGGCATCTCGGCCAGGCGCAGCGTGGAGAGCTCGAGCGTCACCACCGAGTTGGAGTTGTTGACCGCGAAGAACAACCGCTGACTTGCGTCGTCGACCGCCGAGGCCTGCACGGTGCGCGCAAGCTGAATGCTCTGCAGTCGCAGCCGCAGCCGGTTGGTCTCTTCCGTGAGCGTCACCGTTGAAAGCGAAGGGCCTCCACCCTGCGTGGTCGCGTGGAAGAAGAGCGCCTTGCCCATCGCGGGCACCAACGTCGCCGAGCCGGTCGCACCATCGAGCACCGAGCTGCCGCTGCGTCCGTCAGCGAGATCCCACGCCACCACGCCCTTGCTGCCCCGCGAATCCCACGCGAGCACGCGGCTGCCTCCGAGCACTGAAATGGTCGAGATGGCTTCAGGCGAAATGAGCTTCTTCGCGTTGTCGGCGATGCCGCGCGCGTCGAGCAGCCAGAGCTCTTGCGAGGTCGCGTACACCGCCAGCACGGAGTCGGGGAACGCAGCCGGGGCTGACTCGAGATCCGTCAGCCCACGGCCGCCGGAAACGAAGTTGATCGACGCGGCGATGGGCTGGCCCACTTCGGGTCCCAGCTCGATGGCGATGACGTCGTCGAGCGCAGTGGCGCGCAGGAACAGCCAGTGTGCGTCACGGGAGAAGACCGCTTCGACCACGGAGGACTCGGAGCTGGTGCCCGGCGGACGGATGGTGATGCGCCGCGCGGGCACTTCGGGGTGCAGCGCATCGAAGATCGCCACGCCGCGCTCGAGCGCGACCGAGACCAACTGGCGGTTCGGCTCGAGCGGCCCGAAGAGCACGCCCCGCGGTGCAAGCGATTCGGTGTCGAGCTGCAGGCGGTTGATGGTGCGCGAGCCCACGGTGAGCAGGCCGACCTCGTTCAGGTTCCTCGCGATGAGAGGACCCGCGGTGGAGGCGCCGTCGTAGGTGAAGACGGCGAAGCGGCCGTCTTCGCTGAAGGTGACTGCGTCGAAGAAGCCCGGCAGCTCGAGCGACTGCACTTCGTTGGCGGCGAGGTCGACCAGATCGACCGTGGAGGCGCGTGGTGTGCCGGTGAGGACGACCAGCGCGTCGGCGTGGGGGATTCGTTTGGCGAGGCGGGCCCCCGGGGTGAGGCGCAGCGCGGTGGGGGTTTGAACGTCGGGGCGCAGGACGATGGCGCGGTTGGTCTGCGGGACCACGCTCACCATCGCGGTCGAGGTCGCGATGATGGGCAGTGGTTTGAGCGGCGTGGTGAAGAGCGTGCCTCGGCTTCCGCAGGCGGTGACGGTGACGGTGACGAGCAGCAGTGCGAACAGCGGCCCGTCACCCCGACCCTCTCCCCGCTTCGCAGGGCGAGGGGGAGGATTGATTTCGTTTCGCATCAGTCGATCTCCCCGTTGAGCGTGAAGCCGGTGGCGGTTCGCACCTGGCCGGTGTCGAGTTGGATGACGCTGATTCTTCCGGCGGGATGATCCTGGCTGACGAACACCCGATGCGGCGTCACGCCACTGGCCTGCGGCACCGTGCCCATGAACAACGGCGTCGACGCGAGCGGCAAGGTGGTCGACACCAACGAGGTCAGGTTCACCGCCATCAACTGAAAGCGTTTGAGCGCGTCATCTCGCAGCGCCACGCCCACGAAGCCGCCGGCGGGTGAGAACGCGAAGCGGGTCGGTTTCGTCGTGCCCGTGCGCTGGAGCTGCCAGAAGCCGCTGCCGACGTCGAACACCGAGAAGCCTTGATCGCGATCGACCGCCGCTTCGTATGGATCAGTCGCGGTGGTGGCTGGGTTGGGCTTGTGAATGATCAACGCCGAGCGTCCATCAGGCGAGAGCGCGATCTCGTCGACCTTCTTTTCCAGCGCGTAGTGCGTCACCACGCCCGAGGGAAGATCGATGCGCGCAAAGGATTCCGCGTCGGTGACCGTCGAATAGACGAGCGCGAACATGCCGCTACCGGGCACCTGGGGCGGCAGCGCGATCTGCCCGACCACCCCTCCATCCAGGGCGATGGTGGCGATGCCCGCGGGCGCAATCAGGTCGGCCGGCACTTCGATGTACGCCACGCTGCTGCTGCTGCGCAGGGCGGCGACCGCGGCGGTTCCGTCGGCGACCAGATCGAGATCGGTGGCGATCTCCGGCAGCGGCACCGTGTCGATGCGCGTGCCGTCGAACGACGCGAGCTCGGGGGCCAGCGTGCTGCGCAGCATGATGATCCGGCCGTCGCTGCTCGCCACCACTTCGCGGCTCGACACGTCGGCTGACATCGAAGCGGGCAGGGCGAGGCGGGCGGGCAACGCGGCGCCGGTGGTGAGATCGAACGTCGAGACCGTCGACTTCGCGAACACGTGCAACGCGGTGCTCACCCCGGCCTGCGTGCGGAAGATGACGTTGGTGATGCGGTAGCCGCCTGCGCGTTCCTGCACGGCGCCCGTCGTGTTGCTGCGCACCTTGCTCAAGTCGACCAGCGCGAAGACGCCCTCAGCGCCCGAGGCGGGAGCAGAAGAAGGATCAGGCCAGGCCACCGCGAACTTGCCGTCGGGTGAGACGCTGAGCTTCGCGTACTGCCGCTGCAACGCGACCCGGGTGACTTTGGTGGGCAGGGTGCTGCTGTCGAGCACCGAGAGCGAGCCGTCGTCGAGGCAGAGCACCACCGCCGCGTCTTCCGCGGGCAACGCGGCGAGTCCCACCGGGCGGGGGCCGACGGGCACCGCTTCGATCTGCAACGAGGTCGGGTCGATGCGCGCCACAGAGGCGGCGGTCGGGTTGAGCGCGTACACGTAGCGCGGGGTGGCCACGGGGGGCGCGTCGCCCAGGCCGCGGTTGGTCTCCTGCTCCGGGGGAATGCAGGTGCCGTTGTCGCAGGTGAAGCCGGGTACGCATTGAGCGGTGGTGGTGCAGCCTGCGCCGCCTCCCGTGCCGCCGCCGGTGCCGCCGCCGGTGCCGCTGATGAACCCGCCTCCGCCACCAAGGGCTTCCCCGTTGGGGATGCCGCCGCCTCGGTAGGAGGCGTTGCATGATGCCACTGCGACCGCGGCCAAGCCGACGGTCACACCGTGTACGAACTTCATCGAACTGCTCCCACCGGCCCCAACTGAGGGTCGCGTAAGCAAGGGGTGGACCATGCCTGCCCGCTCGGTCAGGAGGGGGTGGAGCATTCGCGCGCAGGGGGTGGGCGCGGCGTCAGTGTCATTCTCTCGTTTGGGGAGACTGGTGAAATAGGTGCCGGCCGAAATCCGTTCAGCCCGAGAGGGTCGGCTGAAATAGGAATTGGGTTCCATCACCGGTCTCCCCAAAGCCCAGTCGAGGGGGCACTTGCAGTGAGAAGGAGAGGCAATCCCTCGACTCCGCTTTGGGATGAGCGGTGCCCGTTCGCTATTTCGAAAAACCCTGCGAGCGAAGTCGAGGGCGTACTTCGAGAGTCTCTCGGGGAGAGGATGAGGGAGCTTAGTCGGACAAGCCGGGGAGCCGACGCTCAGGCAATTCTTCCCCGGGCTCCAGCGCCGCGTACGCCCGCGCCGCCTGCACCACGACCTCGGCCTCATGCACCGCGTGCACCTGCGTGCGCACGTAGGTCGACCGCTTCTTTCCCTCGAACATCACGTTGCAGGGCGACCGGCACATGCCCAGACAGCGCACGCCTTCCACGTCGAACACCTCTTTGAGCCCGAGCTTCTTCCGGAGGGCTTTGACCTCCTGGTAAAGCAGCTCGCCGTTACCGGCCTTGCTCCCGTCGTCGTCTTCACACCGACGGCAGATGGAAATGAGGGGCGTGCGGCTCATGGAGCGGAGCCGGTAGCAGCGGAACGCTGCGCGAGACAGACGGAAGCGCAGCGAACGGCTGGCCGAGGTGGAGCGACCCAGGACATGGCTCAGAATTCCAAAACGACTCGGGCCGCGCTCCTCAATGAGGATCCGCGGCCCGGACGATCAGTCAGCTGTCACAGCGCCGGCTCAGACTTCGCCGGCCGCCTTCAGATCTGCGTACACGCGCTCGATGCCGCGCTTGTCGATGATCCGAATGCCGTGCGCCGACACGCGCAGGGTGATCCACTTCTTGAGGCTGGCGACGAAGAAGCGGTGCTTCTGCAGGTTCGGCAGCGAACGGGTCTTCGTCTTGTTGTTGGCGTGGCTGACATTGTTGCCAACCAGGGGGCGCTTGCCCGTCACCTGACATACGCGGCTCATGGGGTTTCTCCTGAAAAGTTTAGAAAATTACCAGCTGGCTTTGACGACGCCGGTCAGCTCGCCCGCAAGGGCCTTCTCGCGGAAGATGATGCGAGAGAGACCGAACTTGCGCAGGTTGCCACGGTTGCGGCCCGTTACGGCGCAGCGCACGGTGACGCGGATGGGGTTCGAGTCGCGGGGCAGCTTGGCGAGCTTCACCTGGGCGGCCTGACGATCTTCCATCGAGGTCTGGGGGTTCTTGATCGTCGCCTTGATCTCAGCGCGGCGGGTCGCGTACTTCGCGGTCAGCGCCTTGCGGCGATCGTTCTTGAGGATGGAGGACTTCTTCGCCATGGATTTTGAACCTGCGGAAAAAGGGAGCGCCTCCTTACACACAATGGCCGGTTCCGATCAAGTTGATCACTCAACGACCATTGCTTTTCACGGGCAGGGTGGTCTAGAGCCCGCCAAATCATGGGCACTTTCCAGACCTTCCTCGCCAGCAAGAGCATCACCCCCAAGGCCGTCGCGATCACCAGCAAGCGCATCGAGAGCTTCGATGAGACCTCGCGCAAGCTGATGGGCAAGCGGTGGAACAAGCGCCACACCAAGGAGACGGCCGACAAGAAGTACGCCGAGCTCGAGATTGGCAAGCCGCCCCAGCACGGCCGTGGCGTGACCGAGAAGCAGATCGCCGCCGCAGTGAAGGACTCCGCTGTGACCCGCAAGGTCCGCGCGAAGATCCTCAAGGCCGTCAACACCATCCTGGTGAAGAAGGGCCAGCCCGGCGCCGACATGAAGGTGCTCTTCGAAGGCGTGAAGGCGCGCGTCGGTAAGAAGCCGGAAGTCGCCCCGAAGAAGTAATTCTTCCCCGCACCGCTCACGACGGAATGGCCCTGCACAGGTCCTTTGGTGGGCGTGCAGGGCTGTTTGATTTTTCTGGTCGCTCCGCCTCGGCGCATCTTCCGCTTCGCTGCAGCTGCGCTCGGGTTCACGTGCCTGGGATCGCGCCATGTCTGAGCCCACTGAGCTGACGCCCCGGCAGAAAGCGCAAGCCCTCACCGGCATGCTGCTGGCCATGTTCCTCGCCGCGCTCGATCAAACGATCGTGGCCACCGCGGGCCCCGAAATGCAGCGCGCGCTCGACATCGACGCGTCGCTCTACACGTGGATCACCACCGGCTACCTCGTCTCCTCGACCGTGTTGGTGCCGGTGTACGGGAAACTGAGCGATCTCTACGGCCGCAAGCGCATCGTGGTGTTCGGCGTGGTGCTCTTCCTCGTCGCCTCGGCGCTGTGCGGCTTCTCTCAAAACACCGGGCAGCTGATCGCCTTCCGGGTGCTGCAGGGCGCAGGTTCAGCCTCGCTCTTCACCTCGGCCTTCGCGGTGGTGGCCGATCTGTTTCCCCCTTCGGAGCGCGGCAAATACTCGGGCCTGTTCGGCGCCGTGTTCGGGGTCAGCTCGTTGATCGGCCCACTGCTCGGCGGCTTCATCACCGACGCCTTCGGGTGGCACTGGGTCTTCTTCATCAACCTGCCCATCGGGGCCATCGCGCTCACCTTCATCTGGTTGCGAATGCCACCGCTCAAGCCGGTGCTCGCGACGAGGCCCACCATCGACGTGCGGGGAGCGGTGCTGCTGGGCATCGCCGTCGTGCCCTTTCTGGTCGCGCTCACGCTCGGCCGCCCCGAGCTGCGGCAAGGTGAACACGGCTACTTGTGGACTGACTGGCAGGTGCTCGTCTCGTTCGGCGTCTCGTTGCTGGGGCTGATCAGCTTCGTCTTCTGGGAGCTGCGAATTGCAGAGCCGCTGGTCGACCTGCGCCTGTTCAAGAACCCCGCGATCGCGTTCGGCAGCGCCACCGTGTTCGTCATGGGCGGCGCGTTCCTCACGCCGATGGTCTTCCTCCCGCTCTTCATGGTGAACGTGGTGGGGGTCACCAACACCGCCAGCGGGCTCACCATCAGTCCGCTCGTGCTGGGCGTGGTGGCGGGCAACGTGTTGTCGGGCCAGCTCGTCTCGCGAATGGGAAAGTACAAGGCGCTGATGCTGGGCAGCCTGACGCTGGCGATGGCGGGCTTCGCGGTGCTCGCGTTCACCTTGAGCTCGGGCAGCACGCAGGGTGAGGTGACGGTGAAGATGGTGGTGTTGGGGCTGGGGCTCGGCCCCACCATTCCGCTGTACACGATCGCGATGCAGAACGCGGCGAGCCCCGCGCAACTGGGCCAGACCACCTCGATGGTGACGTTCTTCCGGCAGATGGGCTCGACGGTGGGCATCGCGGTGGTGGGCAGCCTGTTCGCCACCACCCTCTCGCACGAGCTCTCGACGCGGCTGGGTGAGGCGACGCGGGGGCTCCCGCCTGAGCTGGTCGCGCGATTCTCTTCAGGCGAAGAGGGGCGGTCGCCCGTTCGTTTCGAGCCCGAAAAGATGAAGGCGAAGATAGCCGAACAGCTCGAAGGCGCGCTCAACCTCGCGGGCCGCGCGCTCGAAGGAGAGCCATTTGCTCAGCAGCTGGTGCTCGAAAGCCCCCTGGCCAGCCCCGACCTCAAAGCGGCGATCGACATGGGCGGCGTGCGGACCTTCGTGCGAGCGCCTTACACGGTGGCGCGATCCCGGCTG
This sequence comes from Archangium sp., assembly GCA_043773025.1. Lineage (GTDB taxonomy): Bacteria > Myxococcota > Myxococcia > Myxococcales > Myxococcaceae > Archangium_A. The sequence goes on from JAYVFP010000299.1 coordinate 7,728, forward strand.
CGCCGCGCGGCCGAGAGTGACGCTTCGTGGAACGAGCTGCGGCTGCAGTTTCGGGAACTCTCGCCCATGCGCCCCATCGATCAAGCGGGCTTGAGCCGCGCCGATGCCCAGCTCGAGCGGGCCGGAGAACAGGCCGCCCAGCTCGCGTACGCGCGCGTGCTCGAGCAGGTGCGCGCAGACATCGAGCAACGCAGACCGAAGCTCTTCGCGACGGTGGATGCGGCCAGCGCCGCGGTGAAGGAGGCCTTCACCCAATCGATCCGCGTGGTGTACCGGGTGGCGATGGTGCTGGCGGCGATCGCGTTTCTGCTCACCTTGCGGCTGCCTCAACTGCCGCTGCGGACTTCGATGGCCGCGGCGCCTCCTCCCTCAAGGTGATTCGCAGCGCACACCGGTCCTCCCGAGGGCAGTCCAGGGAGTACCTCTGCCTCGCGCACCAAGTGGCCCCTCGACTGCTCTCGCAGGGTTGATCAAAATAAGGAGCGCTCACCGTTCATCCCGAGCGGAGTCGGTTGCGACCAGGAAAGGCTGGTCTGAATGGAGGGAAGCCATGCGATAGCTTTCTGAAACT
>JAYVFP010000300.1:0-8274 GCA_043773025.1 Archangium sp.
CGCTGTCGCAGGCTTGGCGGGTTTGGCCTGAGCGAGGGCCAGCGAAGCGATGAACACAGTCGAGATGAGCTTTCGCATCGTGGCAAGTGTGCGCCCGAAGTGCAGCGCGCGCACCCGGACTTTTCTGTAAAAAATCCCCTGGGGGATCGAACTGCCAGAAAGGCCAGTACGGCTGGGGTCACAGGCCCAACAACTGGTCAGCGTTCCCAGCGTAAATCTTCTTCAGCACGCTCGGCGGCAGGGCCACACCCGAGATGGTCCACCGGCCCTGAATTGGCGTGGGGTGCACGAAGTGTTCGTCGTGTGTCTCGAAGAAGCGCCAGGTCGACGAGAAGAAACGATCGACGTCAGCGCGCTGCGGCGGCGTGAGGCCCGTCGAGCCGAGCATCAAATCTTCCGGTGCCTCGCCGACGCCGAGATCCGTGCCGAAGAGAATGCGGTCGGGGTGTCGGAGAATAAGCTCACGCACCACCGCCGCCTTGCGTCCCAACTCAGGCACGCGCGCGGCGGTGTCGACGTACAGGTTGGGATACTTCTCGAGCATCGCCCCGACCCGCTCGGGAAATTCGGGCGCATTGCCGAAGTGCACGCCGATGAACTTCGTGCGCGAGTGCCGGGCGACGCGTCGCTCGTACGCGGCGAAGAGCGCTTCCCAGCGGGGCACCTCTTTGCCGAAGTAGCTCCACCCGGGGTGCGCGTCGAGTTCGTCGAAACGTTCGTTCGTCTCGTCGGGGGCGCTCCAGAAGGCGATGGGATCGCCCGTGTGAATGGAGACCGGCATGCCCAGCTCGCCCGCCTTCTCGAAGAGTGGATCGAGCCGGGGATCATCGACGGTGATCAACGCGCCGTCGGCCTCGCGGTAGCCGAGCCCGAGCGCCTTGAAGATTTTCACGCCTTTGGCTCCGAGGCGGTGGGCGAGCTCGAGCTCTTGCGCGAGCGCTTCGGGTTGCAGGTCGTAGGCGAGCAGGTGCAACGGAGGGTTCGCGAAGACCACCACCCGGCCCCTGGTGGGCGCAGCCGCGGCGAGTGATTCTTCGAGGCCCGCACCCGGCCAGCCGCCAGACAGATTGACCGCCACGTCGATGCCGCGTTCATCCATCAAGCGGAGCAGGCGGGGGATGGCAGCCGTCGACACGTGCACGTGCAGGTCGACCTTGCGGTACCGGGTGCCTGCATCGAGCGCCGCGGGCTTGGTGCTGCAGGTACAGCTCGTCAACAGCAGAAGGAGCAGAAGTGCGCACGCCCTCACCCCCACCTCACGGTTCATCCTCGAGATCCCACTCGGGCAGCGAGGTGAGCCTTCCCTCGTGCAATCGCCACGAGCCGACGATGCCTTCTCGCGCTGCGTCGAGCCCCTCGAGCTTCTCGACCGACGCGGCCTCATCTTCCCGGCAGAACAACACCAGCTCTCGCAGCCCGAGGTACACGCGCAGCGGCCCGCGCCCACAGGTTCGTTCGATCGCCGCCTGGTGCGACACGGTGAGCAACCGCGCGGCGTCATGACCATCGCCGTGCGCCAGCGCCCACAACCCGGTGGGCGCCGTCGAGAGCTTCAGCGCACCGTGCTCGAGCTCGAGCGCGCGGACCTCGGTGTGTCGCGCTTCGAGGTTCTTCCACGCGGCCTCGTCGAGCTGCTCGAGGGTGATGCGATACGCGGCCAGCAGCCCATCCGGCACGTAGAGCACCACTTCTGGATCATCGACCGCGAAGAAGAACCACAACCCCGCGGGCCCCTCGCGTCGCGCGCCGCCTTCACCCCGCTCGAGGAACGCCGAGTCACGCACCACCGGCAGCACCTTCGAGAGCAACTGCAAGCGCCCCGCGGGAATGCCCAGGCTGCGTTCAGCGAAATCACGCGCGAGGAGCTCAGCCGCCTCCGGGAGAGGCCGCCCCAACCGCAGCGCGTCGGAAAACAGGGCCGGGAGATCGAACCGCGCCACCCCGCCCCGCCCCAATCGAATCGTCAACTGACCCCGTGCCACCAGGTGCGGCGTCGACTGGGCTTTGAGCCGCTCGACCAGAACGCGCGTGAAGGCCTCGAGCGTGGGGGCCTCATTCAGCTCACCCGGGGCCAGCCGCTCGATCTCCGCCTGCAGCAGCCGCGCTTCTGAATCGAAGGGGTCGACCTTCATCACCTCGTCGACCCACGCCTTCGCACGCGACCATTCGCCACGACGCAGCGCCAGCGTGGCCAGCGCCTTGGTCGGTTCGGGATCCCCCGGGTTGAGCTCGAGAGCGCGCTTGAGGGGCGCTTCGGCTTCAGTCCACTTCTCGAGGCTGATCAACGCCCGGCCCAGCGCGAGGTGCGCCTGGATCTCGCCTGGAAAATCACGGCGCACGGCTTCGAGAATGGGAATGGCCTGGTTGATGGCGTCGGCGTTGATCAACGCCTGGGCGACCGTGGTGCGCCAGATGGGCCCACCCTCGCGCTGCGCGACCCGCTCGAGCTCGCGCAGCTCGAGGTCGGACAGCACCTCGCCGTTCCAGACCTTCTCCCTGATGCGGTCGAGCTCCACGGGCCGAAAGGTAGCGCACCTTCGGCCTGTCTTCAGAGTGCCGATGCAGACTTCGTCCTGTCCCCTCGCAGGGAGGCCGGCGCAGAGAATCGAGCAGCGCGTCGGACGATGAAGTATCGACGCGTTGCCATGTTCTCGAAGGCTCTCGTTCTCGTTCGAATCGCGTTCGCCAACATCATCTCGAGCATGCTCAACGTCTTCGTCGGCTTGGTGCTCCTGTTCGGCGCGGCGCTCCTCGTGGTGGGTGGGTCGATCTTCTCGACGCTCGATGACGCGCTCAGCAAGAGCATCATCGGCAGCATCACCGGCCACCTGCAGGTGTACGGCGCGCGCTCGAAGGATCCGCTCGAGATCTACGGCCGCATGGACGGCACCGATTCGGCCCTCGCGCCCATCGACGACTTCAAGACGGTCAAGGCGAAGCTGCTCTCGGTGCCCAACGTGGCGAAGGTGGTGCCCATGGGCGCGGCCACCAGCATCGTGGGCTCGGGCAACACCGTCGACGTGACGCTAGAGCGGCTGCGCAAGCTCCTCAGCGAGCAGAACGAAGAGAGCACCCGGAAGCCCGAACTCGGGTTTCAGACCCGCAAGCAGAGCCTGATCAGCCACGTGCGGAACATGGTCGCGGTGCTGGGCAAGGATCTCGAGCGCGAGAAGGAGCTCACCGCCGAGAAGGATCTCGATCTCCGGGCGCGCGAGACCCTGGCGAAGGCGGGCTCAGAGGCCTTCTGGGCCGACTTCGATGCCTCGCCGTTCGATCACCTCGAGTTTTTGGAGAACCGGCTCGCGCCCATCGTCTCCGACAGCGACCTGCTTTTCATCCGCTACCTGGGCACCGACCTCGACGCCTACCAGGACACCTTCGACCGCATGACCATCGTGGAGGGCACCAAGGTCCCCTCGGGGCATCGCGGCATCCTGCTGCCCCGCTTCTTCACCGAAGAGCTGCTCAAGCTGAAGAACGCCCGCCGCCTCGACAAACTCCGCGATGCGCTGGCGGCAGGCCGCAAGCTGTCCGACCAGACCGATAAAGAGCTGCAGCGCTTCGTGAAAGAGAACCAGGCGCAGACCCGCGAGATCGTGCTCCAGCTCGATGGCCTCGGCACGCAGGCGGCGATCGCGAAGCTGCAGGGTTTCCTGGGCTCGAAGGAAGCAGACCTCGCCACCCTGCTGACCGCCTTCTTCACGGTGACCGACGAAGACTTCGAAGGCCGCTACCAGTTCTTCTACAAGGAGCTGGCCCCCATGCTCTCGCTCTACCGGGTGAAGGTGGGCGACACGATGACCCTGCGCAGCTTCGGCCGCTCGGGCTCGCTGCAGACCGCGCTGGTCAAGGTGTACGGCGTGTTCGAACTCAAGGGCCTCGAGAAGTCGCCCCTGGCCGGCGCCAACGCGCTGGTCGACATGATCACCTTCCGCGAGCTGTACGGCTTTCTGACCAACGAGAAGAGAGCCGAGCAGGAAGCGATGAAGAAGGAGACCGGCGCCAGGGAGGTCAACCGCGAGAGCGCCGAGGCCGACCTCTTCGGCGGTGACGAGGAGGTCGTGCAGGAGGTGCAGGCCAAAACCTTCGACGACGGCTTCACCGGCAAGACCGGCCCCACCGCGAAGGCGCGCCGGCTGGGCGAGACCTTCCAGCCCGAAGAGATCGACGACGGCGTGGTGATGCACGCAGCCGTGTTGCTCAAAGACGGCTCGGCCCAGGCGCAGGCCCAGACGCAACAAGAAGTCGAGAAGCTGCTTTCTACCGACGCCCCGCCGCCCGACACCTCGCGCATCGCGGCCGCGAAGAGTCTGGTCGACTCGAAGAAGCTGCCGGGCCTGTTGAGCACGGCGCTCTCTGAGGTGGTCAGCCTCGAAGAGAGCCGCGCCAGGGGCGAGTTCAAGCCTTCGGTCAGCGCGCTGCTCGGGCTGCAGGCTGCGCTCAAGGCCGAGCGCCCCACCCTCGACGCCGCGCAGACCGCCCCCATCGAAGCGTTGCTGGAAGGCGCCCGGCCCAGGACCTTCGTGGTGGGCTGGAGCTCGGCGGCCGGCTTCCTCGGCAAGTTCATCGACTTCTTCCGGCTGCTGCTGGTGGCCATCGTGGGCGCCTTCGCCTTCTTCGCGCTCATCGTGGTCACCATCGGCATGACCATCGCGACCCTGCAACGCACCACCACCATCGGCACCATGCGCGCCATCGGAGCGCAGCGGCCCTTCGTGATGGGCATGGTGATGATGGAGACGGTGATGCTGGCGCTCTCCTTCGGCGCGCTCGGTGCGGTGGTGGGTTCGCTGGCCGTCAAGTACCTGCACGACACCGGCATTCCGGCCTTCCGCGACGAGCTGTACTTCTTCTTCTCGGGCCCCGTGCTGCGGCCTGAGCTGACGGCTGGCGGCATCGTGCTGGCCATCTTCGTCACGCTCATCGTCAGCGTCATCGCGGTCATCTTCCCGCTGGTGCTGGCGACGCGCATTCAACCCATCGTCGCCATGCAGGCCTCGGAGTCTTAAAGGTGCGCATGCTCCTGAGAATCGCGTTCCTCTCGCTGTGGCAGCACCGCCGCCGCACGGGCGTGTTGATGATCGCCATCGGCATGGTCACCGCGTTGATGGTGATGATGCTGGGCATCGGCGAGGGCATGAACCGCTCGTTGGTCGAGAGCTCCACCACGCTGATGAGCGGGCACATCAACGTCGCCGGCTTCTTCAAGGTCACCGCGGGCCAGGCCGCGCCCGTGGTCACCAGGGCGCAAGAGGTGCTGGCGACCATCAAGAAAGAAGTGCCCGAGCTGACCTACGTCGCCTCGCGCGGCCGCGGCTGGGCGAAGGTGGTCAGCGAGACCAACAGCACCATGATGGGCCTGGGCGGCATCGACATCACCCAGGAGCAGGGCCTGCAGAAGGCGCTCAAGGTGAAGGAAGGCAAGCTGGAGGATCTGGCCAGGCCTGGCTCCATCATGTTGTTCGAAGAGCAGGCAGCGACGCTCAACGTGCGGGTGGGTGATGCGCTGACCATCTCGGCCCCCACCGCGAGAGGCACCAACAACACCGTCGACGTGGTGGTGGTGGCCATCGTCAAGGGCATGGGCATGCTCAGTCAGTTCTCGTGCTTCCTGAACGAAGAGACGCTGCGCCAGTTGTATCAGCTCAAAGACGACACCACCGGGGCGCTGCAAATCTACCTGCCCACCTCAGACCTCGGGGAGATCAAGAAGGTGCAGGCACGGCTGCGCGAAGGGCTCACCAAGGCGGGCTACGCGATGATGGACGAAGACCCGCGCGCGTTCTGGTTCAAGTTCGAGAACGTCTCGCGTGAGCCGTGGGTCGGTCAGCGGCTCGACCTCACCAACTGGCACGACGAGGTGAGCTTCGTGGCGTGGACGGTCGACCTGATGAGCTTCGTCTCGTTCTTCCTGGGCACCGTGTTGCTCGCCGTCATCGGCGTGGGAATCATGATCGTGATGTGGATCAGCATTCGCGAGCGCACCCGGGAAATCGGCACCCTGCGCGCCATCGGCATGCAGCAGACCTCGGTGCTGATGATGTTCCTGACCGAAGGCTTCTTGCTCGGGCTGCTGGCCACGCTCGGCGGCGCGGTGGCGGGGGTGGTGATTTCCGTCATCCTGAACTCGGCGGGCATCGCCCTGCCGGTCGGCGTTCAGTTCGTGCTGCTCTCCGACAAGCTGGTGGTGTTGCCCACCGTGCAGTGGGTGCTGGCCACGGTGTTCTTCATCACCTTCGTGGTGACCTTCATCTCGGTCATTCCTTCGTTCATCGCCGCGCGGCTCAAGCCGGTCAGCGCGATGCAGCACGCGGGCTGACTCAGAGCGTCCACTCGAAGCGCATCAGCGCCTGGGTGCCGTCGTCTGAGTCGAGCGTCACGCGGGTGCGCCGCTTGTTGGACGACAGCAGCACGCCCGACTCCTGGTTGATGCCCAGCAACAGCCCGGTGAGCCCTTCCACCGGCGAGAACGACACCCGGGCCGAACCGGCGTGATGCTCGAGTAACCTCGCATCGACGTAGTTATTGAGTGAACGAAAGCTGCGGCCGATGCGCGTGATGCCGCGGTCGGGCCCGACCATCGCCATCATCTTCGACATCGCGCGGCCGAGGAACGTGTCGAAGTAGCCCCGCGTCAACCTTCGCCCCAGCTCGAGCTGCTGCTCCAGGGGCGGCTGGTTCGGCGCGACGAGGGGCCCCACCAGCTCGAGCCCGGCGCGAAAGGTGGCCACCGGGTACGCGGGCAGCAGCCTCGACAGGTCGAGGCCCAGTGACTTCAGCTGCGCGCGGTGGGCCGGCTCGAGCACGTCCTGGAGCTCGCGAATGAACAGGCCTTCGACGGCATCGCGGTACCACAGGCGCTCGTCGAGTGGGGCCATCATACGAAGCTTAACCCCACCCCTTCAGTGCGAGGCGACAGCGCGCAGGCTGATCGACTGGCGTGGTCGGATGTTCACGGTGTCGCCGCCCACGCAGGGATTGGGTCACGGCCCGCGGCGCGCACGCTCCTTGACGGTGCGTGGCGAAGTGGGCGTACCGCGGCGCATCGGCGCTTCCGCAGCCACTTCGCCGGGCACCAGCGCCACCGACATCAGCCCGTGCGCGAGCACCTCGTGCGACGTCGACGGAGCGGTCAGGCGCGCGAGCAGCCCCTTCTCTTTCGGGTGCGTGCCCAGCACCAACATGTCGACCTGTTCACGCGCGGCCAACTGGAGCAGCAGGTCGCCCAGGTGCCCATGGCCCAGCTCGAGCTGCACGCGGGTGGTGACGTTGGCCGGCATCACGCGAAAGGCCGCTTCGGCTTCGTGGGCCAGCGCTTCGGCGAGCGCGCCTTCGTCGGCCGGCGTGTGCGGCGCCTCACCACCGCCACGCCGCGCGTGTTCCTCGGCGGGCGTCCACAGATGGGTGGCCACCACGTCGAGCGGCCCGTACTCCGAGAGGCCGGTCAACCACTCGCGCGCCAACGCCGAGCTCCAGGTGTGGTCGATGGCCAGCATCACCTTGAGCGGGCGCTCGCCTTTCGACCAGGCCTCGAAGGGCTTCATGCTGCGCACCACCAGCAGCGGCACCGAGACGCCCGAGGCGATGCGATCGACCGGCGTCGCGAAGAGCGCCGGTTTGTGATGGCTGTCACCGACCACCAGCAGCCTGGCGTTCACCTCCTTGCACAGCTTGCCCAGCACCTGCTCCACCCGGCCGTGCAGCACGGCGACCTCGAGCTCGAGGCCCTGCTCGCGCAAGACCCGCGCCTCCTGGTGGAGCGCGTCGTGAACCGCTTGCTCCCGTTCGTTCGGGGGGCTGGGGCTCAGGTTCACGCCTGGCAGCACGGTCACCAGCCACAGTGTCTGTTGAGTTCGCCGCGCCAACTGCGCTGCAACGATGACGGCGTCGGAAGAAGAAGCAGTGAAATGCGTCGCGCACACGATGGTCATGTCGAAGACCTCCTGTGGGGGCTCCACGCATTTCTCGATCCACCGCAGTCAAGGGGCGTGAGCGTCTGGCAACGCGCAGCCGCTGCGCCCGTGACGGCAAACCTCACGCGTGCGGCTCAAAAAGGGCACAGTGATTCTGACCGATCGAGCACCGCTCACCGCTTCTGAGGAACAACCCACCGTTCGCATCGAGCGCAGTCGAGATGCCACTGCTGCGCGATGCGGAAGTGCTCCCTCGACTGGTCTCCTAAGGAACAGCCCACACCGTTCGCATCGAGCGAAGTCGAGATGCCACTTGCTGCGCGAGGCGGAAGTGCTCCTTCGACTTCGCTCAGGAGGACCG
>JAYVFP010000301.1:0-2901 GCA_043773025.1 Archangium sp.
TCGCACCACTCGCACCACTCGCACCACTCGCACCACTCGCACCACTCGCACCACTCGCACCACTCGCACCACTCGCACCACTCGCACCACTCGCGCCGCTCGCACCAGAACTGCCTGAGCTTCCCGCGGCTGCAGAGGGCGAACCCCCGCTCGTCATCGGCGAACACGGCGTCATCGCCGGAAAGCGCGCGACGCCATCTCGCACATCACTCAGCAGCGTCCACCCAGAACACAGCTGCCAATCGCGCGTCCGGTAGATCAACTTGCCGTTGTGCTTCTCGCGCACGGTCACGGTGAAGGAGGGCTGCGCAGCCATGATCGCATCGAGCCGATACGAAAAGCGAACGCCACCTTCGACGTCCACCCCGAACGCTCGCCACCCAGTCATGCCCGGGTCGAAACGATTCGGAGGCGAGACCGGGTTCCAGCTCGCCGTGTACGTGCCCCACGAAACCGAGTCATTGTCGAGCCGCGCCTGAGCGCTCTTCTCGATGTACGGCATGACCACGTCCTCCTCGGCGCGTTTGGCGCGGTAGACGAACTCCGAGAACGAGGGGAGCGCGAGGCTCGCGAGGCAGCCGATGATCGCCACCACCATCATGAGCTCGACCAGCGTGAAGCCGTGGTTGCGCCTCATCGCGGCACCTGGCGGGAGAGCACCCATTCACCGGCGGGCGATTGGTTGGCGTAGATGCCCCTGGTCTCGAGCTGCGAAATGAACTCTCTCAAAGAGGCCTCATCTGCTTCAGCCCCGCCGGAAGCGACGTACGCGTGTCCATGGTCGACATCTCCGACCACGACCCACGCGGTGGGGGTTCCATCCGTGAGCACACCCGACAGTTGCACCAACAGCGTGATGAGCATCGTCGTCGTGAACGTCCAGCGCAGCGCCTTGCCCCAAACCACCTGGGGCGCCTTGTCGGCTTCATCGATCGACACGCGCGTCTGCGGCTGGGAGTTCACCGGCCTGACGCGCGCGCGGAACTCGGCCTGCTCGACGAGCTGTTCGATGGCTGACCCAAGTGCGCTCAACAGTTCTTCGGCGCCGGCGCCGCCATCGAGCGCGAAGTAGCCCGCGGCCAGAATCTTCTCGCGCGCGTCCACGGCCTCGTGGATCAACGTGTGGAGCGCGGGTTGATCGACGGCGATGGCGTGGCTGATTCGATCTGCCGCCAGCAACGCACGCCAGGCACTCGCGGTCGCCAACGCCAACGGATTATCCGTGCCGGCGAGGCTGGTGCGAGCGGCTTCGTGGAGATTTTCAGGCAGCATCGAGAGCACGCGCAGATGTGCCGATTTCATGAGTTCGTCGACTTCGGATTGTCCACCGATCGCCTCGAGCACCCGGCCTTGCGTGGGCAGGCCCAGGGGCCACGGGCGCCGCTCATCGAAACCGACCGGATCGACCAGCAGTTCCGCGGCGCTCACGCTGCACGCTCCGTCGGCACGGACGCCGCGAGCGCCCTGAGCCTCAATGACACTTGAGTGGTGGGCGCGAAGAGCGTCGCTTCGGCTTCACACTGACCATCGGTTCCCACGCTCGTGCTGTGCGTCACCCGCGCCCATACCTTGAGCGCGCCGTCGGGCAGCTGCAGGTCCAGCTCCTCGAGGTGATTCTCGGGCAACTGCGTCTTCGTGCGCAGCAACAGCAACCGGGAGCTGATCAACATCACCTCGCCCGATCGGCCGCCGTTGATCTTCGCGGGCACCGTCACGCCCTGGTGCGCGCGCTGCGGCCGGGGCCGGGCGACCACCGGTGAGTTCACCGAGGTGGGACGATCGGCTTCGAACGCCGCCACCAGGGCAGGCACCGTCGAGAGTGATTGCAGCAACGCCTCCCTGCGCGAAGGCTCGATGTGTTGCAGCCACGAGCCTTCACCCAGCGGAGCACCCGCGTGCAGCATGTCCAGCAGCCCATCGCTCAACTTCACCACAGCGGTCGCGTCCGCCATGCCCTCGCTTGGCAGATGGTGCCGCTCGATCACCTCACCCACGCTGGGCGGCAAACCCCATCGCTCCGTGAGCACGCAGCCGAGCTCCACGTGATGCGTCTGCGCGAGCGCCAGCCAGGCCGACGCTTCCATCGGCGGCGTCCTGGGGTTTTGCGCGAGCATCAGCTCGAGCGTGGCCAGCGCCACCAGCGTTCCCACGTCGTGCAGCAGGCCTTCGAGAAAGAGCGCCTCGGGTTCGAGGCCGAACTCCGGAGCAAGGCGCTCACACAGCAGCGCCGAGGTCAGCGCGTCTTGCATCACGCCGCGTCTGACCGCGACCAGCGGGCCGGCCGCGGTCGTCGAAGCACCCAGGCCCGCAGCGAGCGCGAGACGAGACAGTTCCTTTTCGCCGATGCGGGTGACCGCCACCGACAGCGCCGTGGTGGGGTTTCCGCGCGCGTGCGTGATGGAGTTCGCGATGCGCAGCACCGCCGCCGCCAGCATGGGGTCGAGCTTGATCGCGTCGATGACCTGGTTCAGCGAATGGCCAGAATCCGCGACCAGCTTGCGCAGACGGATCGCCGTCTGCGGCTGCGGCATCAGATGGATTGCCCGGCGGGCGACGCGCTCTTTGAGCTCGAGTTCGAGAGTCATGGTGGCTGTGCGGGACCAGAGCAAGCGAGGGTCCAGCAAATGAGCGTTGATCAGACTCAGCGGGGCGTGGGTCGTGGAGCGCCCCCTGAGGCGTCCGCGACTCGCGGGTGTAGGGCGAGCCCTCTGACGGGCCCGTGCACTGAGCAAGCCCTGGAGACTGGTGAAAGAGGTGCCTCGACTCCGCTCGGCCCAAACGGAACCGGCCGAAATCCGCTCAGCCCGACAGGGTTGGCCGAAATAGAAATGACTCCAATCACCGGTCTCCCCGAGCGCAGTCGAGGGGGCACTGACCGCCCGAAGGCGAGGTAATCCCTCG
>JAYVFP010000302.1:0-70594 GCA_043773025.1 Archangium sp.
CAGAAAGCTATCGCATGGCTTCCCTCCATTCAGACCAGCCTTTCCTGGTCGCAACCGACTCCGCTCGGGATGAACGGTGGGCGCTCCTTATTTCGATCAGCCCTGCGAGCGCAGTCGAGATGGCACTTGTTGCACGGAGCAGAGGTACTCCGCTCGGGAGGACCACCGGGCCCGGAAGTCGCCGCCTGAAATTACTGATTCTTCTCAATCCACTTCGAGAACGCATCGGTCTTGGACGCCGCGTCGATCTCCGCCTGCTCCCAGAGGTCGACCCCGACCACCACCTGCTGATTCGCGGCGAGGTTGACGAAGATCTTCTCCCACTCGTCGACATTCACTTCCTTCGGGCCGGCAACCTCGATCCGCGGGCCCTTCTTCGGCACCGCGCTCTTGATCGACTTGGCGATCGCAGGCTGCGGCTTCACAGCCACCGCGCCTTCGACCACCCGAACGATCGACGCCTTCCGGCCCTTGCCCTTCGACCCCTTCACCAGCGCGTCAGCGTCGATGCGGAAGATGGTGCCGCGAACGCCGGCCACCGCACGCTCGGTCGACACCTCGAACTTGCCGCCGCCGATCGCCTTCTTCACCTTCGTCCACAGCGAACCCGCCTTGAGCAGGCCCGAGAAGCCCGTTCTCTCTTGCCCCTTAAACTCGGCCTCGGTGATCTCCAGCACGCTGGCAGGCGCGAGCATGATCACGCTGCCGTCATTGAGCTCGAACTTGAGGTTGCCGGCCTTCACGCTGAGCGTGTCACCCAGCTCGATGGCGCTGCCCGACTTGAGCGCCTCGGCGGTACCACCCTTCGGAGTGCGCGTGGCTTCACCCTCGAGCGCCGCGACTTTTCCCACTTCGGCCAACGCCAATGACGAGAGCAGCAAGACTGCGCCAACGAGGAATCTGGTCATGGCGTTCCCCCTCCAGTTGCGATGAGCGTGACGTTCAACATCACGCGAGTTCCGTCTGTTTCCACGACTGTGTCCCACGGCAGGTAGCCCGTCTTCTTCACCCGCACCCGCCGCACACCTTTGCCCATCGCCAACCCCCGCGGCTCACCGCCGAAATCTTCGCAGGTACCCTGGGGCACGCCATCGAGCACCACGTCGGCATCGGAGGGCGTGCAGGCGAGCACCAGCTCGCTCTTGGTGGTGACGCGCGCGCTGGGCATCTTGCCTTGAGCGACGGTCAGCACGTTCGAGGTCTGCGCGCAGCCGGCGACGACGAGCGCGCAGGCCGCCCAGCGACGACGACTCATTTACCGACCTGAACCTCGAGCTTGTTGCCGGTGACCGAGACGATGTTGAGCTTCTTCTTCTTGAAGGTCGCTGACTCGATCGCCTCGGCGAAATCCTGCGAGGTACCCAGATAGATCACCCTGTACCCCGCCTTGCCGTTCACGAAGCCGTCCTGGGTGACTTCCTTGATGCCTTTCATGGCCTCGATTGACTTCTTGAAGTCCTTCGCCGACCCGAAGCTCTCGAGCCCCGCGACCGTGACCTCGACCTTCTTGCCGTTGACGGTCTGATCACGGAAGTACTCGAGGATCGCTTTGCGCATGGGGGCGACGATCTCGTCTCTCTTGTCCTTGATCGCGTCGAAGCCGGTGCGCTCGAACGAGATGGTGGCCGAGCTGGTCTTTTTCTGGCTGGTGACCAGCTTGCCGGTGAGCTTGGTGATCTGCTCGTCGCTGTCGGTCGCCGCGAGCGTGAGATCGTACTCACCACTGATGGGATAGAAGTTCGCGCCCTGAAGCATGCTGCCCACCTCCTGGTGACGCATGGCGGCCTTGCCATAGAGGACGAAGCTGGCCTTCGTGAGGTCCGAGATGCGCTTGATTGCGGTATCTCCCAGGGTGGTGGCGCCTTCGAGGTTGAGGCTCTTGTTCATCGCGTGGGCATCCTTGATGTCCCAGCCATCGGCCTTCAGCGCGTCGGTGAGGACCGTGGCCATCGACTCCGAGTTGATGATCGTCTTCTGGCCCAGCGGCATGGTCTGCTCCTGAATGACGATCACCAGGCTCGGCCTGCCCATGCGCTTGACCAGATCGCGGGCCGCCGTGAGATCCTTCTCGAGGTTCTCGGTGATGATCTCAGCCTTCACCTTGACGATGGCCACGCCCTTCTCGATTTTCTTGTCGAGCACGTCGAACTTCTTCACGAAGCCCGAGGTGTTCGAGAACACCTGGTCGCGCACGAGCTGGTTGTTCACCACCACCGTGTCGGAGTCGATGCGCAAGCCCGCGGCCTGCTCCACCGCGGCGCGCAGCGCCTTGTCCTTCGCTTCGTCGAAGGCCTTGCTCTCATCATTGTTCACCACCGCGGCTTCACCGGTGCCCTCGGTGGTCACCACGGTCTGCGCGAAGGCGGTGAGCGCGAGGGTCAACGAGAGCAGCGTCAGCTTGAGTGTTTTCATGGGGAGGCTCAGTTGAGGACGATGACGACTTTGCCGTCAGCCAGGAAGCTGCTGTTCAGCGCGGCGAGCTTCTTGGCGTCTTCGGGGGCGAGTTGGAGATCGGCCCCGCTCGCCTTGGCGGCCTTGAGCACCAGCGGCTTCTCGCCCACCTTCTGCGACTTCTGGGCGTCGTCGATGTTCTGTACGTAGGCTGCGACGGCCGAGGCCTTCCGCGCGTCGGTCGAGAGGAAGTCGATGCTGTAGACGGCCTTGCCGGCCTCATCGAGCAGCCGCGGCATCAGCGAGGGGGTCACCTTGAGACCGCGCGCGTCGATCACGAGGCCGGTGTTGCTCTTGTCGGCTTCGGGCCTTGCGGGCGCGACCAGCATCTGCGTCGTGTCGGGATCGACCACGTCGGTCAGCATCGCGAGGGGCACTTCGATCTCCACCTCGACGCCGCTGTCGGAAAAATAGCGCCTGCTGGTGATCTTGAAGCCGCGCACCACGCCTTCCACGCGCGTGCGAATTTCGTCTTTTTCCATCAGGTCACCCATCTTGCGGGTGCCATCGACGGAGATGCCCTTCACCTGGGCCAGCAGGTTTCGCAGCGCGTCGGCCTTGGCGGCCATCTCGGCGCCGAGCCGGGCCTGAGCGGGGTTCTGGGCTTTGAGATCAGGCGCGCCCTGACCGGTGGCGCGAACGACCTGGCCCGCCCAGTTCACACCGGGCTGCGGCTTCGAAGGATCGGCTGAGGTTTTGGCGTCTTTGCCCTGAGCGATGACGATCAACGGAACAAGCACGACGGCCAGAACCAAGCGCTTCATGTCGACGCCCCCAAGAGGAGAAAGAGAACGACCAATCTACGGTCGCCGCTCGCCGACCTTCAACACCGATTACTGCGCATCGGTGCGGGTACAGAACTGATCGATGAGGCGGCGGTGCCGTTCGGTGAGCAGGGTGAAGCGCACCCCAGAGCCCTCTTCGCTCTGATCGAGGTCGCACCACTCACGAACGACCTCACCTTCCGCGTAGATGACTTCTTCAGATCCCGGCAACTGGAATTGCAAGCCGACCCGCTTGCCCGCCATGTCGGGCTCGATGAGGTGGGCAAGGCCCACACCTTCGCGTGAAATGTCAGACGTACGCGCCATGTACGGAACGCCGGCGACGTACTTGTTCAGGTAGATGTCCAGGTTCACCCGGTTCTGCTTTCGCTTGTTGCTCATTCGCGTCGCTCCTGTGCGTTGAGGCCGCTGCGGTGCTGCAGCGACCTGTTGCAAAGCGTACGGGCCTGCAGCAGTTGGTCAAAAATTCGGGCGCGCGGTTCAGCGAAATTGCTCGACGTCGGTGATCGTGCTCACCGGCCCGAAGCGGGAGAGATCGCCGAGCTTCTCGGGCGGCCCCACCACGATGATCTGCAGGCCGTCGTCGAATTGCCGCGCGGCGTGCGAGGCTTGCTCCGGGGTCACGGCGGCCATTTTCTCTCGCCACGTCGAGAGATAGTCCTTCGGGTAGCCGAAGAGATCGAAGGTGGCGCGCTCGAAGGCGATGCGCGCCGCACCATCGAAGCGGAAGGCGAACGCGTTGACCGCGATGTCACTTGCGACTCGCAGCTCGCTTTGGCTCAAGGGCGCGCTGGTGCCCACGTCGTGAAGAATGCGCGTCGCGACCTCGAGCGCTTCGGCGACCTGCTCGGGTTTGGTGTCGAAGCCGGCGGTGAATTGCCCCGTGGTGGGCCCTGGGTTCACCGACGAAAATGCGGAATATGCGAGGCCCCGCTCGTCGCGGATCTCCTTGTAGAGCCGGCCCACGCCGAAGGTGCCCAGGCTGGTGTTGGCCAGGCGCAGCGGGAACTCGGCGGGGGTGTTGCGCGCGAAGCCCCACGCACCGATGCGCACCTTCGCTTGAGCGATTTTTCGCGGAACGATGATCACCCGGCGCTGCAATGGCGCGGCGGTGGGCCACTGTCTGGCAGCAGGCGCCCCGCCCTTCCACGATGCGAACTCGTTCTCGAGCAGCGGCCTGAGCGTCTTCGCGTCGAAGTCACCGGTGATGATCAACCGCGTCGTCTTCGCGCCCCAGGTGCTCGCGTGAAGCTTCTTCACGTCGGCGACGGTGAGGCTCTTGACGGTGGCTTCAGTCGCCTCTCGCCCGAGGAGTGAATTGGGCCCGAAGACCGCCTTGTTGAGCGCGCGTGCGGCGAGCCCGTCGGGGCGATCCTCGCGGCGGCGAATGCCTTCGAGCAGGCGGCCGACCGCGACGTGAAAACGCGCCGGCTCGAAACGGGGCCGCTGAACGAGCTCAGCGAAGACGGGGAACAACTTGCCGAGGTCCGCCGAACGAACGGAGAGCGTGACGGTCGAGTACTCGTCACCACCACCCGAGCTGACGTCGGCGGCGTGAAACTCGAGCAGCTCGTCGAGGGCTTCAGGCGTGCGCGAACCGGCGCCGCTCTCCGTGACCAACACGCCGGTCAACGCAGCAAGCCCCAGCTTCGCCGCGGGATCATCGACGCCCCCCACGGGCACGAGCGCGCGCAAGAGCACCAGCGGCGCGGTGTGTTCTTCGAGCAGGTAGACCTGCAGCCCGTTGCCCAGCGTGATCACCTCGGGCTGCTTGAGCGCGAACTCGAGCGGCGCAGGCGTGATGCCCAGCGGGTCGACGGCCAGTGCTTCCGGCAACTGGCGAAACAAAGTGCTCCGGGTGGGAATCGACATCAACCCCGGCTCAGGCCGAGTGATGACGACCGCCGGAGGAGTCGCGCACCCAATAAGAACCAGAAGAAGAAGAAGGTGTCTCCCTCTGCCTTTGGGCGCCTGTTGAAGTTCGCCCTCGACTTCGCTCAGGCTGAACGGATTTCGGCCGGTTCCGTTCGTGCCGAGCGGAGTCGAGGCACCTATTTCGACAGTCTCTTTGGAAGAGGGTCGGGGTGAGGGCCTCAAGGCCGCACCAAAGTCACGACCAGAGAATTCTCTTTCACAAAATACCGCTTCGCCGCTGCCTGCACCTCAGCCGCATCGATCTGCTCAATCACCTTCGGCGTCTCGATCACGTACCGCCAATCACCCATCAAGGTCTGAGCCCGCGAAAGCGCGCTCGCCAGCCCCGAGTTCGACTCGATGCTCCGAGCAAAGTCAGCCGTCACCCGATTCCTCACCTTCTGAAGCTCGAGGTCTGAAGCCTTCTCTGTCGCGAGCCGATTCAGCTCATCCCAGATCGCCGCTTCGATCTGCTCCGTCTTCACCCCGGCCATCGGAGTGACGGAAATGATGAACAAATTATCGAGCCGGATCCCCGGGCCGGTAAACACACCCACGCCTTGCGCAAGAAGGTCCTTGAACACCAACCGCTGCTGCAGCCGCCCCGTATTCCCTTCATCCAGCAAGACCTGCATCACGTCGAAGACGAAGTCATCACGAGCGGGGGGCGCAGGCTTGCGAAAGGCGATCATCAACCGCGGAGCCGCATCGAACGTGAGCGCACTGCGCCGCTGCGCGCGCGCCGGAGGCTCTGAAAACACAGGTCCCGCTGGCCGCGCGGCAGTCGGAAGCTGGCCGAACGTCTTTTCCAACAAGGGCCGCAGGGCCTCGACCGACACATCGCCCACCACGCACCCGACCGCGTTCGAGGCCACGTAGTTCGCGTCGAAGAACGCCTGCGCACCCGACCACGTCATCGCGGCGAGATCCGGCGCGTAGCCCACGGTCGGCCAGCGGTACGGGCTCGACACGAAGGCCAACTGCATCAGCTCTTCGTACATCGCGCCGCCCGGGTTGGTCTCGATGCTGCGAAGCCGCTCTTCCTGCACCACCGATCGCTCCGTGTAGAAATCGCGCAGCACGGGAGCTGCGAAGCGCTGGGCCTCGACGGTCAACCAGAGCTCGAGCCGGTTCTTCGGCAGGCTCACGAAGTACGAGGTCATGTCCTTGTCGGTGGTGGCATTGAGACCGACGCCGCCGTTGACCTGGTAGAGCCGCGCGAGCGCGTTTTCGTCGAACAACAGGCCGTGCTTCTTCTGCAGCTCGGCCACTTTCGCTGCGAGCTTCTTGCCGTCTTCCGAGCCCGCGGTGCCCTGGCGTTGCATCGACGCGAGCGCGTCACCGGCCTTCTGCAGCTTCACCATCAAGGGCTGTTCGGTGGCCCAGTCTTTTGCGCCGAGCTTTGGCGTGCCCTTGAAGGCCATGTGCTCGAAGAGGTGCGCGAGGCCGGTCGAGCCCGGCGCCTCATCGGCGCCACCGACACGGACTCTGACGTAGCCGGTGAAGATCGGTGCTTCGGGGCGCTCGACCACGAGCCACACCATGCCGTTGGCGAGCTTGAGCTCTTTGACTCGCTCGGTCAGGGGCGTCTCGGCACGAGCAAGCGAGGCGACCGCGATGAGAGTTGAACAAATCAGGGAACGCACACCGTTCGTCCCGAGCAGGGGACCGGCTTCACCTTCGATTCCATCGAAGGAACAGGCGCTCCTCACACCGCTCCTCCCGAGAGCAGTCGAGGGAGTACCTTTGCCTCGCGCAGCATTGCCCCCTCGACTTCGCTCGGGGAGACCGGTGTGGGCCCTCTGCCTCGCGCACTCATCACTTGCATGGAACCTCGACCGCGACGACCGACGGCGAGTACGGAATCTGAGCGCGCAAGGTACCGGGGGTCATCTTCACCTTCTTCTTCGCAGGACACGTGAACTTGAGCACCAGCTCACCCACCGGCCGATCGATGATCGCGTCAGGCGCCACGGGCTTTCCATCGACCGTCATGACCGTGCCCTTGATGGCGCGAACGAGCACCTGCACCCCGCTCTTCGCCGGGGTCTTCGGAGCGACCTTCGGCGCAGTCACCTGGGCCGGCACCGGTTTCTCCTTCTTCTCAGGCTCGCTCGTGGGCCACAACAACACGCCCAGCAGCAACAACACCACGAGCCCGGCCACGCCGAAGATCGCGATGAGCACCTTCTGACTGCTCGAGCGCGCCCGAAGCGAGAACGCGTTGGCCTGATCGACCGTCGCCACGTCGTCGTCGGGATCTTTCGGTGACGGCCGCTTGATGCCGGTCGGCGGTCCCCGGCGAGGCGGTGCGCGTGTGGACGGCGGAGGCGGCGTGGGCTCAGAAGGTTGGGAGGGCTCAGACGGCTCGCCCCCTTCATCCATCAGCGCGCCCAAAGTGGCCTCACCCGCCGACACCACCGACAGCTCAGGCAACGAATCGTACGAAGGCACCGGGGGTGACGACGGCCGGGCGATCAGGTTGCGCAACCGCGGCGGCGTGCGCTGCGCAGGCGGCAGCGCAGGCGCCGAGTCGAGCCCCGCCAACGTGGGGATCAACGGGGCGAAGACCTGACCGACCTCGACATCGCGCGCACCCGAGACAGACACGGCGGTCGCAGGCACGTCGTCCTCGATCGCGCGTTCGTCTTCGAGCTCAGCGGTGGTCTGGAAGTCACGCCGTTTCGCCTCGACCCGACTCGTCGGCATGGGCGCGGT
This sequence comes from Archangium sp., assembly GCA_043773025.1. GTDB lineage: Bacteria > Myxococcota > Myxococcia > Myxococcales > Myxococcaceae > Archangium_A. Next base: position 7,869 of record JAYVFP010000302.1, read on the forward strand.
CACCTCAGGCGCCCACGGATTGCCACCTGCACCGGGCGCCTTCGGTGAAGACTTCACGCGCGGCCGGTCAGCCCGGGTCGACGCCGTACTGAGATCGAGTTGATCGCCCGTCTGCCGCCTGCCTTCAGGCACGGGGGGCCCCGGGCGCTGCGGAGCCGGAATCGCCTGCGTGCGGTCCTCGTCAGTGAACGGGTTGGTCTTCTCGTTCTTGTCGGTGCGCTGGGTGCTCGTGTCGGTGCGGCTGGCGGCTCGTGACTGTGCGTTCGGGGGAATGAAGATGCTGGTGCGCTCGCTGTCGTCGCCGAACAACCGCGAGACGTAGCTCAGCGCGTCGTCGTACGTGGTGGGCACCTCGGTGCGAATGAATTCCTCGAGCGCGAGGCGGATCTCGTCGGCGGTCTGGTAGCGCTTCTCGCGATCCTTCACGAGGCACTTGAGGATGATCTTCGAGAGGCCCGGCGGGAAATCCTTCTTGACCTTGGAGGGCGGGTCCGGCTCCTCCATGCGGATGGCGTAGATCACCGCCTCGGTCGAGGTTCGGTAGAACGGGCTCTGGCCGGTGGTCAGCTCGTACAGCATCGTGCCGAGCGCGAAGAGATCGGTGCGGTGATCGAGCGGCTCGGTCGTGAGCTGCTCGGGCGCCAGATAGAGGAACTTGCCCTTGATCACGCCGGGCTTCGATCGCCCCATCCACGCGGTGGCCTTGGCGATGCCGAAGTCGACCAGCTTCACGTCGGCCTGGAAGCTGACCATCACGTTCTGCGGGCTCACGTCACGGTGAATGATGCCCAGCGGCATGCCCGAAACGTCCCTCGCAAAGTGCGCGTGGTGCAGGCCTTCACACAGCCGCGCCACCAGCCAGGCGCCGACACCTGCGGGCACCACGCTGTGCCGCTCCTGCTCTTTCTGGAGAATGCGCCGCAGGTCGATGCCGTCGACCCACTCCATCGCGATGAAGGTCGAGCCCTCGAGGTGGCCCAGCTCGAACAGCTCGACGATGCTCGGGTGATGGAGCGAAGCGGCGATGCGCGCCTCGTCCAGGAACATGCGCACGAACTCTGCTTCCTCGGCGAGGTACGGCAAGATTCTCTTGAGCACCACCAGGCGATCGGTGCGCGTGTCCTTCGCGAGAAACAGCTCCGCCATCCCGCCCACTGCAAGGCGCTTCAGCAGCAGATACGAGCCGAAGGGGATTGCGCTCTGTGGACCGGACGTCGAAATGGGGACGCTTTCCTCAGTACTTGTAGAAGCCCTCACCGGACTTTTTTCCGAGCTTACCCGCTCTGACCATTTTCTTGAGCAGTTGCGGCGGCCTGAAAGTGGGGCTGCCCGTCTCGGCGTGAAGGTACTCGGCGATGGCCAGGCGCACGTCGAGCCCGACCAGGTCGCCCAGCTCGAGCGGGCCCATCGGGTGGCCGTAACCGAGCTTCATCGCGCGATCGATGTCGGCCGCGGTGGCCACGCCTTCTTCGAGCATGCGTGTGGCCTCGAGGCCGAGCGCGACGCCCAGCCGCGACGAGGCGAAACCCGGCGAGTCCTTCACCACGATCAGCTCTTTGTTGATGGCCGTGCCAAAGGCCTTCACCCGCTCGAGGGTCTCGTCGCTGGTCTGAAACGCGCGGACGATCTCGAGCAGCTTCATCAGGTGCACGGGGTTGAAGAAGTGCAGGCCCACCACGCGGCCAGGGTTGGTGGCCACCGCGGCGATCTCGGTCAGCGAGAGCGAGCTCGTATTGCTGGCGAGGATGGCGTCAGGCGCGCACAGCCCGGAGAGCGAGCTGAACAGCTCCTGCTTCAAGGCGAGCTTCTCGGGGATGGCCTCGATCACCAGTTGGCAGCCAGACAAGGCCGCGAGCGTGTCGACGCAGGTGATGCGAGTGAGCGTGGCGTCGCGATCGGCGGCGGTCACCTTGCCTTTGGTCACGCCGATCTCGAGGTTCTGCTGGATCTTCGTCTTGCCGGCGTAGGCGGCGGCGAGCGTCACGTCGTAGAGCGAGACTTCGAAGCCAGCGAGCGCGGCCACGTGGGCGATGCCGTGGCCCATGGTGCCAGCGCCGACGATGCCTACCGCTTTGAGTGCAGTCATGAGGTTTCAAGGACTCAAGCTCAGCTATGGTGCGCGCGCCATGACGTTCGCGCTCCTGCTCGCCCTCGCCCTCGCTGCTGACGATGGGGGAGCCAGCACCACCCGCCCCAACCTGCTTCGCACCGCCAAGGTGACCCGCTCCGACGGGGCGCCCAACGTCGCGCGCATGGCCGATGGCGTGGCCTCGACCGACGGCGACGTGTGGGACTCGCCCCGCGCCGCCCTGCTCGCCGCGACCGGCGTGGTGGAGTGGGATTTGGGTGCCGTCGAGCGCGTCTCGGCGCTGCGCATTCAAGCCGACAACAATGATCGCTACCTCATCAGCGGCAGCCTCGATGGCGCTCGCTGGACACCGATCTGGATCGCGCAGAGCGTCGAGCTGCCCGGCGTGCAGACGCGCACCTCGCCCGAGCTGACTGCCGAGACACGGTTCCTGCGGCTGACGGCGGAAGGTGGCGACTCGATGTATTCGGTCTCTGAGCTCGAGCTGTTCGATTCACAGGCCGCGCTGCTCGGGGCCCAGCTCGAACGCATCGCCCCGCCCCCGCCGCCTCCACCGGCACCGGCCCCGCCGTTCGACACGGGGTTTCTGATCGTCCTGGGCGTGACAGGCGTGATCTTCGGCTACTTCCGCTGGGTGATCGCCCGCAACCGAAGAGCCGCCACGGAATCGCAAAAAATCGTCGCAAAAGTCGAAACCGAGGTCCCCTCTCCCCGAGGGGGAGAGGGTCAGGGACAGGGCTAACCCTTTTTCTTTCTCTCAAGAAACGCGCTCATCCGAGCCTGCTTTTCCGGCGAATCAAACAACAACCCCTGCCCCAGCCACTCCATCGGCGCCGCGTTCACCTTCGCCGCCGCATTGAGTGACACCTTGGCCACCTGCACTGCCAACGGAGCATTGCCCGCGATCAACCGCGCGATCCGCAGGGCCTCCGCCTTCGCGTCACTCTCGACGAGCGACTCGAACAAGCCCCACTGCGCCGCCTCGACCGCATCGACGATCCGCCCGGTATAAATCAGCTCCTTCGCCCGCCCGAGCCCCACCAACCGGGGCAACCGCCACGTGCCGCCCGCCGACGGATAGATCCCCAGCGTCACCTCGGGCATTCCGATCTTCGCGCTCTTCGAAGCCACCCGCAGATCACACGCGAGCGCGAGCTCCAACCCGCCGCCGAGCGCATAGCCATCGATCGCCGCGATGGTCGGCCTGGGAAAATCTTCCACCAGTTGCAGCATCTTCTGAGTCCACGCCAGAAACGCCTGGGCATGCGTGCGTTCCTTCAGCTCGCCGATATCCGCGCCCGCCGCAAACGCCTTCCCGCCCGCGCCCGACACCACCACCACCCGCACGTCATCCTGCGCCGCCCACGTGTCGAGCGTGCGGGAGACCGCGTCGCACAGCTCCTTGTTGATCGCGTTGCGAACCTCAGGCCGGTTCAGCTCGAGCGAAGCGATGCCATCAGCGATGTGCGTCGTGATCATTTGGCGCTCCAAAAGAATCGCGACGCGGCGTCGGGCCAAAGGGCCAGACACGCGCGTCGCGAAGAGTTCAACCCGTCGGCGCCTTACTGGTTCAGATCAGCGCAGTCCGTCGGGTAGAGCACGTTGGTGTAGCCGGAGTCGGGGCTCGGGGGCACGGTGCCGCGACCCGCGAAGCATCGGAAAATGTCTGCCGTGCCGCCGTCGAGGCAGGGCGCGAAGGCGTAGGTGTCCCAGACTCCCGTGATGCCATTGGGGAAAGACACCGTGCCGCCATCACCCACCACGAAGCGCACGTCGCAGCGCGAGACGCCGCCGTCTTCCAACTGCGCGCCGTCGAAGATGCGGAAGTCGTTCACCAGCACGCCGTTGGAGAGCTCGAACCCGAAGTAGCGGTTGTCGTTGGCCCCGAGCGCGGAGATCTGCCGCAGCGCCGGCGGCGTGATGGTGGAGACCGTGAGGGGGCCCGCAATCTTGATGCGGGCGCCCTTGAGGGCCTGCTCGGCGCGGAACCCGGCAGCACCGAACGTGGTGGGCTGATCGACGATCGGCAGCGGCGACATGGTGCCCGTCTTGGTGACCACGAAAGGCTCGCAGGGGGGCGTCGAGGTGAGCGCGCACGTGTAGCCCATGGGCTTGTTGGGAATGAAGTCGAACTCGGACTTCACCATGATGCGCGACGCGACGCGTTGCTCGAAGGGAGACTCAAAGCCGATCACGCCGTTCACGTTGAGCACGTCACCGACCGCGGGGAAGTAGTCGACCGCGCCGTCGCAGCGGAACTTCTGCACCCAGACGCCGTGCTGAGGGCTGGCCGGATCAGCGACCCAGAAGTCAGCCGTCACGCCCGCAGAGCTGGTCCCTGCGCAGAGGTTCGCCGAAGTGGAAGGACGCGCAAAAGAGATCGCCGTCACGACCACGCCCTGGAGCGAGACCTTCGCGGGGTACGTCGAGGCCTTGGCCGCCTGAACAGTGGTGGGCATGCCCATGCCGCCGCCCGCGCCGCCGCCCGTCGAACCACCACCGGAGCCACCGCCGGTCGTGCCCCCACCGCCGCCCACCGTACCGCCACCGGAGCCACCACCCGTGGAGCCGCCGCCGCTGCCACCACCCGCGCCGATACCACCGCCCGTGGGGCAGGTGATGCCGACACAACCGGCGTCAGGCTTCGGCTGAACACGGCAGCCAACCGCAAACAACAACGCAGCACCCATCATCATCGAACGAAACATCATCGGTGTGGCTCCCTGTGGATTTCAGCGCCCCTTCGCTTCTAAAGGGGCTCCGGCCGTCGTCCCGCGTCGTGTACACACGGTCATCACCTTAGGCAAGCCACGGAGACGTCACTTTGAGAGCGATGGCCTTTCGAAACCACGGCGGCCCCGAAGTCCTGGAGCTGATGGAGCTGCCCACGCCCGAGCCGCGCGCCCGGGAAGTGAGAGTCAGGGTCAAAGCCGTGGCGCTCAATCACCTCGACCTGTGGGTGCGCAAAGGGTGGCCCGGGCTCAAGCTGCCGCTCCCGCACGTGCTGGGCAGCGACGTGGCCGGGGTGATCGACGCGGTGGGCGCTGATGTGACGGATCTGCCACTGGGCACCGAGGTGTTGGTGAACCCGGGCCTCTCGTGCGGTGCGTGCGAGCGATGTCTGTCGGGTGACGACGTCTTGTGCCGCAAGTACCAGATCATCGGAGAAGACCTCGCGGGCGGTTACGCCGAGTTCGTCTGCGTGCCGCGTCAGAACATCTTGCTCAAGCCGACGAAGCTGAGCTTCGAAGAAGCGGCCTGCCTTCCCCTGACCTTCCTCACCGCGTGGCACATGTTGTTTGCGCGCGCGCAACTGAAGGCCGGCGAGACGGTGCTCGTTCACGCCGCGGGCTCGGGTGTGGGCAGCGCGGCCGTGCAGTTGGCCAGGCTCGCGGGCGCGACGGTGATCGCCACCGCCTCCACTTCAGCCAAGCTCGAGAAGGCGAAGGCGCTCGGCGCCGATCACCTGATCAACTACGTCGAGTCGGACTTTCTCGACGAGGTGAAAAAGCTCACTTCGCGGCGCATGGTCGACGTGGTGTTCGAGCATGTCGGCGCGAGCACCTGGGAAAAGTCGATCGCCTGTCTGCCCAAGGGCGGTCGGTTGGTCATCTGCGGCGCCACCACCGGTCACGACGTGAAGATCGATCTGCGCACCCTCTTCTACAAGTCGATCTCTCTGCTCGGCTCGACGATGGGCAGCAAGGCCGAGCTGTTCAAGGTGCTCGAGCTGGTGGAACAGGGCCGTCTGGTGCCCGTGCTCGATCGCGTGCTGCCGCTGGAAAAGGCCGCTGAAGGGCACGCGCTGTTGGCGGCGCGGCAGACCTTCGGCAACGTCGTCTTGATGCCGGTGATGCCATGAACGTTTGTTACGTCGTCGACGCAGTTCGCACGCCGATCGGAAAGCTGCGCGGCGCGCTGAAAGATGTTCGTCCTGATGATCTGCTCGCTTTGGTGATCGCAGAAGTCGTGCGTCGCACCGGCATCGACGGCGCGCAGGTCGACGAGCTCTACGCGGGCTGCGCCAATCAGGCCGGCGAAGACAACCGCAACGTGGCGCGCATGGCGGCGCTGATCGCAGGGCTGCCTGACACCGTGCCCGCAGCGACCGTGAATCGGCTCTGCGGCAGTGGGCTCGAGGCGATCATTCAAGGGGCCCGGCAGATCCGCCTGGGTGAAGCAGAGGTGGTGATCGCCGGTGGCGTCGAGTCGATGACCCGCGCGCCGTGGAGCACGCCCAAGCCGAACGAAGCCTTCCCCGGCGGCAAGCTGGAGTCGTGGGACACCTCGCTGGGCTGGCGCTATCCGAACCCGAAGCTGGCCGCGCGGTTCCCGCTCGAGGGCATGGGTGAGACCGCGGAGAACGTGGCAGAGCGTTTGAAAATCTCCCGCGAAGATCAGGATCGTTTCGCCCTGAACTCGCATCAGAAGGCCGTGCGCGCGCAGCAGGCCGGAGCGTTCGCAGCCGAGTTGGTGGCCGTCGAATTGCTGCAAAAAAAGGGCCCGACCATCGTGGTGTCACACGATGAGCAGCCGCGGGGTGACTCCACGCTGGAGAAGCTCTCCACGCTCAAGGCGGCGTTCCGCGAAGGCGGCACCGTGACGGCAGGCAACTCGTCGACCCTCAACGACGGCGCTTCGGCGGTGTTGCTCATGAGTGAGCGCGCCGTGAAAGCGTGGGGCAAGACGCCGCTCGCCCGCTTCGTCTCCAGCGGCACCGCGGGTCTCGATCCGCGCGTGATGGGCCTGGGTCCCGTGCCTGCCACCCGGAAAGCACTCGAGCGTGCTTCGTGGAAGCTTAGGGAATTGGAGCTCATCGAACTCAACGAAGCGTTCGCCGCGCAGTCGCTCGGGTGCATCCGTGAGCTCGAGCTCGACGAGCGCCGGGTCAACGTCAACGGCGGTGCGATCGCGCTCGGTCATCCACTGGGTATGAGCGGCGCGCGCATCGTCGCCACCCTCACCCACGCCATGCGCGCGCGGGGAGCGAAGAAGGGCCTGGTCGCCATGTGCATCGGCGTCGGCCAGGGCATCGCGGCCACCTTCGAGGCGCCATGAAGCACGCGTTCTTCGAGGGCCTCAAAGCGCCGCTGCACATCGCTCACCGCGGTGGAGCAGCGCTCTACCCCGAGAACACCCTCTACGCGTTCGAGCGGGCGTTGAAGGTGCACCAGAGCGACGTGCTCGAGCTCGACGTGCAGGCTTCTTCAGATGGCGAGATCGTGATCGCCCACGATCCCACCCTCGAGCGCTGCACCGATGGCTCGGGGCCGCTGAGTGATCAGCCGTGGAGCGTGCTTTCCCGGCTCGACGCCGCGTTCCACTTCACGCCGGCCGGTGAAGAGGGCACGCCCCTGCGCGGCACGGGGGTTCGCCTTCCCACCTTCCGTGAGCTGCTCGCGGCGACGCCGGGTGTTCGTTTGAACGTCGAGGTGAAGAGCGCCGGTGCCGTCGACGCGTTCGTCTCGTTGGTGAAGCGGGAAGACGTGCTGGGCCGGTTGTGCATCGGCAGTGAGCACGACTCGATCGCCGCCGAGCTCGCGCGCCTGCTGCCCGACGCCTGCCATTTCTTTCCCCGCGACGCGCTGGCGGCCTTCGTGCTGCCCACCAAAGGCGGCGAGCCGCCCGATGACGACCCGCGCTACACCGTGCTCGACATGCCCTACCGCTGGGAGGGCGTGACCTTGTTCGACGCCCAACTGGCGAAGGTGGCCCAGGCGCACGGCAAGTGGATCAACGTGTGGACCGTCGATGAAGAGGTCGAGATGCGCCGTTGCATTCTCGAAGGCGTCGGCGGCGTGATGACCGATCGCCCTGACGTGCTGCGCGCGGTGCTCGACTCGCGATAAGTTTCCCGCATGCCCGACATCCTCGCTTGTACCGCGGAACATCCTCTGGCCGATGGTGAGGTCCGGCTGCTCGGCGCGATCGATTGCGTCACCGGCGCCATGACCCGCGTCGAGCTGGGCGGCAAACGCCTGCTGGTCGATTGCGGCATCGGTCAGGGCCGTGAAGCGCACAACTGGGTGTTTCCCGAAGAGGCGCGCGACGTCGACGCGGTGGTCCTCACCCACGGCCATCACGATCACATCGGCTCGCTGCCCCACCTGCTCGACGGCGGCTTCGAGAAGCCCATCCTCGGCACGCAGGCCACCCTCGACATCGCGCGCATCTCGCTCGAGGACAGCCTCTCGATGCAGCGGGCCACGTTCCGCGAGACGAAAGGCCTGCTGGCCGCCTTCGACAAGTGGGCGCAGCCGGTGCCGTACGACCGAACGTTCTTTGAGCTGGGCCTGCAGCTCACCTTCCGCGAGGCGGGCCACATTCTGGGCTCCGCTTCCATCGACGTGGTGAGCACGAAGAGCCGCGTGATCCTCTCAGGCGATCTCGGCCGGCCTCACTCGCCGCTGCTGCGCGATGCCTTCACCGGTTGGTCCACCGATCGTGCGGTCGACGTGGTGGTGATGGAGTCGACCTACGGCGAGCGCGATCACGAACACAGCCACGACGACATCAAGCAGAAGCTGCTCGAGGTGGTGCAGCAGACCGCGGCGCGCAAGGGCAAGGTCTACATCCCCGCCTTCGCGATCGGCCGCACGCAGGTGATCCTCTATTTCCTCAACGAGCTGGTCGAGTCAGGCCAACTGCAGCGCGTGCCGGTGGCGCTCGACACGCCGATGGGGTTGCTGGTCACCCAGACCTATTCGAAGTTCCAGCAGCTTTACGACGAGCCTTCCTTGCACAAGCTCGCGCAGGGGGACGCGCCACTCGACTTCAACGATTTGTACGCCTCCCGAAGGGGGGCTGACTCCGCGAAGCTCCGTGACACACCCGGCCCGATGATCGTGATCGCGGGTTCCGGCATGCTCACCGGAGGGCGCATCGTCGGTCACCTCGTCGATGGCGGGCTCTCCGATGAGCGGAACACCCTGCTCTTCGCGGGCCACCAGAGCTCCGGCACGCCGGGGCGGCGCATTCAAGACGCGGCCAAACTGGGAAAGCCGGTGTGGCTCGATGGCCAGGAAGTTCCGGTGCGCGCGCGCATCGACACGTTGCGCGGGCTGTCTGCTCACGCCGATCGAACAGAGCTCAAGGCGTGGCTTGGCGCGATCCCCCAGGTCAAACGCGTCGCGCTGCACCACGGCGAAGTGAACGCTCAACGCGCGCTGGTCAGCTTCCTGCGCTCTGGTGCTCCGGCCTGATTGGACGCACCATCAATCGACCACCAGCACGGTCGACTCGTCCTTCAGGTTACAGGCGCGCCTCGAAGGCGTGGGTCTGCCCATCGACCAGCTTCACCACGATTCGAGCGAGCACGCCCACCAGCCGCTCCGGAGCCCCGAGGTCGAAGTGGAGCCCCATGTCGCCGGGCGCAGAGGGGAACGGGCGGTCGGGCTCGTCGCTCCGGTACACCGCGGCCGCAGCCAGGCGATCCAGTCGATGGGGTTGAACCACCACCTGAACGGCTTTCTTCGTGCGGAACAGGAGCACCTTGAACTCGGCGCGTTCTTCGATGATCTCGGGGTTGCTGCTGCGCTCGACCGGAATCGACACGGGAGCGGACTGCGGCACGGCGACTTCACCTGCGGTCTCTTCGGCGATGGCGGCCTCGGCGGCTTCCATGGCGGCCAGCGACAACTTGAGCTCTGGATCTGCGGCGGCCTGCAACCGAATGACTTCTTTTTCACCGGGGCTGGCGAGGCCGAGATCGAAGCGGAGCAGATCGTCGAAGCTCACCTTGCGACCGCGTTTGCGGGTGACTTCGCTGTTGGCGCTCTTGAACTCCGAGGGCATCGAGCCCTTCACTTCACCGCCCAGCACCTTCACCAACTGATCGTCGTCGATGCCGGTGCGCTCTGAGTACCACCAGGCCTGCCCCCGGTATTCCTGATCGATCAACGCGGCTTCGGCCCGTCGTGCACCGTTGAGCGCGGTGAGGCTGGCGACGCCGGCGCGACAGACCTTGTCGACGCGTCCGACCGCCGTACGAAGTCGCGTGAGCAACGCGGCGGCGTCTTTGCGGCCCGTACCCGCGAGCGCCTCGAGGGCGACCAGGGCAGATTCCAGACGATCCCGCGCCTGAAGATCTTGCACCGCCCACTGCGCCATCGCTTCGCCGTCTTCCACGCTGTCGGGCAAGGCTGACTCGACGGCCTGACTTGCGGCGCGCTTGAGCCTGGCGGCGAGCTCTTCGACCTGCACTCCGTCACCCCACGAGCGGAGCGCCAGCTCAGGAATGGCGCCCAATGGTGTGTTCAAATTCGCGCTCTTCGCGTTGAGCGCGGCCCGCCTGCGCAGCACGTCGCCCGCGGCCTCGAGGAGCAACCCCACCACCACCGCCCCATCGCCCGGCCGTTTTCCGGTCTCCAACTCGTGGTGCAGTGCTTCGAGCTCGGTGAGGCGGGCGGCGTACTTCTGGGGGGTGGTTGCGGCCATGTTCAGTTCTCCTCTGAGGAACCCTCTTCACGCTTGCGCGCTTCGAGGATGTAGAGCTTCAGCCACGCCTGCGCGCGGCTGACACGTTTGTACGAGTTGACGACGGTGATGCCGAGGGCCCGAGCGACCTCTTCGTGATCGTCGAGATCCTGATGGTGGTACAGATCCCACGCAGCCGCTTCGTTGGGATGCTCTTCCTTGAGCCGCTCCCACGACTTCCAATACTCGCCTTGAGCCTCTTGCTGCTCGGCGAGGGCCTTGGCCTCGGAGATGGATCGGTTGGCCTCGGGCAGGCTGGTCTCCGGCTCGTCGTCGTCTTCACCGACGCCACGGCCTGAATCGAGCTCTTCGCGCTGCCGGCGGTACCGGTCGATCGCGCAGTGCTTCACGATGCGCAGGAAGAAGGTCTTGGGAGACGCTGCTTTGCCTGGCACCTGCTCCGAGACGCCGCGAAATTGATCCAGTCCCTTCGCCATGAACTTGGCGACCGCGTCCTGGAAGATCTCGTCGGCGTCGTCGGGGGAGCCCCTCATGAACGCGCCTTGTACGCGCCGGATGACGGTGGTCGACGCATCGCGCCACCGGAACACCAGTTCCCCGAGGGGGCGTTTGTAGTCCTGGCCAAGCGCCTTGCGCCTGGCGATATCTGCGAACAATTCGTCGTCGTTGAGCATGGGCTGAGGCCCGGGACCATACCTGCCCCACACGAGGGGCCAGCGGCTTCCTGACAGACAATTATTGCCCCCTCTCCCCCCCCAGGGGTGAGGGGCCATCAACAAGTCAGGAACCCAAACAATGACGAGTCCTTACCCCTTATGAACCGCACCATCGTCATCGGAGACCTGCACGGCTGTTACGACGAAACGCTCGAGCTCCTCGACACCCTTCAAGTCACCTCATCTGACCGTCTCATCTTCGCGGGCGACCTCGTCGATCGTGGCCCCAAACCCCGCGAGTGCGTCGAGCTCGCGATGAAGCACGAGTGCGTGCTGGGCAATCACGAGGAAAAGCACCTCCAGCAGCGCCACAGCAAGTCGGAGAAGCTCTCCCCTGCGCACCTCTTCACCCGCGATCGCCTCGAGCCACATCACTACGAGTACTTCGAACGGCTGCCTCTCTTCATCCGGCTACCCGAGTTCGGAGCGGCCGTCGTCCACGCCGGCGCCTTCCCCGGAGTGCCGCTCGAAGAGCAACGCGCCAACCACCTGCTGCATGTGCAGCACATCAAGCCGCCAGGGCTGAAGAGCTACTGGCCGTCAAAGGCGCCGGTCGACTTCTCGTTCTGGACCAACTTCTGGAGAGGCCCTGAGCGGCTCATCTTCGGCCACTCCGTGCTCGACAGGCCGCTGGTCACCGAGTGGGCGGTGGGCATCGATACGGGCGGCGTGTTCGGCCGTGGGCTGACCGCGCTGATTCTCCCCGACTGGGAGCTCAAGACCCTTGCGACGCGCGACTACTCGGGCGGCAGGAAGACGGTGGCCAGCTACCCCGTGCACGACGACGTGATGGCATTCAGCTGAGCCGCAGCCCTCGACCAGAGCGAGCGCGGGCCGTTCTTCCTCATTCACGCCGCGAACGAGAGCGGAAAGGAACTCCTCGCGTGGTCGCGTGGACTGACGACGATGGTGGTGCAGTCCCCTGATGACGGAGGCACGGACCTCATCGAGGGCGTGTTCGTTATTGATCCGAAGGCCGTGCCACGACTTGCCGTGGGGGAAGGCGGCACCGGCTGGATCCTGGCCGTGGCTAACGACAACTCGTATCGGCCTGTTGCGTTGCTTTGCCCGGCGTCTGATTGATGGTCAGGCGCCCTTGCCGACGAGGATCTCGAGGCTGAGATCCATCGCGCGGGCGGAGTGCGTGAGCGCGCCCATTGAGACGTAGTCGACACCCAGCGTGGCGAGCTTCGGCAGGCGCTCCGCGGTCACTCCGCCGGAGACTTCAAGCTCGACCTTGCCCTCGGCGATCGCCACGGCCGCCTTCACCTTGGCGTCATCCATGTTGTCGAGCATCACGATGTGCGCGCCGTGCGCAATGGCTTCGCGCAACTGCTCGAGGGTCGTCACTTCGATCTCGATCTTCACCAGGCGGGGCGCGTTGGCCTTCGCGCGGGCCAGCGCCTTCGCGATGGAGCCGCCGACCGCCGCGATGTGGTTGTCCTTGATCAGCACCCCGTCGAAGAGCCCGAAACGGTGGTTGTAGGCGCCACCGTCGCGCACCGCCTGCTTCGCGAGACCTCTCATGCCGGGCGGCGTCTTGCGCGTGTCGAGGATCTTCAGCTTGCTGCCCTTCACGCCTTCGATCAGCGCCATCGCGGCGGAGGCGGCGGTGGCCATGCCGGCGCAGCGCTGCACGATGTTGAGCGCCGTGCGTTCGCCGATGAGCAGGCTCTGCAACGGGCCTGTCAGCGTGGCGATGCGTTGGCGTTTGCTCGTCTTGTCGCCGTCGGCGGCTTCAAGCTTCACCTGGACCGCGGGGTCGACCTTTTCGAAGGTGCGTACGAAGGCTCCGAGGCCTGAGAGCACCATCGGCTCTTTGGCCCACAGTTCGGCCCGGCCCTTGGCGCCCGCGGGAACGAGGGCCGCGGTGGTCACGTCTCCCGCGCTGCCGAGGTCTTCATCCAGCGCGAGGTCGATCAGCCGGTCGATGAAGGTGTTCATGGGTCCTTGGAAAAATGTGAGGACGTGAGGCCCTCACCCCGACCCTCTCCCAAAGGGAAAGGGAGACAAGTTTCACTTTCGCTTCTTTGCGACCGGCTTCTTGGCCTTGGGCTTCGCGACCTTGGCTTTGGCCTTCGGCTTCTTCTTGGCCGGCGCGGCCTTCTTGGCTGCGGGCTTCTTCTTCACGACCTTCGCCTTTGCAGCGGGCTTCTTCTTCTTCGCCTTCGGCTCGTCGTCCTTGGCCGCGTTGAACTCGCGCACGGCGTCATCGACCAGGCCCATGTTCATGTACGCCACGCCGAGATCGTAGTGATCGCGTGACGACAGGCCTTCCTTGGTCCCCTCGCGCAGCTTCTGGAGCGCCTCGGTCACCTGCTGATCCGTCTCCTGGACTCGCAGACCCGACAGCTCTTCCTTCAGCTCTTCACCCAGGTTGCGGGCACCATCTGGAGCAGGCGGCGCGATGCGAACCTCTACCGGAGCGATGCGTCTGATGTTGTCGTTCACCTTGCTGATGCGCGAACGCAGCTCTTCCACTCGCGCGCGATCCTTGGCGACCACTTCCGGCGGAGCACGCGCCACGAAGGACGGATTGTTGAGCCGCCCCTCCATGCCCGCGATCTCCTTCTCTGCCTTCTCGATCTCCTTCTTGAGCCGCTCACGCTCTTCCGCGAGGTCCACGATGCCAGCCAGCGGCACGTAGATCTCCATGTCGGCCCGAATCTCAGCCGCGGCCTGCGGAGGCTTCGCGCCCAGATCGCTCACTTGCAGCGACGCCAAACGCGCCAACTGAATCACGTAGTCGCGGCACCGCTGCAACGTCTCGCGCACCGAGGGGTGCGACGACTGCACATACGCTTCAACCCGGATCGCAGGCGAGAGCATCGACTCACCCCGAATCGTACGAATGCCATCGATCGCGTCGATGACCGGCTTCATCTCTGCCTCAGCCGCCGGATCATTCAGCCGGCGATCATCCGTCGGGTACGAGGCCAGGCAGATCGACTCCACCGGGCGCTGCATGGGCAACTGCTGCCACAGCTCCTCGGTGATGAAGGGCATGAACGGGTGCAGCGCGCGCAGCACCTGGTCGAGGCAGAACACCAGCACCGCACGGGTCGAATCACGCGCGTGCTCATCTTCACCACGCAGCGAGCCCTTCGACAGCTCGATGTACCAGTCGCAGAACTCACGCCAGAGGAACTGGTAGAGCAACGAGTTCGCTTCACCGAAGTTGTACGCCGCCAGCGCCGCCTGCACGCCGCCGATGCACACGTTGAGGCGAGAGAGGATCCAGCGATCCGCCAGCGAGAGAGCGCGCTCCTTCACGAAGATCTTCGGGTCGACCTTGAAGTCGCCCATGTTCTGCAGCGCGAAGCGCGACGCGTTCCACAGCTTGTTGCAGAACGCCTTGTAGCCCTCGATGCGCTCGACGCTCAGCTTGATGTCGCGGCCCTGCTGGGTGAGCGAGGCGAGCGTGAAGCGCAGCGCATCGGCGCCCATCGCCTCGAGCCCGTCGGGGTACTTGTTCTTCACCGAAGGCGGCAGATTCACCGCGGGAGCGCCCTGAATGATGTCGAGGGGATCGATCACGTTCCCCTTCGTCTTCGACATCTTCTCGCCCTTCTCGTCGCGCACCATCGCGTGCAGGTAGACGGTGCGGAAGGGCACATCGCCCATGAAGTGAATGCCCATCATCATCATCCGGGCGACCCAGAAGAAGATGATGTCGTGCCCGGTCTCCATCACCGAGTTTGGATAGAACGCCTTCAAGTCAGGCGACTCGGTGTTCGGCCAACCCAGCGTCGAGAACGGCCACAGCGCCGAGCTGAACCAGGTGTCGAGCACGTCGGGGTCCTGCACCCAGTGGCCTTCGGGCCTGGTCTTCGAGACCACGAACTTCGCGGTCTCGAAATCCACGGTGCCATCGGGCGCGGTCTCGTACCAGGCGGGGATCTGATGGCCCCACCAGAGCTGCCGGCTGATGCACCAGTCGTGGATGTTCCGCATCCAGGAAAAGTAGGTGTTGGTCCACGACTCGGGCACGAACCTGGTCCGCCCCTGCTCCACCGCGGCGATCGCAGGATCGGCCAGCGGCTGCACCTTCACGTACCACTGCCACGACAGGCGCGGCTCCACCGGCACGCCACTGCGCTGGCTCAGGGCCATGGCGAGCTTGTGCGGCTTCTCTTCGATCAACAGCCCTGCTGCAGTGAGGTCTTCCAGGATCTTCTTGCGCGCGGCGAAGCGCTCGAGCCCCTGGTACGGCCCGCCGTTCTCGTTCACGTGCGCGGTGTCGGTGAAGATGTTCACCATCGGCAACTTGTGCCGGAGCCCCGTCGCGTAGTCGTTGTGATCGTGCGCGGGCGTGACCTTCACCACGCCGGTGCCGAACTTCGGGTCGACGAGGATGTCGTCGGCGATGATCGGGATCTCCCGGTTCACGAACGGGAGCAGCACCGTCTTGCCGATGAGGTGCTTGTAGCGGGGATCTTCCGAGTGCACGGCGACCGCGGTGTCGCCCAGCAACGTCTCGGGCCGCGTGGTGGCGACCACCAGCTTCTCGTCAGAGCCGCTCACCGGGTACGCGATGCTCCACATGGAACCGTTGCGCTCTTCGTTGTCGACCTCGAGGTCCGACAGCGCGGTGCGCAACTGGGGATCCCAGTTGATGAGCTTGCGGGCGCGGTAGATGAGGCCCTCGCTGTGCAGGCGCAGAAACACCTCTTGCACCGCCTCCGACACGCCGGCGTCCATCGTGAAACGTTCCCGCGACCAGTCGAGTGACGCACCCAACACGCGGTGCTGCTCGGCGATGCGGGCGCCGTACTTCTCGCGCCACTGCCAGATGCGCTTGACGAACTCTTCCCGCCCGTAGTCGTGGCGCGACTTGTTCTCGGTCTTCTTGAGCTCGCGCTCGACCACCATCTGCGTGGCGATGCCCGCGTGATCCGTGCCCGGTACCCAGAGCACGTTGAAACCGCTCATGCGCTTCCACCGAATCAGGATGTCCTGAATCGTCGCGGTCAGCGCGTGGCCCAGGTGCAGCGACCCGGTGATGTTGGGCGGAGGAAGAACGATGGAGAACGACGGCTTGGTCGAGTCGACCTCGGGCTTGAAATACCCGCGCGATTCCCACAGCGGGTACCACTTCGACTCCACCACACCCGGCATCCAGCCCTGTTTTTCTTTCGGGGCTTCTGCGCTCGGCTCAACAGTCTCGGTCGTCATCGAACACCTTTGTCAGCGAAAACAAATCAGGCGGCCCTCTCAAACACGGAAGGGGCCGCCCTCGACAACTGGAATCAACGAAAGGAAGAAAAGTCAGAGACCTTTGGCTTCGCGATCCTTGATGAGGCGGTCGAGCTCCTGGCGGATGATCGTCTCCGCCAACTGGGGAACGACCTCCCACGCGATCTTCTCGATGACCTCGCGAGACGCCTTCGAGAGCGCTTCACGCAAGTGCGCCTCGCCACCATCGGCCGAGCGGTGCGAATCGAGATCGAGCGACTCGGTGCGCTGAGGCTGCTGCTGTTGCGGAGGCGCCTGCCCCGGCAACCCGAACGGATCGCGGCGCGGCACACCAGGCAGCGGCGCTTGACCTGGCGGGCGCGGAAAACCACCCGGCATTCCCGGCGCGGGCGGCATGCCCGGCGTTCCGGCCATCGGAGGCCTGGCCATGCCCGGCCCCGGAGGCAGCGTGCCCGGCATGCCCGGCACACCCATCGGGCGCGGCGGCATTCCCGGCTGCGTGCCCATCGGCACTCCCATCGGGCGCGGGGGCATTCCCCCCGGCGGCATGCCCGGCTGGCCCATCGGCATCCCCATCGGGCGCGGCGGCATACCGGGCTGCGTACCCATCGGCACCCCACCCATCGGGCGCGGCGGCATTCCAGGCTGCGTACCCATCGGCACGCCACCCATCGGGCGCGGCGGCGGCATTCCAGGCTGGCCGGGCTGCTGACCCTGCATTCCCGGCATCGGGCGCGGCTGCTGAATGCCCTGCAGCGGCTGAGGCGGCGCCATCGGCGGGCGGATCTGCTGCGGGTTCGGCGGCGCAGACGGGGCCTGCGGGGTGGTCGAGGGCCCGAGGTGCGAGAGCGGGTTGGGCTGCGCGGCCGAAGGCGCCATGCCCACCGACGCGCGCACGCGATCGAGGAAGCTGGTGCTGTCGAAGGGCTTGGGAATGTGCCCGTTCGCGCCGACCGCCTGCGCGCGCGCGGGATCGAACGGCTCGAAGTTACCGGCCAGCAGCAGCACCGGAATGTGAGAGGTCGACGGGTCGCTCTTGAGCTCCTGGCAGACCTCGTAGCCATTCTTGCCGGGCATCATGCAGTCGGCGATCACGAGATCGGGCCGCAGCTCTCGTGCCTTGGCGACGGCGTCGAGCCCGTTGTCGACGGACGTCAACGTGAAGTCTTCCATCGCGAAGAGCATTCCGACGATCTTGCGAATCGTGAGTGAGTCGTCGGCGACGATTACTGATTTGGGCATCGCGGGTTCCAGTAGGTGAAAGTCGAAGATGAACTGACTGAGTGTAGGGGTAACACTCGAACACCCTCAAGAAAACATGCGGCCGACATCGAGGACCGACGCCCCGACAAGGGAGGAGCCTGACCGCACCCCTTCCACCTGGCTGGCAGAGAGGCCCAGCAGGTCCCCTCCGACTTCGAAAAGGACGATGAAGGGCTGAACCAGGCCCAGAGGGCCCACGGTGAAGACCGGACAAAGCTGAGCGCGGTACACCGCCACGCCCAGGAAGCTGCCGGCGTTGGGGGCGCGGTTGAAGCAGGCGTTCGCCTCGATCACCTGCACCACGTGGTGGAGAGGAAGGGCCAGACGCTCCCCCTGCACGGTGAAGACGAGGCCGGTGGTGTCGGCGCTGTGGTGCCGCTCGAGGGGCTTGAGCTGCCGGGGGAGCCCGCGGGCCGCGCCGTCTGCGTCGAGTTCGAAGACCAGCCGCCCTTCATATTCCAGCGCGCCCGTCAGGGCCGGAGCGAGCAACGGCACCAACCTTCCCTGCACCGGCCAGCGCTTCAAGCCCGTGCAGTCGAACACGCCGTCGACCTGTTTGACCCGGAGCGCGAGCGTCGGCGAGACGTCCATCACCACGCCTGCGGCGACCCGAACCTCAGCGTCACCCCCCAGCAACAAAGAAAGATCGCGCACCGGCAGGTGCTGGGAAAGCTGCAGCGCCCCCTCGTCGTTCGCCCGGGCCACCTCGAGCACGCGCACCGCGTCGAGCGCGTAGCGGGTCGCCCCAGCGCTGAAAAACACACACAACCGGCGTTCATCGCGGCTCACGAAGAACGCGAACGCTCGCACGGCCTGCACGCGTCTGCTAGTTCGCCAGATTCCCCATGGCGCAGATTCTGTTGGTGGATGACGAGAAGCTCGCGAGGTCGCTGTACAGCGACTTTTTGGCGGGGGCAGGTCACGAGGTCACCGCGGTGGGCTCCATCGCCGAGGCCAAGGAGGCCATGGCGAAGACGAAGTTCGCCATGCTGGTGACCGATCTCATTCTTCCCCAGAGCGACGGCATCTCGCTGCTCCAGTACGTGCGGTCGACGCACCCCGATGTCGAGGTCCTGGTGATCACCGCCCTCGACAAGGTGGAGCCCGCGGTTCGTGCCATCAAGAGCGGCGCTGCGGATTACCTGGTCAAGCCGGTGCAACCCGAGGTGCTCGCCCACGCGGTCAATCGGGCGCTCACCCAGCACACCCTGCTCAAAGAGAACTTGGCGCTGCGCACCCACGTCGCCTTGCTCGAGGCAGGCCAGCGCATCGCCACCACGCTGGAGCGCGACAAGCTCTTCGAGGCCACTGCCGCAGCCTTTCAGTCGATGTGTGAGGCCGATGCGGTGGTGGTCTTCACGAAAGAAGCGGGCAACCTCGAGCTGTCCGGCTTTCAAGGCTTCGCGGAGCTCACGCGCGCGGAAGTCGAGAAGCAGAGCCTGGCCGCGGTGCGCGAGACGGTCGAAGAGATCGAGCGCACGGGCCAGGAGATCGTCATCAAGGACCTCGGTCTCGAAACCGCCTTTCTCGTGCCGGTCTACGAGGGCGACGTGATGTACGGCGCGGTCTTGCTGTTCTACCGGGAAGACATCTCGGATGCGGGCGTGTCGGGGGCTCCGTTTCTCGCGCGGCACCTGGGGCTGGCGCTCAAGAACCTGGGCAAGTTCGCCGCGGTGGAAGATCTCGTCTACCTCGACGACCTCACGCATTTGTTCAACAGCCGCTACCTGCAGCTCGTGCTCGACAAGGAGTTCAAGGCGCTCGCGACCAACGACAAGCCGTTCGCGTTGGCGTTCCTCGATCTCGACTACTTCAAGAGCATCAACGACACGCACGGGCACCTGATCGGCTCGAAGCTGCTGGTCGAGGTGGCGCGGGTGCTCAAGAACTGCGTGCGCGACAACGACATCGTGTGCAGGTGGGGCGGTGATGAGTACGTGCTGCTGCTGCGCGGTACGGATTCGGGCGGGGCGCTCAAGGTGGCTGAGCGCATTCGGCGATCGATCGAGTCGCACCGGTTTCTTGCGCGTGAGGGCTTCAGCTTGAGCATCAGCACCTGCATCGGCATCGCGTCGTACCCCGAGCATGCGCAGGATCAGGAGACGCTGGTCGATCTGGCGGATCGCGCGATGTACCGGGGCAAGAAGGGCACCCGGAACATCATCTACATGGCGGCGAAGAACCTCGAGGCCACCCCGGCCAGCCGGCATCAGTCGGGGCCGCTGCCAGCACCCCCCTCTTCCTCTGGGAAGCTGGTGAAATAGGTGCGGCGGAAATAGGAATCGGGTTCCATCACCGGTCTCCCCGAGCCCAGTCGAGGGCGGCCTTCTGAGCGGTACGAACGGATCGCTGGGCCGACTTCGCTCCGGGCTTTCTGGTCGCTCCGCCTCGGGGCTCAGAGGTTGATGAGGCCCATCTTGGCGGCACGAACGACCGCCTCGACGCGCTTTTGAGCGTTCATCTTCTGCAGAATCGAGTTCACGTGGAACTTCGCGGTGTGCTCACTGATCGTGAGCCGCTGGGCGATTTCCTTATTCGACAGCCCGTCGGCCAGGAGCACGAGCACTTCATTCTCGCGCTTGGTCAACGTGTCGTTCTCGACGGTGGTGCCCGGGCTCATCAGATCGCCGACCAGCACCGGCTTCGCGCTGGTCAGGGTGGTGAGCACGGTGGGATCGACCACTGCCAGACCTTCGTGCAGCGCTTCGATCGCCGCGGCGATCGCTTGCGACTTGCTGTCGCGACGGATGGCGCCCTTTGCTCCAGCCTTGAGGGCATCCACGCTCTGACCTGCGTTCACCAGCGCCAACACCGGCCGCTTGTAGGTCAGCTCTCTGATCGTCTGGAGAGCAGCGACGGTGTTGGTCGTCACATCCACCACCAGCACATCCGCCTGCGTGACACGCGCCGAGATCTCCAGGTTCGTCTCGACAGGGCTGAGAATCATTTGCTCCGCGTGCTCTGACAGCGCCTCAACGAGCGCGTAGTCACCAAGAACGGCGACACGGAGGGGAAACGTCTTCGGGGGCAGGCCTCTCATAAGACCTCATTGATAAAGCAGGTTCGGTTCCACGCAAGGAGTCGACGACTCGTTGCACACGTACTCACAGATGTTTTGGCCATGGATTGGGTTTCCTCGAGAAAGGTGACGCACTCATGTAGGTGCAACAAGAGGCCCCTCCCGATCAGTCCCGCCCGAACGCCAGCATGAGTGGATCTCATGGAGTTCCACGCAGGGCGTAAGCGACTGTCATCGCTGCGTCATTCTGCGGGGTGACGGAACGTTTTCCTGAGGCGGGGATGTCGAAGCCGACCCCTCGTCGCATTGCCGCCACAGCTGAATTTCTACC
Organism: Archangium sp.; assembly: GCA_043773025.1. Classification (GTDB taxonomy): domain Bacteria; phylum Myxococcota; class Myxococcia; order Myxococcales; family Myxococcaceae; genus Archangium_A. Next base: position 28,919 of record JAYVFP010000302.1, read on the forward strand.
GGCTGTTCCCGAAGGCACCACCAACCGGTCATCCCGAGCGAAGTCGAGGGATTACCTTTGCGCGCGCGGAAGGTGGCATCTCGACTGCGCTCGATGCGAACGGTTCGAGTCCCCGAATTGAACGGTTCTTGCGTCAGCCGATGAGGGCCACGTGAAGCGCCTGCGTGAGTGCTTTCACCTGAGCTCGCTTGACGATCAACGTGAGCTGATGCGCGGACCCGTAGCTGGCCGCAACGTGCGCGCCGAGCGCCTTCGCGGTCGCCAACGCCTTGCGCGCGATCGACCAGTCGGCATTCAGACCCGTGCCCACGCAGGTCACCGTTCCGTGATCCTCGAGCAGCGTCACGTTCGCCGGCAACTTCGCGCGCAACACCTCGGGCCCGTGCACGTCGTGCAGCGGCACCACGGCCAGCGTGCGCCCCGCTTCGTCCCACAGCAGGTTGCGGCCCTTGACCTGCTGGCCATCGAGCAGCTCGAGCAGCGCGTCGGGCGCTTGCGTGGTGGTGAACACCCAGACGTCGGACTCACAGGTGACGCCCTTCACACGCGACGGACTGGTGGTCGCCTGGATCGCCGTGCCCGTGCCGATCGCGTGCGTCGAGCGCGCATGAATGACGATGTTCTTTTCACGCGCGAACTCCACGGCCTGCGCGTTGAGCACCTTGGCGCCGGCGGCCGCGAGCTCCTGCATCTCTTCGAACGAGAGCGACTCGAGCTTCATCGCACTGGGCACCACCCGGGGATCGGCCGAGTACACCCCGTCGACGTCTGAGTAGATCTCACAATCCGCACCCAACGCCGCGGCCAGCGCGACCGCCGTGGTGTCCGAGCCACCGCGCCCCAGCGTGGTCACTTCACGGTTCTTCGAGACGCCCTGGTAGCCCGCGACGATCACTACTTTTTCACGCGCCAACTCTTCTTCGATGCGCGCGGGTTTCACTTCGATGATGCGCGCCTGGGCGTGCGTGCTGTCGGTGATGATGCCGCTCTGGCTGCCGGTGAAGCTGATCGCCGCGACGCCCAGCTCGTGCAGCGCCATCGACAACAACGCCATCGAGATGCGCTCACCACACGTCAGCAACATGTCGAGCTCACGCCGCGGTGGATCGGCGCTGATCTGTTTGGCGAGGCCCAGCAGCTCATCGGTGGTGTCGCCCATCGCCGAGACCACCACGACCAATCGCCAGCCTTCATCGCGGCGCGCTTTGACCCGGGCGGCGACCTTGCGGAGCTTCTCTGCATCGGCAACTGATGACCCGCCAAACTTCTGCACGACGATGCGCGACATGTGGCTCCTTGGCCTCGTGCGCTTAGCCCAGTGCACGATTTCGGCCAACCTACGGAATTCATTCCCGAACTCGCGTTGACTCGCCGGAAATGATCCCTATATTCCGCGCGTTTTCAGCGACCCCCTTTGTCAGGCGGAGCGGCACCCATGGCGATGATCGAGGTCGAGAACCTCACCAAGAAATACCGCGATCGCGTCGCGATTGACGCACTCACCTTTCAGATCAAGGAAGGCGAGATCGTCGGTTTCCTCGGGCCCAATGGCGCGGGCAAGTCGACCACCATGAAGATCCTCACGGGCTTCATGCCGGCCACCAGTGGCAAGGCGCGCGTGGCGGGCTTCGACATCTTCGAAAACCCGCTCGAGGCCAAGCGCCGCATCGGCTATCTGCCCGAGACGCCTCCGCTGTACCCGGAGCTTACCGTGCGCGGCTATCTGCACTTCGTGGCCGAGCTCAAGGGCGTGCCCCGCGCGAAGGTGAAGTCCGAGATCGATCGTGTGGCCGCAGGCACCGGCATCCTGCCCGAGCTGGGAAGGCTCACCGGCGTGCTTTCCAAGGGCTACCGGCAGCGCGTGGGCATCGCGCAGGCGATGTTGGGTAACCCCCCGCTGCTGATCCTCGATGAGCCGACCGAAGGCCTCGACCCGCGGCAACGAAAAGAAGTGCTCGAGCTGGTCAAGTCACTTGCGGGCGAGCACACGGTGGTCCTCTCGACGCACATCCTCTCGGAGGTCAAGGCCATCTGCCGACAGGTGCTCATCATTCACCGCGGGAAAATCGTGGCGGACGAGTCGATGGCAGCGATCACCGGCGGCAAAGAGACCGGGCTCGAAGACAAGTTCATTCAACTGACGGCGGAGTGAGCGATGCGAACCATCTTCGCGATCATGAAAAAAGAGCTGACCTCGCACCTCACGACTTTGTGGGCGTGGGTGGTGTTCACCGTGATGGCCTTGCTCAGCTCGGCCTTCTTCGTGCTGCTGCTCGGGGGCTTCAAGCAGGCGCAAGACATCGCGCGTGAAGTGCCCGGTGGCTGGTCGGCGCTGCCTGCTGAAGCGCAGCAGTTTCGAAACCTCACCGACGGCGTGATGATCAGCCTGTGGGGCACCATCCTGGTGGTGACGCTCTTCGTGGCGCCCTTCTTGTCGATGCGGCTCTTCGCAGAAGAGCGGCGCAACAAGACCTTCGAGTTGCTGATGACCACGCCGATCCGCCCGATCGAGATCGTGCTGGGCAAGTACTTCGGAGCGGTCGGCCTCATCGTCTGCACGCTGGGCGTCACCATCGTCTTCCCCATCATCCTGTCGATCATCGGCAGCTCTGAGTCGGGCTCGGCCCTCGAGTGGCGCACCGTGCTGCTCGGCTACTTCGCGCTGCTGCTCTGGGGCGCCACCAACATGGCCATCGGCATGTTTATTTCTTCACTGACCGAGTCGCAGATGGTGGCGGCCTTCGTCTCGTTCGCGGTCGCGCTGTTGTGGATGCTGGTCAGCTCGGTGGCCCCTCGCGCTGAAGAGCCGCTGCGATCGGTCTTGAACTACCTGGCCTTCGACTCGCAGCTGCAGAACTTGATCAAAGGCGTGCTCGATCTGAAGCCGATCGTCTTCTTCACCTCGGTGATCGCGTTCTTCGTGTTGCTCACTCACCGCTCCATCGAAGCCCAGAGGTGGACGTGATGAAGAAGACTCTCGGAAGCGTCGCGGGCGGCATCGGGCTGCTGCTCACCATCACCTCGATCATCACCTTCTTCGTGACCTCCGGCTCGCTGGTGCCGTTCTTCGTGAAGCTCGGCCTGGGCGTGCTGCTGATCGCCTTCTGGGCCATCACTTCGGGCGAGCGCACCGGCACGTGGGCCAAGTCGGCGTTCTTCTATTCGTCGTCGGTCGGGCTCGGGGTCGCCTTCGTGGGCGTCTTGTTCGCGGCCAACTTCATCGTCGCCAAGCGGGCGCCCACCTGGGATCTCACGGCCAAGAAGGTGTTCTCGCTGTCAGCGCAGACGGTCAACACGCTCCAGGCGCTGAAGAACCCGGTGCAGATCATCGCGTTCGTCGAAGGCGAGACGCCCCCTCAGGTCGAAGAGCTCTTCAAGCGCTATGCGGCGCAGAGCGACAAGTTCACCTTCGACTTCAAGGATCCACGAAAGACGCCTGACCTCACGTTGAAGTACCAGATTCGCCAGGGGCAGCCGGCCGCGGTGCTGAGCTCCAACGGGCCGAGCCAGTCGCACACCATGCTCAACCTGCAGCGCCTGGGCAGCCCGCTGCTCGCCGAGCAGGAGCTCACCAACGGCCTCATCAAGCTCGAGAAGGTCGGCGAGCAGAAGCTGTACTTCCTCGCAGGTCACGGGGAAATCCCGCTCGACCCGGTGGGTGAAGGCGAAGACGCGATGCTCGCCTCCCTCATCACCTTGAAGCGCATGCTGCAGGACGAAGGCTATGCGCCCACCGCGCTCAACTTGATCCAGGGCGGTGAGATCCCCGCTGATGCGTCGGCCGTGGTGATCGCGGGCGCTCGCAGCAAGATCTCCGACAACGAGCAGAAGATCCTCGAGCGGTACCTCGAGCAGGGCGGCCGGTTGATCTACTTCGCCGAGGCCCAGTCAGAGCCCGAGCTGACCTCGCTGCTCGCGAAGTACGGCGCGCAGATCGAGCCCGGCATCGTGGCTGACGCCAAGGTGAACCCGGAGCAGCCGTACATCGTCTACTCGCCCTTCTTCGGCGATCACGAGATCACCAAGCTGCTCCAGAAGGGGCAGCAGAACGTGGTGTTCGCCACCTCGCGCGCGATCACCCAATTGAAGGAAGGCACCCTGCCCGACCTCACGCTCGCGCCGCTCGTGCTCAGCACGCCCTACGCGTGGGTCGAGACCTCGATGAGCGAGAACCCCACCCAGGATCCCGACGAGCGAACCGGGCAGATCGTGCTCGCGCTCGCTTCGACGCGCCCCACCATTCACGCCGAGCAGCGCAGGGCCGATGAAGCGCGCGTGGTGATCTTCGGCGACAGCGACCTGCTCACCGGCACCTTCGGCTACGAGCCCAACCGCAACATGGTGATGAACGCGTTCGCCTGGGTCACCCAGCAACTGCAGAAGATCACCATTCGCCCGCCCGACCGCGACATCTCCACCATCGACCTCACCAACGACAAGCTGAGCACCATTCGCCTGCTCGCGATGGATGTCTTCCCCACGCTGCTGATGGCCATCGGGCTGACCATCTGGCAGGCCCGGCGGGCAAGATGAATCAAAGTACGAAGACCCTTCTGCTGTTGCTGTCGGTGCTCGGCCTCGCGGGCGGCATCGGTGCCTATGCCTATTTCGATGTGTACCGCGCTGATCAGGACACCCGGAAGAAGCAGGACCACGAGCTGCGGCTGTTCGCGCCGCAGAAGCTCGACGAGCGCGCCGCTGATGGGGGCTCTGCGCCGGCTGAATTCACCCGCCTGGTGGTGACCGCGGGCGGCTCGACCACGACGCTCGAGCGTACACCCGGCAAGGAGTGGCGCATCGTCGCCCCCGTCAACGCGCTCGCCGACCGGCTGGTGGTCGATGGCATCGTCAGCATCCTGCAGACCTCGAAGTTCAAGTCGACCCTCGACGAAAACCCGGATCAGGCGGCCCTCGAGAAGTACGGCTTCATCGAGCCGAAGTTCGTCGTGGAGGCCACCGCCATGGTGAACTTTGAGACCCGCAGCGTGAAGCTCGTCGGCGGCATCGAGAACGTCTTCGATGGGTCGGTCTACGTACGCCGCAATGACGAGAAGACCGTTTTCACCGCTGAGGGTGGCGTGCGCTTCACGATGGCCAAGAACACCTTCGACCTGCGCGACAAGCAGCCCTTCGCGGTCGACGAGGCCGGGGTGCAGAAGATCGCCGTGAAGTCGGTTGCCAATGACTACGTGGTCGAGCGCACCAGCGACAAGCAGTGGACGGTGGTCAAGCCGACCAAGGAACCTGCCGATGCGTCGACCGTCACCGCGATGATCTCGGGCGTGGCTCAGGAACGTGCGCAGGCCTTCCCCGACGACTCAGAGGCCGCTCGCAAGGCGCTGGGGTTCGACGCTCCGTTCAACGAGATCACGCTCACGCTGGAGGGGGGCAAGATCGTTCGCCTTCGCGTGACGCGGCAGTCGGGCGACGCGGGCGACGTGTTCTTCGTGCTCCGCGAAGATGAGAAGGGCTCGACGCTCGCGCAGGTCGGTGCGGGAGCGACCCAGTTCGATCGCAACCCGATCGACTTGAGGGACAAGGGCTTGCTGCGGTTCAAGCGCGAGGCGGTCACGAAGATGGTGTTCCGCGACGTCGATGGCCCCGAGATCGTCGTCTCGAAGGACTTGGTCGATGCGTCGGCAGAGGCGTGGCGGGTGGTGGCGCCTCGCGCCGGCAAGGCGAAGATCTTCAAGGTCACCTCGGCGCTGTGGACTCTGAGCAGCGCGAAAATTCTGACCGCGGGCGAAGAGAAGCCGAAAGACTGGGCGAAGTACGGCCTCGATGCGAAGGCGAAGTACATCGCCCTGTTCGGTGAAGACGGGAAAGAGCTCGCGCGGTTGGTGATCGGCAAGCCGGTCCCCGAGACGCCCAGCGGGTTCTACGTGCGCGGGTCCAGAGACCAGGTGCTGCAGTCTGATGGGAGCCGGTTCGTCGAGTTTCCGTTTCGGATCGAGGATGTGATCGACGAACCGACGAAGGATGCGGGCCCGTAACGGCCCCTCACCCCTCCCGAGAAGGGACCGGCTTCGCCTTCGACTTCACCCGAAAGAACAACCAACCGGTGATCCCGACAGGTTTTTTTCGAAATAAGGAGCGCCCACCGTTCATCCCGAGCGGAGTCGAGGGATTACCTCGCCTTCGGGCTGTAAGTGCCCCCTCGACTGCGCTCGGGGAGACCGGTGATTGGAGTCATTTCTATTTCGGCCAACCCTGCGAGCGAAGTCGAGGGATTACCTCGGCTCGCGCTTCAAGGTGGCATCTCGACTGCGCTCGATGCGAACGGTGGTCTTTGCTCTACTTCCCTTTGACCAACCTGGCCTTGATTGCCCCGACCAGCATGTCGATGGCGATCTCATTGTTTCCACCGTGCGGCACCACGATGTCGGCCCAGCGCTTCGAGGGCTCGACGAAGGCCATGTGCATCGGCCTCACGTGACGGAAGTACTGATGAATCACGTGATCGAAGTCGCGGCCACGCTCTTTGATGTCGCGCGTGAGCCGCCGAATGATGCGCACGTCGTCTTCGGTCTCAACGAAGATGCGCACGTCCATCTCGGTTCTCAGCGCATCCATGTGCAGCACGAGGATGCCCTCGATCAAGATCAAGTCGGCTGAGTTCACCGCCAACGTGTTCGCCTGGCGGGTCGACGAGACGAAGTCGTAGACCGGTTTCTCCACGGACTTGCCTGCCTTGAGCGCCTTGACGTGCGCCACCAACAGCTCTGAGTCGAACGCGTCGGGGTGATCGAAGTTCACTTCACGGCGCTCCTCGAGGCTCAAGTGATCGAGCGGCCGGTAGTACGAATCTTGATCGATGAACGCGACGCGCGAAGCGAACGCTTCATGGATCTTCCGGGCGACCGTGGTCTTTCCCGAGGCGGTCCCACCGGCGATACCTAAGACGAGAGGTGCGGGCACGGCTAAGGGCGCTATCAGAAGTCGAATTCTTCGCCCAGTTCCGACACGTGCACCGGCAGGTGACGCACTTCCTTCTTCAGCTGCGCCACGAAGGCCGGCTTCAGGTGGTACAGCAGCACCTCACAGCCCCGCCGATCGAACTTTTCCAGCTCTTTGGCGATGGTCTGGGGCGTGAAGTGACCCGAGATGTCGGCCAGGGCCTGAAGCTGGTTGGGGAAGCTGCACTCGAGCAGCAGCACCTTGAGGTCCTTCACCTTGTTGAGGACCTTCCAGAACTTTTCAGTCGGCCCCGTGTCGCCGCTGATGGCCATGGAGACGCTGCCATCGGTGATCACGTAGCCGCACGACTCGACGGGGTGGCTCACCAACACCGACTTCACCGCGTAGGGGCCGACCTTGAAGCTCGCGCCCGCCTTGAACGCCCTGAGCTTGTAGACGGGGTTCTTCTGGCTGGGGATCTTGGTGAAGTCCGGCCAGAGCACGTTGTTGAAGATGTTCTTCTTCAACGTCTCGATGCACTCGGTGTTGCTGTGAATGGTGACCGGCGAATCGCGGCGCCCGACCAGCACGTCGGACAACATCGGCAGGTCCTTCACGTGATCGAAGTGCGAGTGCGTCAGCAAGATGTCGTCGATCTTCGCCAGCGCCGGGAGATCCAGCATGCTGGTCAAAGCGCCTGCGTCGAGCGCGAGGCGGTCATCGACTACGAAGCAGGTGCTCTTGCACCCGGGGAGCTCGCCACCGTGTGGCCCGAGGATTTTGAGTTTCACGGCTTTTAGAGTTCCCCGAACTTCCACTTCATCTCGAGGTAGCGGAGGAAGTCGAAGAGGCGCGCGGTGTCTCGCACGGTGAGGCGGTCACCTGAAGTCTCGACCAGGCCCGCACGCTCGAGCCTGTTCACCATGAATCGAATCGCCGGCTCGCCCACCGCGAGCTCACGCGGAAGATCTCTGACCGGGAAATCCACCTCGATGCCCTCCTCGCCCTGACGGCCCCTCGACTGGCAGAGCTGCAGCATGTGATGAACGATGCGGCTGTTCGGGTCGGAGAGCAGCAGGTTCTCGATCTGCGCGTCGGCATCAGACAGCCGCTCCGCGAGCTTCTTGATCATGCGCACGGCGATCTCTGAGTTGCCGCGGATCATCGCCTCGAACGTGCGCGGGTCGATCACCAGCACGCGGGCTTCGTCTTCGACAGTGGCCGACGCGTTGCGCGGCTTGTTCGAGATGATCGCCATCTCGCCGAAGAACTCACCAGGCCCGAGGACCGCGAGGATCTTCTCGACGTCGCGCACCTTCTTGGAGATCGCGACCTTGCCCGACTGGAGCACGTACATCTCCTTGCCGGGGTCGCCTTCGCGGAAGAGGATCGTCCCCTTCGGGATGTCTTTGCCAAACCGTTGAAACAGGGCTTCTTCGGCGCTCATTGAAAGTCCCTGACTCTCACCTGCAACCGGGGGGGCGTCAATTTGAAGATCTTCACCGGGCCCTCACTTGGTCTTCAATGACACCACCCCGTCCCAGTCGGCGGGGGGCGGGTCGAGGGTGAAGGTTTCGAGCTCTTCGAGGTAGTTCCGGGCCGGGCCGTCGTTGGGCCACAGCCCCAGCACCTCGGTGAAGAAGCGCGTCGCGTCGGTGAAACGGCGCTGCGTCATGGCGGTCAGGCCAGCCTCGAAGGCGGTGATGGCCTTGCCGTCGACCTCATTGGGCATGCCCAGCCCCCGCAGCTCGAAGATGCCCACGGGCACCTTCTTGCCCTTCACCCGCACCGCGCCCAGCCGCCGGGTGACGATGCCCTCCTTCACGGCGCCGCGCGTCCACTCGCTGATGATGATGCGGGTTTCGTATTCTTTGTTCGTGCCTTCGAGGCGGCTGCCCAGGTTCACCGAGTCGCCCAACACGGTGTAGTCGACGCGCACGTCAGACCCCATGTTGCCCACCACCATCTGCCCGGTGTTGATGCCGATGCCGATCTCAAGCTCGGGCAAGCCGGTCGCGCGCCATTGGGCCTTCAATTCTTCCAGGCGCTCGAGCATGTGCACCGCGGCCCGGCAGGCGCGCAGGGCGTGATCGTGCTGATCGAGCGGCGCGTTCCAGAACGCCATCACCGCGTCGCCGATGTACTTGTCGAGCGTGCCCTTCTCGTCGAACACGATCTGGGTCATCGGCGAGAGGTACTGGTTGATGAAGTCGGCCAGCTTTTCGGGCGACATGTGCTCGGACAACGAGGTGAAGCCGCGAATGTCTGAGAACAACACCGTCATCTCGCGCTTCTCACCGCGGTTGAGGCGCTCGGGGTTTTCCAGCGCGACGTCCATCACGTCTTCGCCGAGGTAGCGGCTGAAGGTGCTGCGCATCTTGAGCTTCTCGCGATCGACCGAGAGGTAGCCCAGGAAGATGGTGCCGAAGGCGGTCACCGTGAGGTGCATCGTGGGCATCACCCACGCCACTTTCAGCCCCGCGGTGAAGAGAAAATACGTCGCGATCGTGAAGCCGCCGATCACGGCCACCATCACCAGCAACTTCGAGACGAACGAGCGGATGCGCGCGGTCACCACGGTGAGCACCAGGCCCAACGAGAGCATCACGCCCAGCTCGACGAAACGCAGCCACCAGGGGCGATTGAGATAATCACCGCGCAAGATATTGGAGAGCATCGAGGCGTGGGTGATCACCCCCGACTCCACCTCGTTGAAGGGTGTGTTGCGTTGATCGCCCATGCTGCCGGTGATGGTCACGCCCACCAGCACGGCTTTCCCGGCCACCTTCTCTTTGGGGAACGTGCCGTCAAGCACGTCCACCACGCTGAGGCGGGAGAAAGCACTGGAGCTGCCGGGGTAGTTGATCAACGTGTACGGAGCGTCGGTCTGCATCGGCACGCGCGTCTTGCCGAGGTCGACGCCCATCAGCTCGTCATCTTCGATGACCGGCACGATGGCCGCGTCGAGCTGGCGTGCGGCGACCTGGAGCCCGAGCGAAGGGAACAAGCCCGGCGGCGACTTCAACTTCACCAGCACCGGCGTGCGGCGGATGGTGCCGTCGAGATCGGGATCGGCGCCAAAGTGGCCGTAGCGATTGCCGAGGTCAGAAAAGCGAGGCAACGGCGCCTGCACCCCCGAGTGCGCCCGCGCGGGGATCGCCTCGAGGTTGATGGGCCTGGTCGAACCCTTCACGGTACCCGGCGTCGAGGTGATCACCTCGGGCGCGACGGTCACAGCGTAGCGGGCTCGAACCTCTTCACTGATCGAGGCGACGTCACGCGGCTCGAAAGGAATCACCCCCTGCACGATGCGCGGCCCGCCTTTCCGCAAGACGGCCTCGAGCGCCGCGTCGGGGCTGACCTGCGCACGAGCTTCGAGCTCCTTCGCGAGGCCCTGGAGCTCGACCGGCACGGCGCTGGTGCTTCGAAAAGCCGCCAGCCAGGCCCGCTCACGCACGTCGACCGAGGTCTCGTCGGTGAAAGCCATGTCGAGGCCGATCACCTTCGCGTCGGCGTCGAGCAACGCGTCGATCGACTTCGCCACCACATCGCGCGACCAGGGCCACAGCCCGAACCGCTGGGCACCCCGCTCGTCCAGCTCCATCACCACCACGTCGGGGTGGGCGGGGATCTCGCCTCGGGTCCGGAAGAAGACGGTCGAGACGCGGCCTTCGATGTTTTGCACGAAACGATGGAGCACCCCTCCGTCGTTCACGTTGCGGATGATGGGGGCGCTGGTGGTGAGGTGCAGCACCGCGAAGAAACCGAAGGTGGCGAGGGCAAGCACTTCGTAGCGCCGCCGCGAGAGGAGGTTTTTCATTCGCGCGCGGCAGCCTAGCGGGTTGGTCGAATTGCGGGGTCGATCGAATAAGGACCCGTTCATCCCGACAGGGTTGGCCGAAATAAGGAGCGCCCACCGTTCATCCCGAGCGGAGTCGAGGGATTACCTCGCCTTCGGGCGGTAAGTGCCCCCTCGACTGTGCTCGGGGAGACCGGTGATTGGAGTGACTTCTATTTCGGCCAACCCTGTCGATGCGAACGGTGTGGTCGAGGGATCACCTTTCCTTCGCGCGGAGACCGGTGATCCCGGGAGTACCGGAAACGGCGTGGTGAAGCCCGAAGCGAAGGGGTACAAGCCGCCGCGTGGGAACGACCTACAAGCAGGCTGGCGTAGACATCGAAGCAGGCGACGCGCTCGTCGAGCGGATCAAGCCCCACGCGGCCAGGACCCGGCGCAGTGAGGTGCTCTCCGGCGTGGGCGGTTTCGGAGGGCTCTTCGCGATCCCCCCGGGCAAGTACAAGGAGCCCATCCTCGTCAGCGGCACCGACGGCGTGGGCACCAAGCTCAAGCTCGCCTTCGCGCTTGATCGCCACGAGACCGTCGGCATCGACCTCGTCGCGATGAGCGTGAACGACGTACTCACCAGCGGCGCCGAGCCGCTCTTCTTCCTCGACTACTTCGCCACCGCCCGCCTCGACGTCGAGCGCGCAGAGAAGGTGATCGCTGGCGTGGCCAGGGGCTGCGAGCAGGCGGGCTGCACCTTGCTGGGTGGAGAGACGGCCGAGCTGCCGGGCTTCTACGTGCCGGGCGAATACGAGCTGGCTGGTTTCTGCGTGGGCATCGTGGAGAAAGCGCAGATCATCGACGGCAAGAAGATCGTCCCCGGCGATCGGGTGATCGGGGTCGCCTCCTCTGGGCTGCACTCGAACGGCTTCTCCCTGGCCCGGCGCATCCTCGAAGACGCGCGGCTGGCGTTGACCGACTCCGTCGACGGCGTGGTGCTGGGCGATGCGCTGCTCGAGCCCACCCGCATCTACGTCAAAGACCTGCTCGCGCTGCACGCGGTGGTGCCGCTCAAGGGCATGGCGCACATCACCGGCAGCGGTCTTCCAGGCAACGTGCCCCGTTGCCTGCCTGCTGGCCTGCGCGCGGTGCTCGAGGAGTCGAGCTGGAAGCGCCCCCCCATCTTCGACATCTTGCAGAAGCTCGGTGAGGTCGAACGCAACGAGATGTTCAGCACCTTCAACATGGGCCTGGGCATGACCGTGGTGGTCGCGCCCGACCAGGTGAAGCCCGCGCTCGAGTTCCTCGCGGCGCGGGGCGTCTCGGCGTGGGACGTCGGCGTCATCGAAGCGGGCAAGCCCGGGGCCGAAGCCGAGGCCATCGTCGAGCTATGATCAGGGTCGGCGTGCTGGCGTCGGGCAGCGGCTCGAACTTCTCGGCCCTCGTGGAAGCCCTCAACGTCGAGGGCAGCCCCGCGCGCGTCGAGCTGCTCATCTGCAACGTGCCTGGCGCCAAAGTCCTCGAGCGCGCGACGCAGGCCGGCGTCGAGACGGTGGTGATCGATCACCGCACCCTTTCCTCCCGCGAGCAGTTCGATGAAGCGGTCGCGCAGACGCTGCTCGATCGAAAAATCGAGCTGGTGTGCCTCGCGGGCTACATGCGCCTCGTGACGCCCACTTTTCTTCGCCTGTTTCCCGGCAAGGTCATCAACATTCACCCCGCGCTGCTGCCTTCCTTCCCTGGAATGCACGGCGTACGTCAGGCGATCGCGGCGGGCGTACGGGTGGCAGGCTGCACCGTGCACTTCGTCGACGAAGGCACCGACACGGGCCCAATCATCGCGCAGGCCGCGGTGCCCGTGTTGCCGGGCGATGATGAAGCCAGGCTGGCCGCCCGCATTCACGTCGAAGAACACCGCCTCTACCCCGCCGTCGTGCGCGCGCTCGCGAGCGGCAAGGTGAAGGTCGAAGGCCGCACGGTCGTCTTGCAGGAGCGCCTTTAGATGGCGGGCCTGGTGCGCAAAGGCACGACCCCCGGCCGGCACGTGTACGACGTGATCGTCGTGGGCGGTCAGCTCGGCGGCGTCATCTCCACGGCGCTCTTCGCCCGGCGCGGGTTGCAGGTGCTCCACGTGCCGCATGACGGGCTCGCCGAGCCCTACGTGCACGGCGACGCGAAGCTGCCCTACGCACCCTTCTTTCTGCCTCCGATCAAGGCGGTGCCTGCGTTCGACGAGGTGCTGCAAGAGTTGGGCATCGCCGCTGCCGTAAGCCGCGCCATGCAGATGGTGCCGCTACAGCTCCTCGAGCAGGATCGTTGGTTCGAGCTGAGTCACGATGAGAAGCGCCGCGGCCCTGAGCTCGATCGCGTCTTCGGCAAGGAAGCAGAGAACTTCGACGAGCTGATGCGCAAGGCGCAGGCCGCCGCCGATGCCAGCGACAGCTTTTTCCAGAGCCACCCCGACTTTCCGCCCGAGGGCTTCTTCGCGCGGTGGAAGTTCAAGCGGCACGTGGCGCGTTTCCCCGGGCTTGGGCTCGACACACCGCTCGCCTCCGATGCGTTGGTGCGCAAGCTCACCACCTTCCTCGCCTCGACCCAGAGCCCCGCCACCTTGACCCGCGCCCGCACGCTGGGCCGTGCACTCGCGGGGCCGGCGATCTTCCAGGGCGGCAAAGAAGCGCTGTGGCAGGTGATCGCCGATCGCGCTCGCGAGCTGGGCGCCGACGTGCTCGCGGCCGATGAAGCGGTCGAACGCCTGGTGCTCGAGGGCAGCAACACCACCGGCGTGCGGCTCACCAAGAACGACACGACCTACCGCGCGGCCTTCGTGGTGGCGGCCACCGATCTCGACGTGCTGACGCGCCTGGTGCCCGAGAAACAACGCAAGGCCTCGGCGAAGTTGCTCCCCAGGGTGGCAGCCACCAGGGCCCTGCTCACCTTGAACCTGGTCGTGCCTGAACGGGCGCTCCCGCGGGGGTTGGGCGTGCTCGCGTTGGTGGATGCGCCTGCCCTCGAGGGCGGAGCGCTGCTGCTCCAGGTGGGGCCCGCCACGCAGCCTGACGCGCGGGTGCTGACCCTCTCGGTGCCTGCGCCCCTGGGGCTTCGGGCGGGTGGTGAGCCGGCCATTCGTGCGCTGATCGTTCAGATCCACGCGGCGTTGACCCGCGTGATGCCCTTCACCCGCCCCCACGTGACGCTGGAGTCCACGCCGTGGATCGACGCGCCCCACGTGGTCGCCGGTCGTGCTGAAGTCGCGCCGTTCTTTCCGGTCGCACCCGATGCCTTTCTCGGGACGAGCGGCGTGACGACGAGCTCCCCGTGGAAGCGGGTGGTGATGGCGGGCCGGCAGGTGTTGCCGGGGCTTGGGTTCGAAGGTGAGGTGCTGGCCGCCCAGCGCGCCGTGAAGAGGGTCGAGACGAGCCTCAAGAAGAACGACCCGCTCAAGAAGAGGAAGCCCACATGAGTACGGTGAACGTGATGGCCCGGGAGATCGCGGCCAAGATCGTCTTCTACGGCCCCGGTCTGTCGGGCAAGACCACGACGCTCAAGCGGATCTACGAGACGGTGAAGCCGTCGTTGCGTGGCGAGCTGATGACGCTGCCCACCGAGGCAGACCGCACCCTCTTCTTCGACTTCCTGCCCGTGCGCGTCGAGCGCGTCGGTGACTATGCCTTGCGCCTCGCGCTCTACACGGTGCCCGGCCAGGTCTTCTACAACGCGACCCGCAAGCTCGTGCTGCAGGGCTCGGATGGCGTGGTGTTCGTGGCCGACTCCAACCCGGGCGCGCAAGACGCGAACCGCGAGTCGATGGAAAACCTCGAGGAGAACCTCGCCGAGCAGGGCATCGCGCTCGACTCGTTCCCCCTGGTGATTCAGTACAACAAGCGAGATCTGAGCAACGCGGTGCCGCTCGCGCAGATGCGCGCGCTGCTCAACCGCCGCAACGTTCCTGATTTCGAGACGGTCGCCATGAGCGGCGAGGGGGTGCTCGACGCGATGAAGGCGATGATTCGCCTGGTCATCAAGGATCTGCGCGCGCGGAAGATCGTGCCGTCGTCGAAGCCGCGCCCGTCGGCGCCGCAGCCCTCGTTGTCGAAGGATCTGGGCTCGTCATTGGAAGCCCAGGTTCAAGAGCACCTGGTGCATCAGCCCGTGCCTGAGCCGTTGCCTGCTCCGCATGGCAAGCCGACGCTGGGCCCGGTGGCGGCGTTGGCGCCTTCGGCGTTGATCGATCCTGCGCGAGTGGCTGAGACGTACTTCGCCTCGGGCGACTTCGAGGGGTGTGTGCGCACGTGCCTCGAGACGCTGCAGCGCGGGCTCGCGTTCGCCGGCGAGTCGTCGATCGCTCATCAGTCGTTCCTGCTCGGCCTCAACGGGCGCGATGTGCTCGATGCGTACACGCGCTCTCAGCGCGGGGCGTCGAACATCGAAGACGCTTCGTTTGCGTTGTTCGTGTTGGCGCAGTTGTTCGTGCGGTTGACGCAGGCGGGGTTGCCGACCCCCGAGCAGTAGCAGAGCGCGAGGCCCTCTCCCAAAGGGAGACGGAGCCTCACGACTCACGGCTGAGTGCGCCCATGCGGATCAACCGCATCACCGTCTTGAGCGTCTCGAGCTCACGCTGCGTGCTGGCCAGCACGACCGCCGAGAGATCCCAGCCCGCCTGAAACGATCGCACCACCGATCGTTCTTCCGGTCGAAGCGAACTCAAGATCGTCGAATTGTCGGTGACCTCGAAGCGCGCGAGCGGCGGGAGATCCCGATAGATGGCCGCGACGTGCTCCCGCTCAACCATGCGCGCGAACTCGCGCACCCGCCGATCCCCGGGATCGCTTTGCAGCAGCGCCGCGAAGATCAACGCCGCCGCATCGAACTGCCGCTCGCGCACCAGGATCGCGCCCTTCTCGAGCATGTCGGCGATCGGATCTGCTTCGACCGGCGCCGCGCCCACCACCACGGCACTCCCGCTGCGCAACATGTCGAACACCGCGCGCGTCGCGACAGAGCGCGCCAACCCCAGCGACAACCGAATGCGGCTGAGCGTGACGTCATCAGACGCGTTGATCACGCCGAGGATCGCCCGGTGGAGTGCATGTGATGGCTTGGCGCCCAGCGCCCCCCGGAGCACCAGCTGCTCGTGAGGCAACGACCGCTCGACGTCCGTCACTTCGTCCATGCGGCGCAGGGTCTCGAAGAGCACGTGCCTGAGCGGAAGCTCGAGCGAGACCCACTCGTCTTCGCCCCGATCCGAATCTTCCGACCAATGAAACCGGCCCTGCGCGGGCGTCAGATCCACCAGGCTGCCGACGAGCTCTTCTTCGGCGATCTGCCGAATCGCCCCATCGATCGCCGTGCCGAGCGACTCGGCCCGCTTGAGCGCCGCGAGCACCCGATCGCCGCGCGCATCGCCGGTCTGCTCCACCACGCGAGAGAGGCGCTCCCAGAGGCCGGGCGCCGACGACGCGATGATCTGCCCCGACAGCAGGAAGACCTTCCGTTGATCAGCCTCCCACGACAACGACAGCGCCCCGCTCTTGCGCGAGGCGTCGAGCCACTGAAGAAGATCCGGCAGCGGGTAGCTCGAGAGATCGCCGTGAAAGGCCATGATTGCTCAAAGGTTACAGGAGGCCCTGTTGCACGCCACCCGTTACAGTAGTCGCCGATGCGCGTGGCGATCCTCTTTACGGACGGTGTCGGGGTGGGCCCCCGCGATCCGGCCACCAACCCGCTCACGCGCGCGCCCTACCTGCTCTCGCAATTCTCTGACGGCAGCGGCACCACCCTGCCCTCGGGGGGCATACGGCATGACGTCGACACCACCTTCGGCGTGCCGGGCCGGCCCCAGTCGGCGAGCAACCAGACCGCCCTCTTCACCGGCCAACCCGCGCCCGTCTTGTTGGGCCGTCACGTGCTGGGCTACCCGAATGAACCGCTCAAGGGCTTGCTCGCGGCGCACTCCATCGTGCGCACGTTGACCGAGGCGGGCCGCACCGCCACCTTCGCCAACGCCTACCCGGCTGGCTACCTCGACGCGCTCGGGCTCAAGCGCCGGCCTTCGGTGGGCGCAGACCTTCAGATTGCGCCGCGGTTCTTGCGCAAGCTCAAGCCCTCCGCGAGCACGCTGGCGATGTCGGCCGCTGGTATCGAGCTGCGAACGCTCGACGACGCGCGCAACGACGAGGGGCTCACCCATGACGTCGATGGCTCGAGCGCGGCGCGCCGCGGGCTGGTGGTGCCGCTGCGAAGTGCCGAGGCCGCGGCGGCGATCTTCTGGAAGCTCTCCGCTGACTTCACCTTGTTCGAGCACTACCTCGCCGACGAAGCGGGTCACGCGCAGGATCTGGCGGCCGCTGAGAAGGCGCTTTCCACCTTCGACGCCTTCGCGCGCGAGGTGATCGCCCACCGCCCCGCTGACTGCGTGGTGCTCATCTGCAGCGACCACGGCAACGTGGAGGATCTCTCCACCCGCGGTCACACGCTCAACCCCGTGGCGGTGTTGTCGTTCGGTCAAGCCCGGTTTCCCCCACTGCAGACGGTGGCCGACGTGGGCGCCACGGCGCTGTGTGTGCTGGGAGTCTCAGCGTGAAGTGGTTGGCGCCTCTACTGCTCCTCGCCGGGTGCGCTGGGCCGCTGGGCGCCTTACGCGTCGTCACGCCACTGAAGGTCGGCGATCAGGCCTTCACGCTGCGCAGCACCCCCGAGGCCTCAGCCGACACGCACCGCATCAAGAGTGCACTCGCCAAGGCGACGCCCGGCCTGAAACGCTGGGGCGGGCTCAAGGAGCCGGTCACCGTCTTCATCGTCGACAGCCACGCCGAGCTCGAGAGCGCCGTTCGCCGTCACGGCTTCACCTGGCTGCGTGCCTGGGGGCGCTACGACGACGTCATCTTCCAGGCGCCTTCGACCTGGACCACGAAGGACGAGTTCGTCGAGCAGCTCGTGTTGCATGAGCTGACGCACTGCCTGCTCTTCCAACGCTCCGGCACGCGCGACACCTGGTACCTCAAGAACATCCCGCTCTGGTTCCGCGAGGGCATGGCCATCTTCACCGCGGGTCAAGCGAAGCTGTACCCGAGCCTCGAAGACAGCGCGCGGTGGTTGCAGCAGAACCCCACCCTCGACGCGTTTCGCAACGGGGAAGAACTCTCAGAGGCGCAGTCGACCGAGGTGTACGGGCTGGGGCTGCACGCCTTCGAGTTCTTGCTGCGCCGCTATGGCGAGGCGCACCTCAACGCGCTGATGAGCACCATGCGCGAAGGCGGCGACTTCGAGGCGGCCTTCGACACGGTGGTGGGCATCTCGGTCGAGCGATTTCAGAAAGACTTCGAGAACTACCTGCGGCTGCGCGCCTTCCGCGGTGGGGGGCGCAGGCGCTTCAGCGTTCCGCCAACGGAGGCGGCGCCGCGACCGCTCCCGGGCACGGAATGAACACGCCGGCCTGAGCGGTCGAGATCGCCTTCGAAGGCGACGTCTTTGCTGAGCTTCTCGGTCACCGCGACGGGGTGGTGACTTCCTCAGGTCTTGAGGCGCCCCGGGACTCACCATCATCGGCAGGGAATCACGGCGGGCGGCCCGCTACGCATGAAGGTGGGCTCAACGACCGACAGCGAGTTGCTTCGCGAGAAGATCCGGGGGGCGTTGATACAAGGAAGCAGAGCCCCTCCGGACGCCCTCGGTATCGCGCGTTCGACGCTGCGCACGTGGAAGCAGGTCATCGGCCGGCTGACCCCGGTGATCGGCAAACGGGGCGTCGAGGTGTTGTTCGATCGTTCTCTCCATCTCACGAACCGGGCCTTCCCCTGGCTGGGAGGCCCAATTAAGCACGGCACTTCGGCGCTGGAGACCCTTCAAGGCCGACTCGAAGAACAGGAGGTGGGCGTCGCAATAGAGGCCAGCTGCGCCATGTTGGTGACGTTTACCGAGCTGCTGGCGGGGATGATCGGGAGTTCGTTGACGACGCGGATGCTGATGCCCGTCCTGGGGTCCGCGATGTCCACCGACGGGGAACCATGACCATGAGCGAAAAGGTGAAGATTCGTCGGCTCCCCACTGGAGTGCCAGGGCTCGACGCGGTGCTCGGCGGCGGCCTCCCAGAGTTTTCCTTCAACCTCATCTCGGGGCCCCCGGGCTCGGGCAAGACCACGCTGGCGCACCAGATCATGTTTGGTCGGGCGACCGTCGAGCAGCCCGCCTTGTTCTTCACCTTCCTGGGTGAGCCGCCCTTCAAGATGTTGCGCTATCAGCAGCAGTTCGACTTCTTCGACCTGGAGGCGGTCGGCAAGGCGATCCACTTCGTCAACCTCGGTGAAGAACTCTCGGAAGAGAGGCTCGAGCCCCTCCTCGAGAGAATCATCAAAGAGGTCGATGAACTTTCACCAGCGCTGATCTTCGTCGACTCGTTCCGCGCCGTGGCGACGAACACCGATGAACGGTCGCAGCCGGGCTCGGAGGGCATGCAGCAGTTCATTCACCGGCTGGGCATGGAACTGTGTGGCAGGCAGTCCACTTCCTTCCTGCTGGGCGAGTACACGCTGGGTGACGGGCACCCCATCCTCACGGTGGCCGACGGTTTGATCACGCTCGAGCAGAATGTGCACCGGAACTCGATGGTGCGGCAGCTCAAGGTCTTGAAGATGCGTGGCCAGGCCACCAGCCCCGGGGCCCATACCTTTCGCATCAGCAATGCGGGGCTGCAGGTGTTTCCGACCGCTGCCATTCAGGTCGACTCTCCTCGAGCCGACCGTTCGGCTGAGCCGCCCAGGCGCAGCTCGAAGCGGCTGACCATGGGCGTGCCGGGTCTCGACGAGATGTTGGGTGGCGGCTTGCCTGAGGGCTACTCGCTCCTCGTGGCGGGGCCCTCTGGCTCAGGCAAGACCATCCTCGCAACATCCTTCCTCACCGAGGGCGTGCGCTGCGGTGAACCGGGCGTGATGGTTGCCTTCGAGCAGACCCCCAGCCGCCAACGCGACACGACCATCGACGACCTGGTTCGCGCCGGGAGTATCGGGCTCATCAACACCCGCGCGCTCGACCTCTCGATCGACGAGATAGTTCAACAACTGGTCGTCACAGTTCACAAGCTGAAGGCGACCCGCGTGGTGATCGACTCGCTCTCCGGGTTCGAGTTGGCGGTGGCACCCACCTTCCGCGAGGATTTTCGGGAATCGATGTTTCGGATGACCGCCGCACTCTCGAGCATGGGCGTGTCGGTGGTGATGACCTCCGAGTTGGAGGACCGCTACACCGATCTGCGCTTCAGCCCGTACGGAACGGCCTTCCTCACCGACGCCATCATCGTGCAGCGCTACATCGAGATGGAGAGTCACCTGGCGCGCGTACTCTCGGTGGTCAAGGTGCGAGCCAGCGAACACAGCACCGAGATCCGCAAGTTCGAGCTCGACTCGGGCGGCATCCGCATCGGTGACGTGGTGCGTGGGTACGAAGGGCTCTTCGGGGGCCGCCCCACGCGCGTTCCCTCGCAGGGCGCGTGACTCACTTCGTCAGCGCGATCACGGGAGAACACGAACGGCGCGCGAACCCCGACCTGCACCTCGGGTGACACCTTCGAAAATGACGGCGGTCGTGGCACCGCACGTTCTACGCCGCCCTCAGCTCACGAGCGGCCGCAACGCGGGTCGTTGCACCTTGCCCCCCGCGCTCCTGGGCAGGTCTTCCACCAACCGTACGAGTTTCGGCTGCAGGGGGATCGGCAGGCGCTCCCTGGCGACCCTCAAGATCCGCTCGATCAGCTCATGGTGCGTGCCGGGCCGGGCAACGATGATCACGGCGACTGCTTCTCCGAGCAGCTCGTCGGGCACCCCGAGCACCGCGACCTCCACCACGTCAGGGCAATGGAGAATCGCGTCTTCCACCACCTTGACGCTGGTGCGCGTTCCACCACACTTCAGGAAGTCGCCCAGGCGGTCGACGATGAAGAGGTAGCCGTCTTCGTCGAGGCGCCCGAGGTCACTGGTGTGCAGCCGGCCGCCCTTGAAGGTGGGGTCGCACACCCCGAAGTAGCCAGGCGAGACGCTGGCGCCTTGAACGATCACGCGCCCGATGAGGCCCGGCCCCAGCGGCACACCGTCTTCGTCTTGCACGGTGAGCTGCACGCCGTTGATCGGCAGCCCCACCGAGCCCACCTTGTCGTCGAGACGCTCGGGCGGCAGGCAGGTGATGCGTGCGGTGTTCTCTGTCGCGCCGTACATGACGTGCACGCGCACGCCGGGCAGCGCCGCGGCCAGCTCAGCGACCAGCGCGGGCGCCAACCGCCCCCCGGCCTGCTGCACCCATCGCAGCGAGGGAAACCGCATCGACTTGAGCCGCGAACGGCGGAGCAGCGATTGAAAGTGACTCGGAACGCCTGCGAAGCCAGTGCACTGCGTCTCGCGCATGCGCTCGAGCACCTTGTCGGGGAACATGAAGCGCGAGTCGAGCACCAGGCAGGCGCCGAGCGCGAGGTGCGTGGTGACCAGCGAGGCGCCGAACGAGTAGCAAAACGGCAGCACCACCATCACCCGGTCGTCCGCCCGCAAGCGCACGCTCTGGATGATGCCGGTCGCGTTGGCCCGGAGATTTTCGTGGGTGATCATCACGCCGCGCGGAATCCCGGTAGAGCCCGAGGTGAAGAGCAACATCGCCAAAGCACCCTCCGCGAGGCGAGGCCATGGTCCGTGGGCGTTCACCTGCGGAAGATCGGTCTGGGTGATCACCTGGGCATCCATTCCGAGCGCCGAGGTCAACTGCGACTCGAGCTTCTGCAGGCAGGCGAAGCGCAACTGCGTGGTGGAGACGATGTGCTGCCAGGTCTCGGCCGTCACGGAGGCCGCGAGTGGAATGGCCACGCACCCCGCGCGCATCGAGCCCAGCCAGCAGGCCAGCGAGAAGAACGAGTTGTCACCCACGATCGCCACGAACTCGCCCGGGTGAGCGCCCGCGCTCAGCAGCCAGGCGGCGAACCCCTCACTGGCAGCCCGCAGCTCGGCGTAGGTGTGAGTCGACTGGAGCGTGATGAGCGCAGGCTTCTCGTCGTGCTCTGGCTTCAGCAGCCAGTCGGTGACGTTCACGCGGACACGCCTGCGCGGGCGAGCACGTGCTTTATCTTCCCGACGTCTTCCATCTCGGTCAGCTCGCCATCGGCCAGGGTGAGCTGAAACTCGGCTTCGATCGCCTGAATGAGCGAGAGGTGACCCAACGAGTCCCATTGCTCAATGTGCTCGGGTGAGAGACTGTCAGTCCACATCTCCTTGGAAATGTTGAATTGGAATTCAAAGATCCGTCGGAGGCGCTCGTTCATGGGCCCCGACGATATGACGTCCGCGCAGGCGAAGCGCGTACGATGACCGAGGGCTACGATGCAAACTCTGGTGAAGAAGCTGCTCGAGAAGTGGCAACGGGATCGTGGAGAAGGACTGTCACGTGTCATCACCAAGGGCGCCCGGTACGCCCAGGAGCTGGCCACCGCGAAGCTCTATTTGCGCGACGCCACCTTCGTCGGTCAGGGCGTCCGCACCCTCGCGCGCCCCCGGGTGGAGAACCTCGGCCGGTTGAGCATCGGCAACGGCACGCTGCTGCGATCGATCAACGTTCCGGTGGAGCTCGCGGTGGGCCCCGGAGCCGAGCTGGAGATCGGCGACGAGTCGGTGCTCAACTACGGCGTGTCGGTGGGCGCCATGCGCTCGATCCGCATCGGGTCGCGCGTTCGCATCGGCCCGTACGTGATGATCATCGACACCGAATTTCACAGCATCTACGACCGCAAGCGCATGCCCGAGCCACGGCCGGTGATCATCGAAGACGACGTCTGGCTGGGGGCGAAGTCGTCGGTTCTTCCGGGCGTCACCATCGGGCGCGGATCGATCGTCGGCGTGTCGTCGGTGGTCGGCGCTGACGTGCCTCCGTTCACCATGGTGGCCGGGGTGCCGGCGCGCCCCGTGAAGAAGCTCGACCCCACGCAGTTCGTCATTCGCTGAGAAACGTCAGAGGGCTGGCACGTCGAGCGCCGGCCGAATCGACACCAGCCGCATCAACGACAGCGGCAGCCGCGGTGGAAACACCGACTCCAGCGCGCGCGCATCGAAGCTGCCCGTCCTCACCACCTGCGGGCCCCCCGGCACGAGCGGGTTCTGCGCCGCGAGCTCATGCAGGTGCGGGCGCCAGCCGTCGGCACACAGCTCGCTGGTGCCGGGGTCCCAGTGAGCTCGCTGGCTCTGCACCGTCCACCAGGCGAACTCCCACTCGGCTTCGGTCGGGAGCCGTTGCCCCCGTTCAGCGAGCAGCGTCTCTTGTTCTTTGAGCACGTCGCGGAAGAAGACCCTGGGTTCATCACCCACCGAGATCACCTTTTCCATCAGCAGAAACGCAGAGACCTTCACTTCCCGCACTGGCCAGTAGACGGTGGGATCGAACAGGGTCATCGGGTCGCGGCGCTGAAACTCTTCCACCGCGGCGAGCCGCTCTGGGGTGGCGCCCAGGGTCACCTTCCCGCCGCAGAAGAGCCGCCAGGTCTCGTTGCTGCGCGTGTCTGTGAAGCGGGGTTGAGCGCCGAGCTCGGCCAGCTCGAGCCAGGGGGGCAGCCGCTCGAGGACCTGGTCGAGCAGCACCCGGCGCGACTGCTCGTCGAGCGTTGCCCAGCCGTCGAGAGGGTTCACGCCGCGCGCGCCGAGGAATCGCCCCAGTCGACCACCAGCCAGCCGCGCTTGTGGGCGTGGCGCCGCAATCGGGGATCGGGGTTGACCGCCACGGGCTCGGAGACCGCCTCGAGCACCGAAAGGTCGCTGTAGGAGTCGGTGTAGAACGTCGAGTCGCGCAGCGGCACGCCGAGCCGATCGGCTTCAGCCTGCGCGTGCGGCAGCTTGCCGGGCCCGAAGCAGACCCCGCCCACCACTTTGCCGGTGTGTCGACCTGCCGCGTCGACCTCGAGCCGGTTGCACAGCACGCCGTCGAAGCGCAGCTCGAGCGCCACCAGCTCTGCGAGGTAATGGCTCGACGAGGTCAACATCACCAGCTTGCGGCCTTCGCGGCGGTGCTGCTCGATCGCCTGGAGCGCGCCGGGCCGGTACGTGCGCCGCACCTCTTCTTCGTAGAACTTGCCGGTGCGATCCTTGAGCGAGGACGACGAGGTGCCCGCCACGTGGCTCACCGCTTCGGCCACCATCGCTTCTGCCGAGGCGAACCCGAGGTGGTAACGCGCGAGCCAGGCCATCGCGCGGAACGCGTGGCGCTTGGAGAGGTGCCCGAGCGCGACCTCACGGCGCACCCAAAGCACTCCGGAGTTCACGGAGAGGATCGTCTTGTCGAGATCGAAGAAGGCGATGCGCACGGCGAGGCGAGGCTAACGCGCCTCAGGCGCAGGTGCACTTCAGGCGGGCTTGTGGGCGACCCAGGACAGGGTCTGCGCCGGGAGACTGCTGCTCGAGCGGGGCACCGACCAGGTGGGGGTCTGGCTGTGATCGGTCGCGCGCTGGACGTCGACGGTGAAGAAGAAGGTGAAGCTCTGGCTCGGCATGGGCAGGCATGGTGCCCGCCCATGCCAAACGCGCAAATTTTTGGCGGTCGATTCTTCAAAAAAGGCGCCCCTCACCCCTCCCGAGGGGAGAGGGAGCTCAGGTCGCGCAGATCATCTTGATGACGATCGCCCGGTCGTCTGCGCGGCGGCGGCACTGGTTGCCGAACTGAACCTTCGCGGTGGTGCCATCGGTGCTGCGAGAGAAGTTCACGATGCCCTCGTTCGAGAGGGTGCAGTTCTGCACCTCGCCGGTCTTGCGCGTGATGACGAACTGCATCAGCCGCTCATCGGGCACGTTCTTGATCTCGATGGTCTGCGCCACCGAGGCGAGCTGCGCGATGTTGATGAGCGTCTCGCGGAACGAGGTGCGGCAAATCGAGTCGAGGTTTATCAACGTGCTGTCGAACATCTCGGCCATCTGCCGGTGGCGGAAGCCGGCCTGGTTCGAGGTGGGGCAGTCGATGTTGCGCACCTGCCCGTTGTCCACCAGCGACATCGCAGCCTTCGTGCTCACCCCGACCGGGGCAATCGCCGTCCAGATGACTTCTTTGGCGGTGCCATCGCTGTTCTTCAGGTCTTCGGTGAACATGCGGTGGTACTCGCTGACCGTGGTCAGGCTCGTCTCGTTGACGGTGCAGTCAGCCACCGCGCCGTTGTCACCCACGCTCACCACCGGCGGCCGGGCCTTCTCGCTGCAGTCGTCTTCGTCGGTCAGCACCACCACCAGCAACCGGGCGCCATCGCGCAGGAACTCTTGATTGCCGCCGTTGGCAAGGGGGGTCGTGGCGAGGTCAGACAACACCGCCAGGCGCACCGCCTCGAAGGGTGTCTCCTGACCCGAGCCCGTCGTGCCCTGGCGCACGAGTCGCGCGAACTTTTGAACCAGCTCTGGGTCGGTGCCGGACAACAAACGCTGGGCCCCCGCTGGATCCAGATCCACGCCGCCATCAGAGAGCTCAGCGGGTACCGGGCGCAGCTTGCCGCTCTGCTTGGGGAAGTTGAGGATGAAGGGCTGGCCACCCACGCGGCCGTTCAAATAGATGGCGGTGGTGATCACCCCGACGTTGAACTCGGTGGGCACCCCGCCGCTGTTCTTGATCTCGTCGAGAAAGGCGGTGAGCTCGCGGGCGACGGCCTCTTGCTCCTCACGCATCGAGTTCGAGTTGTCGATGACGAACAAGATGTCGAGCTTTGGCGGCTCGATCAGGGGCGGCGCTGACTCACAGCTGCGCACCAGCACGAGGTTCGGGTCTTCGACCGGCGAAGGACAGCCGAAGCAACCTTGGCAGCTGGCGACGAGCGAAAGAACAGCAGTCGCGAAGAAAGTGCGTTGTTTCATGTGTGGTTCCAGCCTTTGGCGCGGCCCGGCAAGCGCGCATCATGCACCGGACATTCAGCGGGGGCGAGGAACCGGAATTCCTCACGACGCGGTTGCGGTGCACTTTTTCGCTGCTACCCTCCGTAAGTAAGTGTGAAACCGCGGGCGGGCGCTCCCTCCCAACCCATTGAAAAGGCAGATCCCCCACATGTCCGATGACAAGAAGAAGGCAGTCGGTGCGCAAGCGCTCCCGACGACGATGACGCCTCCTGGCGCCATCAACAAGGACGACATTCCCCAGGTCCTTCCCATTCTTCCGCTTCGCAACTCGGTTTTCTTCCCCGGCGGAGTGCTTCCTCTCGCCGTGGGTCGTCAGAAGACCATCGCCCTGATCAAAGACGCCGTTCGCGATGATCAGGTGATCGGTGTCGTCACCCAGCGCAAGGCCGAAGAAGAAGATCCGGGTGCGACCGATCTGTACAACATGGGCACCGTCGCCCGCATCGTGAAGCTGCTGAAGATGGGCGAAGACAACTACTCGCTCGTCGTTCAGGGCCTCGCCCGCTTCCGCGTGATGGAGCTGGTGCAGGAGTCGCCCTACCTCAAGGCGCGCATCGAGCCCGTCGACGACAAGACGGCGCCCGACAACGTCGAGATCGAGGCGCTGACCATCAACTTGAAGAAGCTCGCTCGTGAAGTCATCGAGATGATGCCGGAGCTGCCTGCCGCGGCCACCGAGCTCGTCGAGAGCATCACGCACCCCGGCCACCTGGCCGACCTGATCGCCGCCAACGTCGACGTGCCGATCGAAGAGAAGCAGGCCGTGCTCGAGACGGTCGATCTCAAGGCGCGCATGAAGCTCGTGCTCGAGCTGCTCAACCGCAAGCGCGAGATCCTGAAGCTCAGCAATAAAATCGACTCCGCCGTGAAGGGCGAGATGTCGAAGACCCAGCGTGAGTACTACCTGCGCCAGCAGCTCAAGGCGATCAAGGAAGAGCTCGGCGAGATGGGTGAGGACGAGGAAGAGCTCGATGAGCTCGGTGAGCGCCTCAAGAAGGCGGGCCTGCCGCCCGACGTCGAGAAGATCGCCAACAAAGAGCTCAACCGGCTCAAGACCATCCCCGCGGCGTCGAGCGAGTACACCGTCGCGCGCACGTACCTCGATTGGATCGCCGATCTGCCGTGGAGCAAGATCAGCGAAGACAACCTCGACATCGACAACGCCCGCAAGCAGCTCGACAACGATCACTACGGCATCCAGACCGTGAAGAAGCGCGTGCTGGAGTACCTGGCCGTGCGCAAGCTGAAGAACGACATGCGCGGCCCGATCCTCTGCCTGTCCGGTCCTCCGGGCGTCGGCAAGACGTCGCTGGGTCAGTCGATCGCGCGCGCCATCGGCCGCAAGTTCGTGCGCCTGTCACTGGGCGGCGTGCGAGACGAAGCGGAAATTCGCGGTCACCGCCGTACGTACGTCGGCGCCCTGCCCGGCCGCTTCATTCAGCAGATGAAGAAGGCCGGCTCGCGCAACCCGATCATGTTGCTCGATGAGATCGACAAGCTGGGCTCGGACTTCCGCGGTGACCCCTCGGCGGCCCTGCTCGAGGTGCTCGACCCGGAACAAAACAACACGTTCTCGGATCACTACCTCGACATCCCGTTCGATCTCTCGAAGGTGATGTTCATCGCCACGGCGAACCGGCTCGACACCATTCCGGCCCCGCTCCGTGACCGCATGGAGATCATCGAGATGAGCAGCTACACGTTCATCGAGAAGGATCACATCGCGCGCAACCACCTGATCCCCAAGCAGATCAAGGAGCACGGGATCACGGCCGAGCACATCGAGCTGTTGCCCGAAGCGCTCGACAAGATCATCAGCGCCTACGCCATCGAGCCCGGTGTTCGTCAGCTCGAGCGCAAGGTGGCCGAGATCTGCCGCTCGGTCGCGGTCGGCGTCGCCTCAGGCAACATGACCAAGCAGGTCATCGACGCGGCGAAGGTCGAAGAGATCCTCGGGCCCAAGCGCCACGAGCTCAACGTGGCAGAGCGCACCTCGCAGACCGGCGTCAGCGTCGGCCTGTATTACACCTCGCTGGGCTTCGGAGACATCCTCTTCGTGGAAGCCACCAAGATGCCCGGCAAGGGTACGTTGACCCTCACCGGCCAGCTCGGCGAAGTGATGAAGGAGTCGGTGAACATCGCCTTCTCCTGGCTGCGCGCGAACGCAGAGCGCATGGGCCTGGCGCCGACGATGTTCGAGAAGACGGACCTGCACCTGCACTTCCCTGACGGGGCGACCCCGAAGGATGGGCCCTCGGCAGGCGTGGCGATCATCACGGCGCTCTCGTCGCTCTTCACCGGCATCCCGGTGCGGTCCGACACGGCGATGACGGGTGAGATCACCCTGCGTGGCAACGTCGGCCAGATCGGCGGCGTGCGCGAGAAGGTGCTCGGTGCTCACCGCGCCGGCATCAAGCGGGTGCTGCTGCCTGAGAAGAACAAGAAGGACCTCGTCGACGTGCCCGAAGTCGTGCGCACGGCCCTCGAGTTCCACTTCGTCGCGCACGTCGACGAGGCGCTCAAGCTGAACCTCGAGCGGTCACCCTTCGTGGTGGTGCCCCCCGTGGTGGAAGACCCCAAGGCCGAAATCAGGGCCTGAGTCTCGAGCTGATGTTTCACCCGACGCCCGCGAGCCAAGAGGTTCGCGGGCGTTGTCGTTGCCCCGGGCCCTCTACGAGAGGGTCAGGGTGAGGGCAGTGTCTTGAAGTAGGCAATCGTCAAAGGAAGCCCTTCTTCAATCTTCACCCGAGGCTCCCAACCCAGAATCCGCTTCGCGCGGGTGATGTCAGGCTGCCTCTGCTTCGGGTCGCCCGCGGGCAACGGCCTGAACACCAGCTTCCCCGGCGAGCCCATCGACGCCTTCACCGCTTCAGCCAGCTCGCGAATGGTCTGCTCGCGAGGATTGCCGATGTTCACCGGGTCCTGCTCGGTCGAGAGCGCGAGCCGTACCAGCCCGTCGATCAAATCATCGACGAAGCAGAACGAACGCGTCTGCGAGCCATCGCCATACAGGGTGAAGTCTTCCCCCCGCATCGCCTGCCCCACCAGCTGCGGCACCACGCGCCCGTCATCGAGCCGCATGCGCGGACCGTACGTATTGAAGATGCGAACGATCCGCGTCGACACCCCGCGCTTGCGCCGAAACGCCTGCACGATCGCCTCTCCATACCGTTTGGCCTCGTCGTACACCGCGCGAGGCCCGGTCGAGTCGACGTTGCCGAAGTACGTCTCGACCTGCGGGTGCACCAGCGGGTCGCCGTAGATCTCCGAGGTGGAAGCCTGGAGCATCACCGCCTGCTTCGACTCGGCCAGCTCGAGCGCGTGCTGCGTGCCCAGGCTGCCCACCCTCATGATCTCCAGCCAGAGCACCTCGAAGTCCTTCGGTGACGCCGGCGAGGCGAGGTTGAAGACGAAGTCGATGGGCCCTTCGACCCGCAGGGGTAGGCAGATGTCGTGCTGAAGCAGATCGAACCGCGCGTCGCGTCGGAGCGCCTCGAGGTTGGCCAGGCTGCCGGTGGCCAGGTTGTCGACGGCGATCACGCCCTCGGCGCCGTCAGCCAGCAGCCGCTCACACAGGTGCGAGCCGAGAAAACCGGCCCCGCCCAACACCACTGCTCGTTTTCCGCGAAGGGAGTTCACCCCACTCGTGTATCAAATCCCGTCGAAGCGCTGCTGCCCCGGGAGGTCTTCCTTGTGCTTGGCGAGGATGAGGTCGATGCCCTGTCGGATGTACTCAGCGACCGGAACCTTGGTCTTCTGGTTCAGCTCCTTGAGGAGTTCGTTCTGCTCGGGCGTGATGTAGATCGTCGTGCTGATCTTCTTGCGCGCCATGGACGTCTGTGACGCTATGTCGACTCAGGCCGAGGGCAAAATAATGACCTTGAAGAACACCGTAAGGATGACGTTTCTCGGCGCGGCGCTGGCCCTGGTGGGCTGCGCGACGACCTCTTCTGGCGAGAAGAAAGACGGCGAGTCGGCCGACGGAGAGCAGGTCGCCGAGAACATCCGCCAGAAGCAGGCCGGCAACGAGAAGGTCACCGAGTTCGACCTCAACAAGGACAAGAAGTCCGACGTGTGGACGTACACGGTCGCCGGCAAGAGCGCCGACGGCAAAGACATCGACCGCCTCGCCCGCAAAGATCTCGACATCAACTGGGACGGCAAGGTCGACATCGCCCGCACCTATGACGAGAAAGAGCAGATCAGCCGCGAGACGCTCGATCTCGACTTCGACGGCAAGGTCGATGAGGTGATCATCTACGAGAAGGGGCTCGTCGTTCGCAAAGAGCGCGACCTCTCGTCAGCCGGCAAACCTTCGCTCTGGGTCTTCTACGAGAAGGGCCAGGTCGTCCGCAAAGAGCGCGACACCAACGCCGACGGCAAGATCGACTACTGGGAGTATTGGGAGAACAACCAGGTCGACCGCATCGGTGAAGATCTCGACGGCGACGGCAACGTCGACAAGTGGACGAAGAACCCCGACTCCGAAGGCTGAGGTAAGTCCCCCCTCAGTTCGCCGTGGTGACGATCGCGTTCATCGAGGTCTCGCGCCGGAAGTCTTCCATGTACCGCGACGCCGCGTCTTTGGTGCCGAAGCGGCCCATTCGCACGCGGTACCAGGTGCCCTTGCCGGCAATGGTGGCCTCCACGATGAACGGCGCGTAGCCCTTGTCGCGCAGGCCCGCCGCGAACCTGTCGGCCTCCGTCTTGTCCTGGTATGCAGAGAGCTGAACCGTCCACGAACCGTCAGCGACGGTCTCGGTAGGCAGGCGCTGGGCCTGCACCTTTCCGAACGCCTCTTTGAGGCCGCCCCCATCGACGGTGCGCGTGGCGACCGAATCGACCCTGGGCGTCTCGGGCAGCGGCACTGGCCTGGGCGCGACCACCGCCACGGCAGGCACCGACGCATCTTCCACCCGCGGTGCAGGAGCCGCGACCACGATCGGCGCTTCCACCACCGGCGCAGGCGCCTTGCGGGTCAGCTCATCTTGAAAGGTGAGCGCCGCATCGGCCTTCATGTTCTCGAGCGCTTCGGTCTTACGGTCGAGCTGACCCAGCAGATCCGTCGGCTGCTGCGCGATGGCGGCGGTCTCGGCCGAGAGCTTCTTGCCCACCACGACGCCGAGCATGAACACGCCGCCCAGCACTACGAGCGAGGCGACGGTGATGCTGACGATCTGGCGGTTGTCGAGCGAGAGCTCGTACTTCTCTTTGAGGCGGTGGGAGTCGCGCATGTGTTCCTGGGCGCCCACGATCACTGCTGGAGCGGGCGCATCACCAAAGTAGCGTGCGGTAGCACTGCGTCAATTTCGCACCCCGTCAGTTGCGGGGGGCGCCGTTGAGAATCCAATCGCGAAGCAACGTCTGCTGCGTGGCCGTCAGCGGAGCCCCACCACCACGCGGCATGTCACCGCTGAGCGTGCGGGTGTAGAAGCTCGAAGCGTTCAGGCTTCCCGGGGCGATGCGGCCGTTCGTGTTCACGATGTTGTCGTAGCCCCACGAGTGACACGCGTCGCAGCGCGCATCGAAGATGGGCTGAATCTGCGCGGAGTAGCTGACGTTCATCGGCCCCGCATCGGTTCCACCATCGACGGTCACCACGCCCGAATCAGGCGGGCGGTACACGCCGGCGTCGTAACGGATCGAGGCGTCGGGCCGGTCGGGGAAGCTGGCGTCGTATTCGCCGTTCTCGAAAAGCCCACAGGCACCGGCCTGGCAGACCTCATTGGCGGAGCAGGCCACGCACGCGCCTCCGCCGGTCCCGCACTCGAACACGGCCGTGCCCGCGAGGCAGTCGCCCGACCCGGAGCAGCAGCCCTCGCACGTGGCCGCGCTGCAGTTCTTGGCGGGCCCCATCGTTGGGCCGCACGAAGCCGTGACGGAAGCAAACGGACCGAACAGGAAGCTCAGCAGGAATACACGTGACGACCGCATCGGGTGAACAGCCTACAGGTCAGCGGAGCCGAAGATCCATCGGACCTTCGAGTTCCAATTCCACTCCGTCTCGAATCAGGGTCGCTTCGGCGCCGTCTGGCAGCACCAGGCGCACGGTCGCTCCGAGCTCGTAGGTGTGGCCCTCGGGCAGCGCAGCGGTGGCGAGATCGTCGGTCTCGGCGAACACCACCTCGTCATCCACCTCGAGCCGCGCCCCGCCCTGCCCCAGGGGCCCCGCGTGAATGCGCGCCACTTTCACGCGCTGCGAAGGCGGCGGCAGCTTCACGGGCCCGTCTTCACGGGGGGCCGAGGCCATGTTCTCGATGCCATGGGGCGTGAAGAACGCCTTGAAGTAGTCGGCCGAGGTCGGCTCGTTGCCCGCAGAGAACGCGCTGGCCGGCGTGAACCGGTTGTCGGAGTACCTTGGCATCATCGAAGGCGCGAGCAGGGTGGCCTTCACGGGCTTGCCGTCTTTCAGGACGAAGCGCGGGATGGTGGTCGCTTCGATCTTCGACTCCTTGAGTTCACCAACGGTGACCTTCTCGTCGTCGAGCACCTTGAGCGCACCACCGAAACACTCGAGCAGCGCGAAGCCCTGAGCTTCGAGGCGATCCGACGGCAGCAACCGCGCGCCCACGCTCAAGGCCACTTCGCGCTTGCCCTCGAGCAGCACGGGCTTCGAGGCGGCTTGCAGCCCACACACGGCGACCTCGGGTTCTTTGGTGCAGGCCGCGAACAGCAAGGAAGCGAGGATCAGGCGATCCATCCGCCCCCCAGCACGCGCTCGCCTTCGTAGACGACCGCCGCCTGGCCCGGCGTCACGGCGCGCGCAGGTTCGTCGAGCATCACCTTGAAGTGGCCGTTGAGCTCGAGCTTCACCTTGCCGGGTGAGCCCTGGTGCCGGTGCCGAATGCGTACGGTCACCGACTTCTCCATCGGGGGCGCGCCGTCGACCCAATGCGGGCGCAGCAGGTGAAAGCTGTCGCGCTCGGTCTGTGACGCCGGGCCCACCACCACGCGGTTGGTGTCGGCCTCGATGCGCTGCACGTAGAGCTTCTCGGCGTGCGTCACCTGCAGGCCTTTGCGTTGGCCCACGGTGTACTTGTGAATGCCGTCGTGCGCCCCGAGCACCGCGCCATCGGCAGTGACGATCTCGCCCTTCGGCTGCGCGCCGGCGACCTTCTCGACGAAGCGGGCGTAGTCGCCGTCGGGAACGAAGCAGATCTCCATCGACTCGGCCTTGTGGGTGGTGATGAGGCCGTGGCGCTCGGCGATCGCGCGCACCTCGGGCTTCTTCAGGTCACCGATGGGGAAGATGAGATCGCGCAGCTCGTCTTGCCCGAGGGTGAAGAGAAAGTACGACTGATCTTTCGCGGCATCGGCGCCCCGTTGAAGCTGGAAGCGGCCGTCTTGTTCCGTCACCCGCGCGTAGTGGCCCGTCGCCAGGCGCGCGCCGAGCTGGCGGGCGCGCTTGAGGAGGAAACCGAACTTCACGTCCTGGTTGCAGGCGACGCAGGGGATCGGCGTGCGGCCTCCGAGGTACTGCTGCACGAAGGGCGTGACGACCTTGTCCTTGAACATCTCTTCGACGTTCGCCACGTAGAACGGAATTTCGAGCTTCTCTGCCACGGCGCGCGCGTCGTCGATGTCATCGGGGCTGCAGCAACTGCCGCACTGGGCGGTGCTCTCGTAGCTCCACACGCGCAAGGTGATGCCGATCACCTCGTGACCCTGCTCCTTGAGCAGCGCCGCTGCGGCTGACGAATCGACCCCTCCGGACATGGCGACGACGACGCGCATGGGCTCCCGATGCCACAGCCGGAAGGTTCCTTCAAACCCCCTGCGCTGGAAACGGTCACGGGCACCTTTTCCACAAGGCCCCCGATCTGATGGCCGTGTGGGTAACGCGCGTCGTTACTGACTCGAAACACGCTCAAGCCACTGAAAGTGTTCAATTTTTGCCGATTCTTCCGAGCGAATCTATTTTCAGACGGGAGCGCCGGGCCTCGGTGTGGATCGGGCTGTGGGAAACCCTGTGGGAAACGTCGAGCCCCTCAGGCGGGCGGCTTCCAGGCCTTCAACGCGGTCAGGAGGCCCTCTGGGGTATTGAGAGAAGGGTCATCGAGAACGAGCTCGAGCAGGTGCCTGGTGGCGTGCCCGATCGCAGGCGACGGGCCGGTGCCCAGGGCGGTCATGAGGCCCTTGCCATCGAGCGCCAACTGGCGGCTGGTGAGCGGAGGGCTCGTGGCGAGGATGGTCTCCACGCGGGCACGGAAGCCGGCTGGCAAAGAGGCCCGCGCTTCGTGCACGGCGAGCATGGCCTCTGAGCGTTGAACCTCGAGCTTCGCCAACCACCGGCGGAGTTGAGGCGCTGTCGGCTCTCCCGGGGGCAGCTCAGCGCGCAGCACCAGGGCAGCGACCTCTTCCGCTGTCTTGTTGGGGAACTTGAGGCGAATCATCACCTCGCGTGGCTGCGGCTGGCCGAAGAGCAGCACCGCCATGCGGATCACTTCGTCTCGCCCCGCGCGCCCCACCGCTTCGAAGTCGGCCTGCGCCGCTTCAGGAAGGAACTCACCGAGCAGTCCGGTGCTCGAGAGCAGCGTGAGGCCCCTGGTCACCGAAGGCGCCAGCAGCAGCTTCACGAACTCCTGGTTGATGCGCTCGACGGCGACCTTCCGGAACACGGCAAGCGTCTTGGGAATGGCGGCTTGGGTGAGCGGCTCGAGCGTGAAGTCGAGCACGGTGGCGAAGCGCACGGCGCGCAGGGGGCGCAGGCCGTCTTCAGAGAAACGCTCCATCGCGTCGCGCACGCAGCGCACGGTGCGGCGGCCGAGATCTTCCTTTCCACCGAAGGGATCCACCACCTCGTTGGTGTTGGGATCCCACGCGATGGCGTTCATCGTGAAGTCGCGGCGGCCCAGATCGGCCTCGATGTCTTCGTGGAACTCGACCTTCGAAGGGCGGCGCCCATCGACGTAGTCGGCCTCGGCGCGGAAGGTGGTCACCTCGACGTGTTCACCGCGCAGCACCACGGTCACGGTGCCGTGCTCGATGCCGGTGGGGATCACCTTCTTGAAGAGAAGCTGCACCTCTTCGGGCCGTGCGCTGGACGCCACGTCGAAGTCTTTCGGCGGCTGCGCACGCAACATGTCGCGCACGCATCCACCCACCAGGAAGGCGCGGAAGCCCCCGGCTTGAAGGCCGGTGACCACTTCGAGTACCGCAGCCGGTACCGTGTTCTTCGTCAGCAGATCGCTCACGGGAAACCCGGCTCGAGCAGGCTTGTCAGCGATGACCACGAACACCCCTCAGCGCGACGAATGATCTCGGCTGGAATCGAACCAGCGACCTTCGGTTTAGGAAACCAACGCTCTATCCAACTGAGCTACGAGACCCTGCAAAACGAATGGGCGTCTATCAGCGACGCCAGTGAAGCGGAACAGCCTCGAACGAAGCACGCCTCTCGAGCTCGGCGAGCTCTTCCCGGGCACGCACCACCCCGCGGCGGTTCTTGTCGAGCCGCTCGCGAATGCGCTCGAACTCCGGGTTGAACGAAAAGAAACAGGGTGAAGCGTAAAGGGGCACCTGCTGATTGATGACGGTGGTGCCGGTGACCCAGGCGCTGACGCCCAGGCCGGGCAACGGCTGACCATTGACCACCACGCCCCCCGTGGTGACGATGGGCTGATTGACGAAACCGGTGTTGCAGATGAAGCCGGTGCGCACAGGCAGCCCGTTGACCTCTTCGACCTTCGTGCGGTCTGACTCGATCTCTTCCTCGAGCTCGCTCACCTTCGTGCGCGCCTCGCGGAACAGCGCACGCCAGGCCTGTTCAGAGGTGGTGGGCACCGCGGGCTCGCTGACCTGCGCAGCCACCGCGGGCCGGGGATTTCTGGTGAGGTCGCTGTCGATGCGAGAGATCTCGGCGCCTTCGGTGCTCCGCACCTTCACCCCGCGGGGAATCGAGGTGAGATCGTCGGTGAAGTGCTCCACGCCCGCCTTGTCCGTCCACGAATAGACGGCGCTCTGCATCACCACCAGCGCGAGGAAAAGCGGGCTCACAGGAGGCAGTGTAACGGCCACTCCGGGTAATAAAAAACCCCTCGGTTTCCCGAGGGGTTGAAGTGCTGCACTTCTGTGGGCACACCAGGTTTCGAACCTGGGACCCCCGCCGTGTGAAGACCGCGAACCGACGATTTCAGTCCGTTGCAGCCCGTTGCTGATTTGGGCCATTTCGCTCAGATAACTCGCCGGATCGAGGTCATGCAACGGTCTGAAACGGTCTGCGAAATACCTCGCGATAGTTACCCCAGAACGTTCTGAGGTAACTTGCGGCGGATGCGAACGACCTCGCGGGCGCGGCTCACTCCGAAACACGTCGAACGAATGCAGCCGGGAGAGGAGGAATCCGACGCTGGCGCGCCTGGCCTACGACTCCGCGTGACGCCGAACGGCGTGAAGAGCTTTCGATGGGCAGTCCGTGAAGCGGACAAGCAGCGCTGGATCACCCTCGGCAGGTGGACGCCGACGGCGAGGCGCGGCTACCTGACGATTGGCGAGGCTCGTCTCTGGCTCGAACGGCTCAAGGAAGCTCACCACGCGGGCGAACTGGCCAAGACCGAAGCTGAGCTGCAGGCGCATTTGGCCCCGTTGCAGGTCGCCGATCGCGCCCTCGGCAAGACCGTTGACGAGGTTGCGCAAGAGTTCTGGAAGGTCCTCGACAGACAACGGAAGCGCGGCAGTGCGGAAGCGACGTCCGACTATCGAAAGCACTTCGCGCTGATCGCGGACATTCCACTGAGTCAGCTCAAGCGGAGCGACTGCCGAGGGGTCGTTCAGCGCGCGTTCGACGGTGGCGCCAAGGTGCGCGCCGGCAAGGTACTCGCCCTACTCAAGCAGTTGCTCGACTACGCAGAGCGGATCACCGACGACACGTTCACCAACCCGGCCGCGCGCCTTAGGGCAAGCGACTTCGGAGTGCGGGCGAACAGTCGCAAGCGTTGGCTCGACGAAAACGAGATCCCAGCGTTCTGGCACGCGCTCAAGGTCGAGGCCGGAGAGCCCGAGACTGCCGCTGAGCGTCGCAAGATGGCCGCGGCGCTGCGCTTGTTGCTCCTCACTGCAGTTCGAACGGGCGAGTTGCGGCTCGCTGAATGGGCGGATGTCGACTTGAAGGCCGGACGATTCACGATCCCGGTCAAGAATCAGAAGCTCACCCTTGAACAGGCCGGCAAGGCGGATGCTCGCAACTTCGTGATCCCTCTCACGCGCAGCGCGCTCGCGCTCTTCAAGGAGTTGCGTGACCTCGCTGGGGACTCACCGTGGGTGCTTCCGAGCACGACCTCAAAGTCTGGCGTCTACGACGACAAGTCGATCGGCCGGTTCATGCGGCGTCTGTGGGTCGGCGAAAAGAAGCGCAACGTGAGGGCCCACCCTTCGCTCGCGAAGCTCAAGCCAGCGAGCCCTCACGACCTTCGACGCACGGCGCGGAGCTGGCTCGGTCGTCTTGGCGTTGCGCCGCATATCGCAGAGCGCTGCTTGAACCATCGGCTCGGCCGCCTGATCGAGACGTACGACCAACACGACTACTTCGACGAACGGCGCGCTGCGCTCGAGAAGTGGGACGAGGAGATCGCCAAGCTGCTCGGTTAGCGTGTGCTTGCCGCGCGCTCACGGTGCGCCTTGAGCTTGCAGCCGGGGGAGCAGAACCGCGCGTCGGAACGCACCGGCTCAAAGGCTACGTGACAAAAGGGACAGTCACGCTCGAGGCCATGACCCGAGATCGCCTGCGCCAAGGCGAACCAAACAGCCGAAAGCCCGTTGAGCCCGGCGCGCGCCGGCTCGACCCGCAGTCCACTCCAGTCGTCGGGGAAATGGACCAACACGAGCGGCTCGCGTTCGTCGTCCGGTGTGCGGCGCTCGTGCAGCGCGCGCCCGGTAGTCAACTTGTAGCGCAGTTCGCTGGCGAGATCGGCGCGCCTCTTCTCGAGAGCGGTTCGAGGTGAGCGACTCAGCGAGGCCGCGGCAATCTCCGCCCGCCGCTTCTCCAGCGCCGTTTCAGGACGGCGGCCTTCGGGTTCGAGTTCGTCCTCTCTTAGCTTTTTCAATCGCTGATGGTTGGGGACTCCTCGGCTACCGACGGCGTCTCGAATCCTGGCGGCGTACTCGTCGGGATCCTGTCGGATGGCGTCCCATTGCTCGAGCAGTCGCCGCAGTTCCTTCTGCTCTCGCTTCCATGAGGCCGGTGAGGCTCGAGAGGCGATCGCCCCGTATCGACGGGCGAACTGCAACGCCTCTTGCTGAGAGCTGAGTTCCGCAAACACCCGATAGATCGGCTTCTGAATCGTCAAGCGCGCGCCTCCCATGAAACGGATATCTCGTATCCGTATCACGCCATTGTAGTTCGCTGCAAACGGCCTCATTACTATCCGCATGCGCACGACGAAGATTCTCGAGGCAGCCGCGGTGTGGGTCGGGGCGTCGACTGTTGGCAAGATGCTCGACACGCATCCCGTGACCTTGTGGCGTTGGTGCAGGGCCGGAACGTTCCCTGCCCCCATCTACTTCGGCAACCAGCGACGCTGGCGACTGGCAGACGTTGAGCAGTGGATTGCCGCGCAGGCCGCGAAGACCTCCGACCCTCGGCACGGCGCTCCTACGGAAGCCGCCTCGGGGTCAGCAGCGTGAACGCTCCGGTCTCGATCACACACGCCAAACCGGGTAAGCCCATGCAGGCCGCCGCCGTCTACGCGCGCTACGGCTGGCCGGTGATCCCGCTGCATGACGTCACGCGGGGAAGCTGCAGCTGTGGAAAGCCGAACTGCCCGAGCGCTGGCAAACACCCGCGCGTCAAGGAGTGGCAACGCGCTGCGAGTCGCGACCCGGCCACCATCGCCCAGTGGAGCGCCCATAGGACGGATGCGAACGTTGGGATCGCGACGGGCGCCAGCGCGGGGTTCTTCGTGCTCGACGTCGATCCCGACAATGGCGGCCCCGCGTCGCTCGCTCGGCTTGTCGCTGAACACGGCGCCCTCCCGCTCACTGCCGAGCAGCGCACTGGAAGCGGTGGCACGCACTACCTGTTTCAGATTCCCGATTTCAGCGTCACGAACTCTGCCGGCAAGCTCGGCAAGGGGCTCGATACTCGCGGCGACAACGGACAGATCGTCGTCGCCCCGAGTATCAGCTCAAAAGGCACCTACTCGTGGGTTCATTTGCCGTGGAAGGTCGGGATCGCTCCTGCCCCAGCCTGGTTGCTCGCACTTCTGCGGAAACCCGCGGCTCGTGCGGTCAACACCGATCCAGATCCGACGTTCCCGCCTGCTTCCCTTGAGGAACTCGAGGGCGCCCGCTTGGCTCTCGCCGAGCATGGACCCGCGGTATCCGGGGCGGGTGGCGATGCTCACACGTTCATTGCAGGCGCGATCCTCCGGCATGACTTCGCGCTGACCGAACTCGAGGCGTGGCCGCTTCTGCTCGAGTGGAACGACACGTGTGAGCCGCCCTGGTCTGAGGACGATCTCGCCGCGAAAATGCGGGGCGGCGCGAAGTACGCGACCAAGGCCTACGGCTGCCTTCGACACGTCGACGCCCTCGCGGCTGCGCAGAAGGTGATCTCTGACTGGCGGGTTGCGGGAAAGAGCGAGCTGGCGATCGCTCGCATGGTCGAGGAGTGCCGCGAGATCGTTCGACGCGGCGTTGATCCAACGATTCGGGCGCAGATCCAACACGCGCTCGAGGCCGCCACGGAACTCAAGGCCAGAGAAGTCGCTCTCCCTCCCGCTGTGGATGCAGCGAAGCTCGCCGAGCGCAAGGAACGCCGCGACGCGCTCGAGGCCGGCGACTCTGATCTGATCGACTCCAAGGATCCGCTCGGCACCGCCAAACGCTTCCTTGCCGCGTCCGCCGACGTCGACGGGCTCCCCGAGCTGGTGCGCTGGCAAGAGGCGTTCTGGCGAGCGGAAGGCACGCGCTACGCAGAGCGAGGGGGCGAAGAGATCAATTCCGACCTCTACGACTTCACCGAGGGGAAACGCGAGGTGGCGAGCAATGCGCCGCTCAAGCCCGATCGCAACCTGGTGGAGACCATCGTTCACGCACTGCGAGCAGCCGCGTTGCTCGACGTGAAGTCGGCGCCCGCGTGGATAGACGGCCCGCGAGAGCACTCGGCAGAAGAGATCCTCGCCTTCAAGAACGGTCTTCTGCACACGCCCACTCGCGCATGGATCCCCGCGACTCGGGCGTTCTTCGGGCTCAACGCGGTCGGCTTTGACTACGACGAGTCCGCGCCGCGGAACCTGTCAACGCGAATGAGACAACGTCTGTCACAATTTAGACTGCAACTCGTTCGAGCTCCGCCTCCTCCGGCTTCTCGGTGATCAGCTTGGCCGGCTTGTTGATCCAGACTTCGGTGGGCAGCGCCAGCGGCACAGGTACGCCTCGGACGAACCGCTCAGGATGAGCGCGGTGGGCGGCTTGGAGCACGATCGCCCGGTCCGCGTGTCGCTGCGCCGCCAGGCCGTGGTGCACGTCGTAGGGCGTGAAGAGGCCGACCCCCGAGTGGTGATGCTCACGGTTGTACCATTCGATGAAATCCTTGATGTGAGCGCGGGCGTCCTCGATGCACCCGAACTGCGCCGGGAAGTCGGGGCGATACTTCAGCGTCTTGAACTGCGCCTCCGAGAACGGGTTGTCATTCGAGACGTGCGGCCGCGAGTGGCTCTTCGTCACGCCCAGTTCCGCGAGCAGCAACGCCACCGGCTTGGACTTCATCGACGAACCGCGATCAGCGTGCACCGTCAGGGTTCCAGGGACGATGCCCTGGCGCTCGCACGTTTCACGAATGAATCGCTCGGCCAGCGCCTTCGATTCAGCAGGCGCCACCAGCCACCCCACGACGTAGCGGCTGAACACATCGAGGATGACGTACAGGTAGAAATAGGACAACTTCGTCGGGCCGTGCAGCTTGGTGATGTCCCAACTCCAGAGCTGATTGGGGCCGGTGGCGAGCAACTCGGGTGCGGCGTATTTCGGGTGCCGCAGCTGCGCGCGTCGTTCGCGCACCTCCTGATTTTCCGCCAGCACGCGGTACATCGACCGTTCGCTGCAGTGGTACGTCCCCTCGTCGAGAAGCGTCGCGTAGACCTCGGACGGAGCGAGATCGACGAAGCGCTCCTCGTGCAACACGGAGAGCACGGCCCTCTTCTCGTCGCCCGTCATCGCCCGAGGGCTGAGCCTCTTGGGCGCAGGCCCAAGCATTGGCGGCTCGAGCTGGCGGTAGTAGGTCGCTCGCGCCAGCCCAAGCGCCGCACAGGCAGCGACGATGCCAAGTTCCGGACCGAATTTGTGGACGAGGTCGATCATGGATTCTCGCCCTCCTTCGGGAGCTGAATGCCCAGCAACTCCGACACTTTTTTTTGGAGTTCCACCAACCCCTCAGCCCGCTTCGCCCGCAGCTCAGCCTTCACCACCGCCTTCTCGAGCTCGGCGATCTTCTTGTCTCGCGCGTCCGGGATCACGGGTTTCGGCCCCCGCTTCTTCGGTCCCAGCGCGTTCAACTCACCCCGCTCCCTGGCCCGACGCCAGTTGGACAGGCTTGACGAGTAGATCCCCTCTCGACGCAGCAACGCTCCCAACTCACCGACCTTCGTGCACGCATCCGCTGCCTTCAGAATCCGCAGCTTCTCCGCAGCGCTACGCCACAGCCGCTTCGCCTTCTCTGACACCTCGACCTCCGCAACTTCGGTCATGCGCCCACCGCGGCCTTGCTCCGGCCAGTGGCCTTGCCACGCGCTGACGCGCGCCCTTCGGGCTGGCCTGCCCGCCGACAACTGGCCTTGAGGAAACGGCGACAACTGATCACGCACGACATGTAGGGTCACTCTGCTCGCCCTGCTCACTAAACTTCGGGGTGGTTGCTGTCTCACTCACGTTGTCAGAGAGGGAAGCTCAAGCGGTACGGCGACTTCATCACCGGGGTGGCCAGAGTGGAGAAGGACAAGGCCATCACCTGGTACGCGGCGAAGTATCCCGACGGGCTCCAACCGGAGCTCGTGCTGGTGGAGCCGACGGAGCGCCGGATCGCCCACGTGGAACAGGTCGTCAAGCTGTGGCT
Organism: Archangium sp.; assembly: GCA_043773025.1. Lineage (GTDB taxonomy): Bacteria > Myxococcota > Myxococcia > Myxococcales > Myxococcaceae > Archangium_A. The sequence continues at coordinate 70,530 of JAYVFP010000302.1, forward strand.
GAAGGAGCGGTACCTGGGCAGGGAGCCCTTCAGGGTGAAGGTGCTGACGCCGGAGAAGACGGTGG
>JAYVFP010000303.1:0-26872 GCA_043773025.1 Archangium sp.
GCCGGGCGGTTCGAGGTTGACGGCGAGCTCGGTGACGCCCGATTCGGGGAAGGCGGCGGTGACCGCTTCACCCTGCGCGTTCAACTTGAGCGTCGACTCGTCGCTGCAATTCGAGCCGAGGTAGCCGCTGGCCTGCACCTTCACCGACGCGGGCAAGTCACTGCCGCGGCGCACGCCGAAGACCGCGCTGTCGTCGGCCGGCCGCTTGATGGTGAGCGACTTGAGCTCCTGCGTATCGCTTGAGATGGTGAGCTTGATGCAGTCGGCGCGCACGCGCGACGTGCCGACCATGCGCACGGTGACGTTGACGCGCAGCGCGCTGTCGGGGGGAGCGCAGGAACTCAACACCGCGAGTGACGTGAGAGTCAGGAGGCGCAGACGTTTCATGGTGGCGAGTACCTCGTGCTCCTGTGGGGCCCGGCGACGGGGAGCACAACAGTGTGCAGCGTACCGCAGCCAGCCCCCCTGCCGAGAATCAATGTGGGCTCAGCGGGCACACGGCGTGCTACCCGGGTTTCAGGTGTTCTTCATTTTTTCCAAGCTGCTGGACATCGTCATCGACCCGCTGTGGTGGTCGGGCGTACCCGCGGTGGTGGGGTTCGTGCTGCTGGCCCGCGGCACCCGGCGAAGGCTCGCGGTGGGCCTCATGACCTTCGGCCTGGGCGGGTTGTTCGCCTGCTCGACGCCCGCTGTTTCGAACCGGCTCTGGGCGGGGCTCGAAGACGACGTCGTCTCGACGATGGAAGAAGGCGTCACCTACGACGCGGTGGTCTTGCTGGGCGGCGTGGTCTCACCCCAGGGCAGCCTGCCGAACGCACCGGCGTGGAATGACAACGTCGAGCGGCTGCTCGAGGTGCGGCAGTTGCTGGTGACCGGCCGCGCAAAGGTGGCCATCGTCAGCGGCGGCAAGCTGGGGGGCGAGCTGCGCACCGAGGCCGACTATCTGGCGGAAGAGTTGATTCTGCTCGGCGTGCCAAAGGAGCAGGTGGTGATCGAGCGCAAGGCGAACAACACCCGAGAGAACGCCACGCAGAGCAAGCTGCTGCTCGAGCAGCTCGGCGCGAAGAAGGTGTTGCTGGTGACCAGCGCGTTCCACATGCCGCGGGCGATGGGCTGCTTTCGGGCGGTGGGCGTGGAAGCCGACCTGCTCCCGGTGGACTACCGCCTGCGCAATCTCTCCATGGATCCACACATCGCGCCGCGCGGTGAGTACCTCTCGCAGAGCACGAGGGCGTTGAGAGAGTGGCTGGGCAGGTTGGTGTACCGAGTGCTCGGCTACACAAAATAGAAACAAAACAACCAAGAGCTCCCTCCCCCCCGAGGGGGAAAGGGTCGGGGAGAGGGCTTACCAGCCCACCAAATTCCAGGAGACACCACCAGTGTCACCTCGCTGAGGATCTGGTCCGTCTGCGCAGATCTTGCTCGCGCGGCAGGTGGCATCTCGACTGCGCTCGATGTGGGCTGTTCCCTGGGAGAGCAGTCGAAGGAATACTTCGGAGCGAACGGTGGTGTGCCGTTCCCAGCATCAGCGACGGCCCGAGCGCAGCACCTTGGAGAGCTCGGCCTTCAAGTCGAGGTCGACGGTTCGCTGATCACCGGGGTTCGTGATCTTCACCTGATCCTTCTGCACCTGCGCGAAGAAGGCCGGGTCTTTCGTACGCACCGCGTCGATGGCCTTTTGCACCACGATGGCCAGCTGCGCCGGGCTCACCGGCTCGCGCCCGGGCACGGGCTTGAGGCGCACTTCGAGTCGTGGTTCCTCAGGGTGCAGCGCCGCGTGAACGACCAGCGACACCATCGCCTCGTTCGTCGCGCCGACGGCCTTCGCGAGCGTGGCGAGGGCCGGGTCCGCGAGAAGTTGTTTCTTCAGGTCCTGCTCGAGCATCGATTCGACCTCAGAGCTTCAGGGTCTTCTTCAGGTCGTCCATGATGGTCTCCATCAGCAGCTTGCTGAAGGCCATGCAGTTCGCCAGCGCGCCACCGTACGCGAGCGACCGTTCGACCACCGCGCGGTCTTCGGGGGAGAGTTCGATGTTCTCGAGGGCCTTCGCCGCGTCCTGAACTTCTTCACGGGTCATCGAAGCCTGGCTCAGCAAGCCCTTGAGCTTCGCCGCGTCGCTGCCGCTGGCCTTCCCGAGAATCTCGACGGCCTTGCTGGTGTTCGCGCTCTCTTCGGCGCCCCAGCTCAGACCAGTCGCAGCCTGGCTCGAGCTTGCGGTGTACGAACTTTTCTCGCCGAAGCCTGCGGCCGGGGCCGGCGTGCTGGTCGCAGCGGCGGGGGCGGATGCGGTGGTGGCGGCACTGCGAACCACCGGGGATGCACCAGGGGTGACGGAGCTGATGGGCATGCAGTGATTTTCGCAAAACCTGGGAGAAAGGTGCTCCCTTTGATTTCAGTGGCTTACCGGAGCGCCGCTGAGCCCGCCGGTGGTACGAGGGGCCCATGCAACCACCCGACGAGAGTCAGCCCCTCGACGCTGAGCCGGTGTACGGGGCCCACGCGACGCGCTGCCCGTTGATTGTCGCGGTCCTCGGAGCGCTGCTCGGCAGCGTCTTCGCCGCGGTCAGCACCAGCGACTTCATGCAGCACCTCGATCGCCAGGTGCACTCGGTGCACTGCTCCTTCATTCCCGGGGCCGGCAAGGAGCTGGGCGAGAGCGGCTGCAAGGCCGTGATGATGAGCCCGTACAGCTCGTTCTTTCGCGAGAGCGTGTGGGGCGGCGTGCCCGTGAGCCTCTGGGCGTTGGCCACCTTCGCCTTCCTCGTCTACCGCGCGAGCTTGCTGCTCTGGCGCGGCAAACCGTCACGAGCCGAGACCACCTTTCTCCTCGCCGCCACGGTGCTGCCCGTCTTCATGTCACTCGTCTATGGCTACCTCTCGGTCGCCAAGGTGGGCGAGACCTGCAAGGTCTGCATGGGCATCTATGTGTCGAGCGCGTTGGTGTTCGTCGGCGCGTTGCTGGCGCACCTCAAGAACACCGCGCGGCCCGACTTCACCCCGCAAGGCGGCAAGTACGCGCTTTGGTTCGGTGAAGGCGTGGCCTTCGTGGCGGTGCTGAGCATCACCTACCTGGTGGTCACGCCCACGCCCGACAAGAAGACTTCGCTCGCCGGCTGCGGCTCGTTGGTGAGCGGGGAAGACCCCAACGAGGTGATGTTGCCGCTGCCTTCAGGCGACGGTGAGCCCGCCATCGAAGTGCTCGATCCACTCTGCCCGGCCTGCAAGGCGTTCGACGAGCGACTGGGCGCGAGCAGCCTGCGCAAGCGCCTCGACTTGAAGGCGGTGTTGTTCCCCCTCGATCCCTCCTGCAACTGGATGGTGACCGAAGCACTCCACCCCGGTGCGTGCGCGGTGAGCGAGGCGATGTTGTGCGCAGGCGGCGTGGTGAGCGGCCGCAAGGACGAGAAGGCCGCGCAGGCGGTGCTCAAGTGGGCCTTCAAAAACCAGGAGAAGCTGCGCGAGCTCGCCGCGAAAGACGAGAAGGCGCTGCGCTCGAAGATCGAGCAGACCTTCCCCGACGTGAAGGGCTGCCTCGGAAGCGCGGGCGTGAAGAGCAAGCTGACCAAGAGCCTGCGCTGGGCGGTGGCCAACGCCATCCCCGTGCTGACGCCTCAGCTCTTCGTGGGCAACTCGCGCATGTGCGACGAAGACAGCGATCTCGGCCTCGAGTTCACTCTCACGCAGATGTTGTCGAAGCAGGGCAAGGCCGCGCGCGCGTTGATGAAGCCGCCTGCCAAACCTTCGCCCGTCATCTCTGCGCCTGCTCCGAAGCCCGTGGTGGCCAGGCCCCCGCCTTCAGAACCTTCGCCTGAACCCGAACCCGTTGAAGAGTTGGAGACCGAGCCATGAACGAACAAGCACAGCGGTGGACGTTGCTGGGCGTGAGCCTGGCCATTCCCGTCATCCTCGTCGCTGCGTGGGCCAGCGCCGCGCAGACCCGGCTCAAGGAGACCGCCAGCGCCAGCAAAGACGTGGCGATCGCCAGCGTGACTGACGACAGCTACTGCACGCCCCAGCTCAAGGCGATCATCCGCCGCGTGGCCGGTGCGTGCGGGCTCATCGAGGGCGGTGGTGGCCGCGGTTGCCAGCCGATGGAAGCGAAGAAGGTCGCCGCGCTGTCGGGCGATGACTTCAACGCGCTGTTCAAGCCGCTCTCGAAACGCGCGCACCTCATTCAGTTCGACGCAAGCAAGACCGAGCTCGACCCCGACGCGGCGACGGCCATCGAGAAGGCGTGGAGCGATCAACGCGGCGCCAGCTTCTTCTTCGTGGTCTCGCGCGCCAGCACCGATGGCAACGCCGACATGAACGAGACGCTCAGCCGCGATCGCGCGAAGGGCGTGCTCGGCCACCTGCAGAGCAAGTTCAAGGATGAAGATTTGAAGAACCAGGTCGGGCTGTTGTGGCTGGGTGAGCAGTACGCGCAGCTCGGTGACGAGTTCTGCACGTGGAACCGCTCGCGCACCGGCGAGTGTTCGGCCGTCGAGATCAACCGCAGCGCCTTCGTCGCGTGGATCGACTGTGCGATCTGAGCGCGCGCTGTGGGTGGCGCTCCTGTTCCTGGCCTGCGACGAGAAGCCCCAAGGTCCGCCGCCGTCACGCTTTGCGTCGGTGAAGAAGACCACCCAGGCGGCGAGCGCAAAGGCGTTCTGCGACTCGAGCTACCCGGCAGCAGGTGAGACCTCGAAGCGCTTCGTGCCGGCTGCTCTGCGTGAGTTTGGCAAAGAGCCCGCGAAGTCGAAGGGGTGGACCTGGGTCAACGTGTGGGCGACCTGGTGCAAGCCGTGTGTCGACGAGATGGGTGTGCTCAACCGCTGGCGCGAGGCGTTTGCGCGCGAGAACTTGCCGCTGAGCTTCGAGCTGCTGAGCATCGATGAGACTGAAGCGAAGCCTGCGCTCGAGGCGTGGAGAGGGCAGAACCTGCCCGGGCCCATTCGGTGGATTCGCTCGGAAGAGGACTTCGGGCCTTTCCTCGATTCGCTCGGTGTTCCGCGCACCGCGTCGATCCCGATTCACGTGTTGGTGGATCCCAAAGGCATGGTGCGCTGCGTGCGAGTCGGGGCGATCCACGAGCAGAACTACGGTGCCGTGAGGGATCTGATCGCGGAGTAAAGAGGCAAAGCACCGGGGAGCGCGGCGAGTTCAATATCGCCCCTTGAGCCCCTCGCGAGCCTGCCTCTCGACCTCGCGCGAGGATGCGATCGTGACGCATTGGCGACCTCGGCCGCCAGCGTACAGCGGCCCGTACGCCTGCGCCCGAGGTCTCCTGAACGCACAGAATTGGTCACGAAAACCTTCTTCGCCCGAAGCCGAGAGGCCTGCGAGAGCCGCGCAACGTGCCTGATCCCCCAACCCCCACGCACCGAAGGCTGTTGTTCAAGCTCACACCGGCTTGGGACCCAGCTGCAGCGACATCCACCGCATCAAATCCTGCCGGCGCACGAGCCCGAGCAGGTGACCCGCTTCCAGCACAGGCAACCGCTCCACCTCGCGCTTCGTCAACTCCTCGAGCGCCTGCTCCGCGCCCGCACCAGGCGGCAAGGTCGAGAGCATCGCGGCCGGAATCATCACGTCGTGCACCCGGGTCGAAGCCCACGACGCACGCGGCACCTGGCGCAAGTCATCGAAGGTGATCATCCCCAACAACACGCCCTCCGCTTCCACCGGCCAGGCGAGCTGGTCCTCCGCCATCACGTGATCGCGCACGAACTCGTCGATGATCAACGTGGGCGAGATGCGCTCGAGCCGCGTGAGCATCAACCGGCTCACCGGCACGTCCTCCAGCGCGTGCTTGAGCGCCTGCTGCTGGAAGCTCGTCTTCGCCGCGCGGTTGACGAACCAACCGATGAGCAGCAGCCACACCCCGCCGCCAAGATTCCCGCGCACCATGTTGAGCACACCCATCGCCATGATGGACCACGCGACCACCTGCCCCACGTTCGAAGCCCACCGCGTGGCCTTGAGCAGGTCGCCCGTCGACGCCCAGAGCACCGACCGCAGCACCCGCCCGCCATCGAGCGGGAAACCCGGCACCATGTTGAACAACGCCAGCATCACGTTGAACAACGCCAGCATCACGTTGAGCGGCCCCGACCAGCGCATGCGACAGCTCGTGGGCGAGGAGCGAGGCGAACAGCAGGCTCGCCGCGATGACCGCGCCAAACCACACCACCGGCACTCCCCACTCGGGGTGCCACGACGGCAGCACCCCCAGCCCCAGGTTCACCGTCACCAGCGCGAAGATGATGGCGAGGCTCCAGTCGAGCCGCACCTCGATGCCGAACAGGCGTGCGAACAGAAAGCCCGGGCTGCTCGCCTTCATGTGTGACGTTCTGAAGACTCAGTGACCTGAAGGAAGCGCGGTCGCTCCATGCGCACCACCCAGATGGCGGCGGCCAGGAAGTAGGCGTTAATGAAGAGCATGTACAACCGCGAGCCGCTCATCACGTGAGTCAGCGCCGCGGCGCCCATCAGCAGAATGACGCCCACCGCGCCGTACGACTGGGTCGAGCGATTGAGGCACAACAGGCCGATCAGCAGCTCGACGGCGCCCACCATCGGCACCAACGCGCGAGGCAGGCCGAGCTCTTCGAAGAAGGCGAACTGTGGCGAAAGGCCCACCAATTTCGCCACACCGAGCCCCAGAAAAGCGGCGCCCATGCCCATGGTGAAGAAGCGGACTCGTTTGGGTACCGAAGAATCGTGTGCCATGCAGCCCCCTGTCTCAGGAGCAAAGCAAGAGGCGCGCCGCTCGAGTCAGCCGGCGTCGGGCGTCACGCGCGGGGGTTCAGGGGCCTCGAGCTCGTTTTGCGCCAGGTCATCAGACTGCGCGAACTTTTTGGCCAGCTGCGGCACCACGGCCTCATCCACCTGCAGCAACACCTTGAGCGCGCCTTTGGCCCTCGTCTTGAGCGTGGCGTCATTGAGCGCGTCACCCGCGGCGTAGAGCGCCACGTGCACTTCAGGGTCGAAGGGGTTGACCGCGAGCGCGTCGAGGTAGGCCTTCTTGGCGGCGCCGTAGCGTTTGGCGCGCAGGTGAATGCGGCCGAGGTGCACGTTGGTCGAGGCGCTCCCGGGGTGTGTCTTGAGGCTGCCTTCGAGCACCAGCGCGGCTTCATCGAACTTGCGCAGCTCGAGCAACGTCAGCGCGTACTTGTTCGAGACCGACTCGTACTTGTCGCCCACCACCTTGTACGCGCGGCCATACGCCTCTGACGCGGCGCCCATGCGCTTGCGCTCGCGGAACAGCTCACCCAGATGAGCGGCGCGCCGCGCGTCGGTCTCTTTCACTTCATCGAAGTCACCGAAGCTGACCTCGCGGCCTTTCTTCTTCGGTTCCTTCTTCTGCGCGCCCGCCTCGAGCAGCTCTTTCTTCTCATTGCTCGAGGGCGGCAGCAGCTCTTTCGGGTACGGCTGCTTCTTGAGAGAGGCCATCCACGACTTCTCGAACTCGGGCCACTTGCGCTTCATCACCAGCTCGACGGCGGCGCGATCGCTCACGCCCTTCGACATCGCCTCGAGCATGCGCTCGAGGGCCTGCGGGCCACCTTCCTGGTCGATGAGCTTGATGGCGAAGAAGACCTCGGCGAACGCGGTCGCTGCGTCTTCAGCGGTGGGCAGCAGCGCCATCGATGGGTGCATCTTCTCGAAGGGCACCAGCTTGTTGCTCTTCACCCGGCTGCCCAACAAGGCCAGCGTCGGAGGCGTCATCGCCCCGCCCGCGGGCCCGCGCCAACGCGACTCGAGATACTTCGCGAGGCCCTCGTGCATCCAGATGGGCACGGTGTTGCGGCTCTTTCGACTGACGACCAGGTGCACGTACTCGTGCGCGACGGTGTCGAGCCAGTCGTAGCCGGTGACCACCGCCTTGGGGCTGGTGACCATCAGCTTGTTGAACTTGCAGATGGCGATGGTGCCGGTGGTCTTGATCGCTTCCTTCGACAGGGTGGACACCTTGGCCAGCTCGCCTGCAGAAGAGACGATCTCCACGCGGATTTTCCCAGGGGGCGCGTAGCCCAGGTCTTGTTCCAGCGCCGCGCGCACGGCCTCCAACGCGTCGAGGGCCCAGGGCACCAGCACGGAGTCTTTGCCCTTCGGGTACAGGAAGATGAAGTGTTCACTCTCGGCGCGCTCGAAGTTGAAGGTGATGGCGCCGGTGTCTTTGGCCAGGCGCACCCAACTGCCGGGTTTGTCGGTGAGGCCGGCCTTCTCGAGCAGCTCCTGCGCGTCGGCGTAGCGGCCCTCTTCGAAAGCGATGCGGCCCTGGTAGTAGGCGAGCGGCTCGATGTCGGCGGGGGCGAGCTTCTCCAACGCTGCGAGCTCGGCCCTGGCCGACTCGAGATCCCAGTCTTCGAGGTGTTGATCGAGGTTCTGAATGCGCGCCTTGGCTTCACCCTTGAGCTCGGGGAGATCCGACGGATCTTCCTGCGCGAAGGCAGGCCAGGCGAGCAGGCCGAGCAGCAGCGCAACCCGAGCTCCGCTCACCCCGTTCCTCCCGAGAGCAGTCGAAGAAGTACCTCTGCCTCGCGCAGCAAGTCGCCCCTCGACTGCTCTCGGGGCGAACGGTTCCTTGAGGCCGGTGATCCCGCTCACTTGACCAGCTCCTCGTAGTACTTCTTGTTCTGATCCTTGTAGCGGTCCGGGGCCCCCTGCTTCATCGCGTCCATCACGTCCTTGCGGAACTCACGGGTACCGGCGTTGGGATCCTCATCGACGATTTCTACCTTCTCGTTCTGCTGACCACCGCGTGAACGGCCACCGCGGCGCTTGATGGGCATGGGAATACCGCCCTTGCCACCCTTCCCGCCCTTGCCCCCCTTGGCGGCTTCTTCCATCGCCTGCTGAATTCCGCGCAGGCCCTGCATGGCGCCCTGCTGCTCGCCGAACCCGCGGCCAGGGTCTTTACCCGCGAGCTTTTCACCAGCGCCCTGCATGCGCTGACCGACCTGGTCCATCTGCTGCTGCGCGTCTTCATCGAAGAGCGGCGCCCGTTCACCGATGGCCTCCATCTGCTGCTGAAGCTGCTGCGCTTGCTGCTGGAGCTGCTTCTGCCCCCGCGCCAGCTCGTTCATCTGCTGCCGGTCTTGTTCGCTCATCTGCTGACCTGCCTGGGGAAAGAGGTCGCGCAGCTTCTGGGCCACTTCAGAGGCCTTCTTCGCGTCGCGCTGCACCTTGTCGGCGGCCTGCTTCGACTCACGCCGCACCTCGGGTGGGTTGTTGAAGAGCTCGTCACGTTGACGCAGCTCGGCTGCGGCCTCGGCCATCTGGGTCGCCTTGTCTTCCATGCGATCCGCGGCCTCTGAGGCGAGATCGAAGTCGTTGGCCTCGAGCGACTGCTGCACGTTGTCGCGCGCCTGCATCGCCTCTTGCTGCACGTCTTCGAAGCGGAAGCCGAAGCGGTCGCCCTCGAGCTGCTTCCAGCTCTTGTCGAGCTCCTCGAGCTTCTCCTTGAGCTCACGCTTGAGCGCTTCACCCTGGCGCGCGATGCGCTCTTTCTGCTGCTCGCGGTACTTGTCGCGCAGGGCCCGCGTCTTGTCGGCGAGCTGCTCCTGCTTCTTGGCGGTCTCGTCGAGGTTCTTCTGAAACTCCTCGTACTGGCGGGCGAGCTCGGGGTCGCTTTGATCATCCGCGCGGTCGGAGGCTTCGTCGAGCTGCTCGAGCATCGCGTCGAGCTCCATCGCGAGCTCCTGCATCTTCTTGAGCGCCTCTTCGGCTTTGCCTTCCTTGACCAGCTTCTCGACTTCATCGAGCGAAGACTGCAGGCCGTCTTCTTCCAGCATCTGCTGGAGCGCCTCGGCGTTCATGAAGTCGTCGCGAATGCCCTTGCTCAGCTCGGCCATGCGCTGCTGCAGCTCGAGCATGCGCTGCTTCAAGTTCTGCATCTGCTCGATGAGCGCTTCTTGAATCTTCGGATCCTTGGTGCGGCCGAACTCTTCCAGCAGGCGCGAGAGCTCTTTGCGCTCGTCGCGCAGTTGGTTTGCGAGGTCGCGAATGGCGTCGAGCTTGGCGCGGTCGAGCAGCGCCTCGAGGTACAGCACGTTCTTCTCTGAGTGCTGAATGTCGGTGGCGATCGACGTGGCCACCCGGCGCGCGATGTCCTGGGTGAAGGTGCCGTTGCGCGTGTCGACGAACTGATTCTTGCCCGGCACGCCACCTTCTCGCCCGGCGATGCGCAGCAGCACGCGGCGTTGCGAGACCACCTGCGAGACGTCTTTGTTCAGCTCGGCGCTGATGTTGAGCAGCGTGGAAAGCAGCTCTTCCGAAGGGTCGCGCTCGTCTTTTATCTCCTGCGCGAGCCCGGCAACGTCGCTGGCCAACTGCACGCCCCGTTCATCGATGGGTTTGCCGGCGACCGCCGCGTCGACCGGCGTGGGGCTCGCGCGATCCGGCGCCTCCATGCGGTCGGCGAGGTGATCGACCAGGCGGCCCCACAACTCTTCTGCTTTGGCCAGGGCCTGACGGCGGTGCTCCGCTGAGCTGTACAGCTTCAAACGCATCGCGGAAGAGACGCCCTTCTTGGGCCCCTTGACCGCGTCGTTGTCGGTGGCCTCGAGGAAGTAGACGACCTCTTGCCCGGGCCGCAACTGGAGCGGCGCGAGATCCCACTGGAAGTTGCCCCGCGTGGTGCGGCCGTCATCGGGCTTCAACGAGATGCGCTTGGGCTCGCCCCCCGCTGGCGTGTAGACGAGCTCGAGCGCAGACAGCCCGTAGTCATCCGACGCGTCGAACTTGAGCGTGACGAGCTGCTTCGAAGGGTCGAGCTCGACGCCGTCGATGGGCGAGGTGATGCGGGCCTGCGGCGGCTGATCGGCTTCGACCGTGATGGATTGATCAGGCCCTTCGGCGACCACGTCATCGCCCTCGAGGAACACCACGTGCCAGGTGCCGCTCTCGTTGAGCACGAAGCTGCCCGTCAGCTCACGGCGCTCCAGGCGCAGGGGCACGCGCTGATTGCCAGGCATGAGCACCAACGCGGCGCCTTCGATGTCGCGATCCGCCCGGGTCTTCAGCGTGACCTCGGTACCCGCGGGCGCGCTCACGTCACCGGTGCTGGAAGGTATGGTGCGCACGTCGAGGCCGGTGTGCACGGGGTAGCGGTAGGTCAGCTCGACGTCGCCCGTGATGGGCTGACGGCGCAACGGTTCAGCGGCCTCCGCGGGCATCAACGCCATCGCGAGGCCCGCGCGCAGGGTGGCGCCCTTCACGAAGATGAGCGCGAGCAACACGAAGACGGTGGCCACCAGCGCCATGGCCGCGCGCTGCGTAGGCTTTTGATCGATCAGCTTGTCGACGGACAACCGCGACGCGCGGGCATCGACGTCACGCAAGAACGCGCGCGCCAGGTCGGGTGAGAAGTCTTCGCGCGTGCCCAGCGCCTTCGAGAGCTCGACGGCGGCGAGCAGGTCGAGGTTGAGCTCGGGGAGCTGGGCTGCGAGCGTGCGGGCGGTACGAGCGTCGTCGCCCACCCGGCGGCGCGGCAGCACGACGCCGAAGAGCACCATCACCGTGACCGCGGCAAAGCCACCACCGACGATCAGCGCAAGCCCCCCGCGGGGGGCATACGAACCAACCCAGGCACCGGCGACGAGCAGCACCAGGAAGGTGACGACGGCCAGCAGCACACCCTGCGTCTGCAGGGCCCGGGCCTGTGCGGCGCGCACCTCGGCGAGCAGCCGCAACGCACGGCCGTCAGAAGAAGAGGCAGGCGTCGGTGGACGCGGTGGTTCCGGAACGGGAAGTGGCGATGACGGCTCGTGCACGGGGCGCCCGACTGTAACAGTCCATCCTTGAACCCGCTGAAAGACGAAGCTGTTCCCTCAGTCAGGTCGTGCAGGTGCCCTCTCATTTCAGGGCAGGGTGAGGGTGAGGGCCTGTTCAGACCAAAGGGGCGGCGGCGTTCATGAGCCGCACGAGACCCCGTTGCGGGCTCGCCATGGTGAGGAGCACCGCCCCCGACGCGAACCAAAACGGCCGAGAGCCGAGCGGCGCGTCCCATCCCGCGTCATGTCAGCGTTGCTCCCCGATGTCTGCACCTCGACCGGCCGGTTGCGGGGTGTCTGGTGTTCACCTGCTCCGCTACTCAGCGCACTTCGGATCCATCGATCCGGTTTGGCCCACTCAAAGGGGAACGTGATGCACGTGACAAAGAACGACGTGGAAGTGCGGATGCAGATTCCGGGTGCAGTCGTACGCCAGCGCACCGAGTTCGGCAGCGTCAATGGCTTCGACAAGATCAGCGGCGAGTACTTCTCGCTCGCGAAGGGCGTCGATACCAAGCCGCTCTTCGTGGGGCTCGAAGGCAACGTCTGCCAGTGCCCACATTGGGGCTACGTGCTGAGCGGGCAGGTCACCACCACCGACGCGAAGGGCACGAAGGAGACCGTGAAACAGCACGATCTCTTCTACTGGCCGCCGGGGCACAACGTGATGGTCGACGCCGACGCAGAGTTGATCATGTTCAGCCCGCAGCGTGAGCACAGCATGGTGATCGACCACATGAAGAAGAAAACCGGAGGCTGAACGCGAAGTCCCCTCTCCGTCCGGGAGAGGGGCAGGGGCAGGGCGGAGTCAGGTACTGTCCAGACCATGAGTGCCTTTCCCACCACGCGGTGGACGCTGATCCTCGCGGCCAGCGAATCACCCGAGGCGAAAGCACAGGCCTGGCGCCACCTGCTCTCGACGTATTGGACCTCGCTCTACGCCCTCTTCCGCGCGCGCGGCCTCGACGGTGCAGCTGCAGCCGACGCGGTGCAAGGCCTGTGTCTCGAGCTGCTCGAGCGCCAGGTCATCGATCGATTGAACCCACAGCGAGGCCGTCTTCGCGGCTTCCTCAAGGTCGCAGCCGAGAACTTTCTCATTCGCCAACACGAGAAGTCGACCGCCGCCAAACGGGGCGGTGAGACGAAGGCCATCGAACTCGACCTCGTCCTGGGTGAACGCCTCGCTGACCCTGCTCTGCCCCCCGACCTGGCGTTCGAGCGCGCCTGGGCGGTCTCCGTCTTCGAGCGCGCCATGAAGGCCCTCGAGCACGACTGGCATTCGCGCACGGGCGACTTCGAGCTCATCCGCCGGTTCTTTTCACCCTCCGATGAGCCACCTGCCTATCGAGACGCAGCGGAGCAGTACGGGCTCTCCATTCCGCAGCTCAAGTCACTGCTCCACCGCGCGCGCTTGCGGTTCCGCGCGTTGGTCGAGGCGGAAGTGCTTCAAACCGTCGGTGAAGGCGCAGAGCTGGAAAACGAAGTGAACTCGCTGTTGGATTCGCTGAGCCGATGACGTGTCAGCGCTGCGGTAGTCAGTTGAAAACGCAAGGGCCATGCCCGAAGTGTCTGCTCACCGAGCAGAGCCCCACCTTCGCCGGCCTGGAGCTGCTCGAGCCCCTTGGTGAGGGCGGCATGGGCACCGTCTACCGCGCCCGTCACGTGAAGCTGGATCGCCTGGTGGCGGTGAAGTTTCTCTCACCTGCGCTCAAAGCCGTGCCCGAGCTCAAAGAACGCTTCACGCTCGAGGCCCGCGCGCTCGCGAAGGTCAAACACCCCAACGTGGTGCAGGTGTTCGATGCCGGCGAAGAAGACGGCGAAGCCTGGCTGGTGATGGAGCTGGTCGAAGGCGGCACGCTGACCTCTCGCATTCCACTGCCGCCCCGTGAGGCGGTGCGGGTGATGAGCTCGGTGTGCGGCGCGCTGCAGGCCGTGCACGATGCGGGGCTCGTTCATCGCGACGTGAAACCGGACAACGTGCTGCTCACGGCCAACGGCGAGGTGAAGCTCTCCGACTTCGGCATCGCGCGGGAGACGAGCGGCAAGAGTCTGACGAAGCCGGGTGCAGCGATGGGCACGCCAGGCTTCGTGGCGCCGGAGGTGCTCGCGGGTGAAGCGGCCACGGTTCGCGCCGACGTGTACGCGCTCGGAGCGATGTTGCGTCAGCTCATCACCGGCCAGACGCCACTGGGTGAAGGTGCGCTACTCCCGGGTGGCATCGACGCGATCGTTCGGCGCGCGATGACGGCGAGTCCCGAAGGTCGCTTCGAGTCAGCGCGCGAATTCCAGCTCGCGCTCAGTCAGGTCACGTTGGAAGAAGCCGGCGCGCTGCCCGCCGATGAGCAGCTCTGGAGCCGCGCGGTCGCAGTCGCGATGACGGTGTCGTTCGCCGCGGTCGCGTGGGCGGGCGTGGTGAGCCTGACGCCGCGCCTGCACGCAGTCGGCGAGGTGCCACCGCTCGTCGCGCTGGGCACCCGCACGCTGGCAGACGGGCGCATGTACACGCAGGCGCGTTTCGAGACCGGGTGGATTCTGGCGGCGGCCGCGTTGTTCGGTGTCGCGCTCGCTGCGGTCGGTGCGTTGCGGCAGCACTGGCGAAAGACGGGGCTCACCACCGCGCGTCCTTCGGGTCCGTTGCCGTATGCACGGGCGACGTTCCTCGCGGGCGGCTTTGCGCTCGCGGCCTACCTGGTGCGCGTGGCCATGCTGGGGCCGGGTGCACCGCTGACCGCGTACATTCCGCTGGGTGGTGGGGCGGTGCTGATGGCGGTGGCGTACTTCGCGTCGTTGGCTCGGCTCGAGGCCTGGAGATTGGGTCGTCAGGTGTTGCGCGAACCCACCTGGGTGCTGGGCGTGCTCGCGGGTGCGGTGCCGCCGGTGGTCGATGGGTTGCGCCAGATGATTGACCGCGCTCAATGAATTCGACGCAACCAGCGCGAGGCCTTCCGGTACTCCCGGCATGGACCCGAACGAAATGCCCTCGCAAAGCCACGTCATCGCGCAACACGTCACCTACCTCGTGCTGTCTCTGGGCACGACCGCCTGGGTCGGCCGCACGCTCTACCGAAACGGCGCCGCCTTCCTCGCCGACACCTTCATCGGCAAAGAGAAGCTTGCTGAATCGGTGAACCAGTTGCTGCTGGTGGGCTTCTACCTGGTCAACGGTGGCTGGGTGGCGCGCTCACTCAAGGGCAACCTCTACCCCTCGAGCGCGTCGGCGGTGATTGAAAACGTGGCGACCGACTACGGCGCGGTCCTGCTCATTCTCGGCGTGATGCACTTCGCAAACCTCTACGTGCTCAACCGCATGCGCCGCCGCGCCATCTCGGATCGCAGCGCAGCCCCCGTCGCACCCGAGCAGTACTTCCGCCCCGTGGGCGCGTGACGCATGCCTGCGCGAATCGAAGCGCTGTGGGTGCTGTACGACGAGACCTGCGGCTTCTGCTGCAAGTGCGCGGACTGGCTCCGCACACAAACGAAGCTGCTGCCGCTGACCTGCCTGCCTCGAGGTGGTCAGACCTCGAAGCGCGTCTTCGCCGGGCTGCCGTGGGGCAACGACGAGCTGGTGGTCATCGACTCCGCGGGCGGGGTGTACCGGGGAACCGAGGCGTTCGTGATGGCGCTCTGGGCGCTCGATGACTACCGCGTCTGGGCAGAGCGCGCGTCACGTGAGCCGCTCAAGAGCCGCGCGAGGTCGCTGTTCCACGGGCTCTCTTCACGCAGGCACGAGATCTCCCGCGCGATGAAGTTCGAGCCTGAAGCGCAGTTGATCAAGGTCATCGATCGCGTCGCCCACGAGCCCGAAGCGCAGGGCTGCGAAGACGGGGCGTGTGAACGCCTCGCGCACTGACGACTGGAAAAGGCGCTGCGAACTTGTCCTCGATTCCTGCTGGACGTGATTGCGGGAGCAAAGCCTCGGGGGGTCTGGAGACGACCCGCGAGTGGAGGGAGGTCAGTCGACCTTGTCTTTGAGTTCTTCCACCTTGTCCTTCACCGCGTCCTTCGCCTCGGTGCCGCGGTTGACGACCTTTTGCTTGGCGCATTCGGCTTTGGTGCCTGTGCAGAGCGCCTCGCCCGCGCGGTGAACGGTCTTCTTCACCGCTCGGGTGCCGTCGTTGACGGTGTCTTTGACCTTCTCGCCCGCTGTCTGCGCGAACCCCGGCAAGGCAGCGAGAGTGAAGAGAATCATCAACGAGAACCAACGGCGTGGGTGCGTGCTCATGAGCCCGCGCTAAGCACCCCTCGTGCCGCCGCGCCTGCCTGAGTGTTTTGAGGCAATTGCGCCAAAGCGGCCCAGCGCTGGCGCCTCGATTTGATGGAGTCGGCGTGCGACTTCGGTCTCGATGATTGAAACTCCTGAAGCTCCCCTGGGTTGGAGCCGCCCGAACCATCGCGCGTGCGGTGGCTGCCAACCAGAGCGAGCCCGTCTTCCGCTACTTCTTCACCTGGAAGCCCGCTGGCCCCGCAGCCGCGCTCGTCGGTGCGACCCACGGCCTCGACGTGCCCTTCGTGTTCCGGAGCTTCGGTGCGCGCTGCCGACTGTGATTTCTTCGCTACGCTCGTGCCTTGAACGGCGCCGCCCCCGGAACCCCTGTCGTGAAGCTCGCCCTGTTGGTGGGGGCGCTCGTGCTCGCGCTCGGGCTCTTTCTCTCGGGCACGTTCGATGACTTCTCGCTCGAACGAACGGTGCAGTGGGTGCGCTCGTATGGGCCCTGGGGCGTGGGGGTGTACCTGCTCGCGTTCACCTTCGTGCAGCCGCTCGGGGTCTCCGGCACCATGTTCGCCGTCGTCGCCGGGCTCGTGTGGCCGCCACCGCTCGCGCTGCTCCTCGCGATGATGGGCGCGCTCGGGTCAGCGACGGTGAACGTGGCCTTCGCCCGGTACGTGGCCTTCGAGTGGGTGCAGCGTCGCATTCCCCCGAAGCTGCGCAGGTACGAACGTTGGGTGACGGAGCGCGGCCTGCTCGGCGTCATCCTCTACCGCGCGGCCACCGGCACGATGCCCCCCGCGCAGCTGCTCATCGGCGTGCTCAACGTGCCCCTGCCGCGGCTGATGCTCGGCACGTTCATCGGCTTCATTCCGCAGATCCTGCTCAACGTCTTGCTGGGCGGAGAAGCGACGCGGTGGCTCGCGAGGCTGCTGGGCCTCAGCTGATGCCTTCGCCCTTCACTTTCTGCAAAGCCCGATGGCTTGCAGCCGGGCCTTGAAGTGCCGCGGGTGGCAGCAGACCCTGCGCCTAGAAACCCACCCCTACTTGCAGCGTGCCGCCCAGGCGCAGCGCAGGGTGCAAAGAGGCCTGCTGACGGCTGGGTGACAGTTGCAGGGCGCCGGAAATGATCCAGTCTGCGCGGACCGAGGTACAGTGCGCAGCGAGGTTCGGTTCCCCCCGAGAAAGCCATGACGCGTCGGCTGCAACACAAACGCATCGAGAAGCGCCTGCCTCCCGATTGGGAAGCCGCGAAGCGTGAGTGGGCGCCCTTGAAGGCCTTCTTCTCGGAGTGTGGGCTCGACGCCAACGAGGCGTACGCCATGGCGATGACCGCCTCCGAGTTGATGGAGAACGCCATCAAGTACGGCACCTGGACCCAAGCAGACGAGTTCATCAGCCTGGCCATCGACGTGTCGGATCGCGCCGTGGTGGTCGAGGTGGAGAACCCCGTCGTCGATGATCCCGCGGCCGTGCGCCAGCTCGACGATCGCATTCAGTGGATGCGCGGTTTCCAGAGCCCCTTTCAGGCGTACGTCGAGCGGCTCAAGCAGGTCTCTTCGCAGAGCTACCAGGAAGGCGAGAGCGGGCTGGGCCTGTGCCGCATCGCCTACGAGGCGCGCTGCCTGCTCGACTTCTATGTCACCGGCACGGGCCGCCTCGCCATGTCGGCCGTGTACCAGGTCGGAGTCAGCCTCTCGTGAACACGACCGAAGTCCCGGCAGAGCTCTTCGACGAGGCCGGGCGCGCGTGGCCAGCTCACGTCTGTGCCGCCTCTGCCCTGTCGTTGCGCGCGCGCTTCAGCCAGATGCCCCCCGCCGGCACCGTCTTTCCGCGCGTGGTGCTCCAGCACCCCAACCGAACGCTCACGCTCACGAAGTGCAGGCTGGTCGGCGAGTCTGATCAGCTCGTCTTCGTCGACGACGTCTACGACTGCCACACGCTGATGGAGCAGGGCCGCCTCAAGAACCTGCTGGGCTTCTTCAACGAACTGCCCCTGGTGCTCGCGCAGCGCACCACCATCACCGAGGGCTTTCGCGGCTTCGTGGCCGACCTCATCTACGACCTGACCGTCTACAAGAAGTTCTTCGACGAGCAGGATCGCGCCTTCTCGAAAGAAGCGCCGCACGTGGGCGCCGCCGCGCAAGAGGTCTTGCTGCGCCGCGCGGGCCCCGAGTTCTTCCGCTTCCTCGACGGCAACCTCGAGACGCTCACCTCGTTGGTGCGCGAGTTCACTTCCGAGCAGCACGAGCGCCACGGGTACTACTTTCGGCAGCAGCTGTGGCCCTTCATCCTCGGCTCGGCCTTCATGGAGCGCACCAACCTCAAGCCGCGCGGCTACGCAGGCGACGCCACCATGATGCAGATGATCTACGACGACCGGTACGAAGGCGCCTGGGCGTTCAACAAGCTCATGCACCGCCACCCGGTGCAGCACCCCGCCGCCGAGGCCGTGCGCAATCGCCGCGTGCTCATTCCCCGCCTGCTGCGGCAACACCTCGCCCAGAGCCAGGCCCAGCCGTTTCGCGTGCTGTCGGTGGCCTGCGGGCCCGCGCGTGAGCTGGAAGACATCTTCAAGGGCGGCGTCGACCCGCAACGGCTCGAGGTCACGCTTCTCGATCAAGACGACGAGGCGCTCGCCGCGGCGCGCAGCACCATCGAGCGCGTGGGCTCGCCGAAGAAGCTCACGCTGGTCAACGACTCGGTGCGCACCCTGCTCAAGGAACGCGCGGTCGCCGCCCGCTGGGGGCAATTCGACTTCATCTACAGCATGGGCATGTTCGATTACCTCACGCCGCCCGTGGCGAAGGCCGTGCTCGCGCGGTTGTACGAGCTGCTCGCCCCCGGTGGCGCGCTGGTGGTGGGCAACTACCACGTGAAGAACCCCAGCCGTTTCTACATGGCGTACTGGCTCGACTGGGTTCTGTATTACCGCACCGAAGAAGAGCTCGCCGCGCTCGCAGCAGGGCTGCCCGGTGCGGTCGTGAAGGTGGGCTTTGACGACACCGGCTGCCAGATGTTCCTCACCGTGGAGCGCGGCACATGACGGCCACACCTCCCAAAGAAGCGCTCACCGGCGCACGCTTCAAGGCCTACCGCGACGAGCTCGTCCACGACTGGATGAAGATCATCGCGGTGCTGGGCGTGTTCCTCGTGCCGCTGTTCTTGCTGCTCGACTACGTCACGATGCCCCGCGAGCTGCTGGGCCGCTTCGCCATCTACCGAGGCGTGGCCACGCTCACCTCGTTCGTACAGCTGCTCCTTCTGCGCGCGAGCAAGCCCTCGAAGCTGGCCTACCTGCACGGCTACGCGTTCAACGCCATCGTCTGCGGGATGATCGTGCAGATGACCGTCGACCTCGGAGGTTTCAACTCCGGGTACTACGTGGGCCTGATGCTGGTCATCTTCCCGGTGAACGTGCTGCTGCCGTGGCGCTCGATTCACTCGGCGATCAACGGCCTGCTCACCGTCGCGATGTACCTGGGCGCGAACCTGTTTCTGGGCGCCGAGTTCCCCGTCAGCGCGTTGGTGAACAACCTCTACTTCCTGCTCTCGTCGGTGCTGCTCATCGTGGCGATGAGCGAGACGCGCTACCGCCTCATTCAGCGCGAGTTCGGCCTGCGCGCCGAGCTGGAAGACACCAACGTGGTGCTCGAGACCTCCCGCGCCGACCTCAAATCGGCCCGCGATCGCCTCTGGAGCGAGATGGAGGTCGCCCAGCGCATTCAGACCTCGCTGCTGCCCAAGAACCGGCGCCTGGGGCCGTGGGAGCTGGAGGCCTCCATGTCGCCCGCGGAAGAAGTCGGCGGCGACTACTACGACTTCTTCGAGACGCCGCACGCCGAGCGCTGGCTGGCCATCGGTGACGTGTCAGGCCACGGCGTCGAGTCGGGGCTGGTGATGATGATGACCCAGACGGCGATCGCCACGCTCGTCAACGCCAACCCGGCCCGCACGCCCTCCGACGTGTTCGTGCACACCAACCGGGTGATCCGCGACAACGTGTCTCGCCTCGGTGGGCACCGCTACATGACGTTGAACGTCATTCGCCTGGAAGACGACCGGCTGATCATCGCCGGCAAACACCAGGACTTCTTCGTGTGGCGCGCGAAGAGCAACACGGTGGAGATCATCACCAACGAAGGCCCGTGGATCGGCGTGGTCGATGACGTGCGCAATTCGGTGGAGGATCAGACGCTCCGATTGGAAGTGGGCGACTGGTTGTTGCTGCACACCGACGGCTTGACCGAAGCGGCCAACGCCAGCGGCGTGATGTTCGGGGAAGCGGGCCTGCGCCGCGTGCTCACGGAGCTCGCCGGCAAGGTGCCGCTGCGAGAGGCCGTGGGTCTCATTCGCGCGCGCGTCGAGGCGTATCAACAGAAACAAGACGACGATCTCACCATCGTCATGTTGCGCCGGGTCACCTGACCCCCCGTTCACCGGTCTCCCCGAGCCCAGTCGAGGGGGCACTTGCTTCGCTACTGCGCCACGAACTGCACCTGCACCTGATCCGGCCCGTGATCGAACGGCCGCAACGCGCGCCGCAGCGCATCGAAGCTCAGCGTCTGCCAGCGCAGGTTGGCGTCGTACCGCACGGTCATGCGAATGCGGCGATCCTGGGCCGAGTTGATCAGCTGAATGAGCACGGCGATGGTCGACGAGTTGAAGTGCTCCAGCCGCTCGAAGCGCATCTCGAGGGTCGCGTTCCGGTCGCGGGCCACGCCGAAGAGCTGATCGAACCAGGGGTGCAGCACGGAACCGGGGCTGCGACTGGCGGATCGACCCAGCCAATTGAGGACCAGGAGCCCCGTTTCTCGCTCGTCGACTTCGATCAGCAGTTCTTCGGCTTGCAGATTCACCATGTCTGACCGAACCAGACCACCAAGCCCCCGCCCACGCCAACTTTCACAGTCGTCACCGAAGAGGCGGGGTACACTTGAACCCACACCGGCTTAGGGAGGTCCATGCACGGCACCATCTTCGGGGACTTGAGCATCGAGGTGGGAAGCACCGCCGATGGGCTCGAGCTCATCTGGCGCGGTTCGAGCAATTCAAGAAATCCGGGCGAGGCCCTGCGCGCCTACTTCAAGGTCGCGCTCGCAGAGGCGTCCACCCGGCGGGCGAAGCTCGATCTGCACTTCGAGCACCTCATCCAGTTCAACTCCTCGACCGTCTCGGTGCTGCTGCACCTGGTCGATGAGGCCGTCACGGCGGGGGTCTCGATGACCTATTTCTACGAGGGTGGGTTGCGTTGGCAGGCGCACAACTTCGAGTCGATCGCCTTGCTCAAGCGCGACGCGAAGGGCTTCGAGGTGAAGAAGGTCGGCACCTCGGTACCCGCAGAAAAGGTCGGCCCCGCTTAGTCGGGGTGAGGGGCCAACACGCCTCACCGAGGCGCCTGGGCGATCCGTTGCCTGACGAAACGCATGGTCCTTTGCCGGCAAGGCGCTGGTGACAGGCCAGGCGGCCGACGACGTGAAGGGCGTGCACGGAAAGACCGACGGTCGGGTGAGCGCCCGGCACTAAGCCAGTGCGCCAGCCAACACGCGCCCGAGGGGAGCCACCATCTTCGCGACCTTCGCCTCACTGATGGGCGAGACCCCAAAGGGCACGAAGGGGTCGGCCACCAGCCCGCGGTTCAGTTCCACGCACAACACCTGCTGCGGGTAGGCCCGCGCATACTCGTAGCCCATGGCCACGGTGTGCAGGTGGTAGGTGCCGTTCTCCTGGGCCACGATGCCGTCGGCCGCATACGCAGCCAGCGTGGCGTCGACCAGCTTCGGCGCCGCGCGAAAACTCCCGTCCTGCAGCGCGCTGATGACATCGACCGGCGGGCGCTCAGGCCACTTCGCGTAGACCTCGGGCACGTAGGCGGCGTGCAGCGCCGTCACGATGTTGCCGTCGGTCTTCTCGATCGACACCGAACGCGGTGAATACGAGTGCAACTGCAACGCGAGCCCATCGGCGCCGCGACAGACCTCTTGGTACGCCGCGCTGACCACCTGGTGGTAGGCCGCGTGCTTCTCCATCAGCCACTGCGCGTCTTCAGGCGAGTCGATGTAGCCCGGCAGTCCCGGCGTCAAACCGTCGACGACCTTGCCGTCACCGTTCTGCAGGATGACCCGGTTGGTATCGATGAACGTGCGGGGCATCAGGCAGCGCGCGACGACCACGTTGATGCCCTGCGCCGACAACGTCTTGCCGAGCCACGCGGCCCCTTCGGGCGCGCCGATGTCGGTGTTCACGAAGAAGAAGTGTTCGAGCTGTTCGGGCAGCCGGCTCTTCAATTTGGAGAACACCGCGTCGTAGTCGCTCTTGCGCGTGGCGCCGTGCGGCACCTCGATGAGCAGCCACTTGTTGCTGCCGGCGGCAGCAGCCACGGTGACCTCGACCACACCCTCGATGGATTGTGGGAGTTTCATGCGTACTCGATGCGAATGGTCTCCACGATGGTCTTCACCGCGGCCTTGACCACCTCGGTGTCGGGGTGGCGCACGATGACGTAGCCCTCGCCTTCGTAGTGATCCGACCTGGGCTGGCCAATCTTCGGCAGCCGCGTCTTCACTGCGAGGTTGCCCACCTTCAGGTTCGCTTCCTTCACGCCCACCACCCGCTGCACGCGCCCGTGACCCATGCCGCGCAGATACGCGCAGCCCACCGCGTACTTCCGCTCGTACGGACCATCGAAGGCGTTGTCCGTCACGGCGCGGGCCCACGCCTTGTACATGTCGGCGTCGTGACCAAAGCCCATCATCTCGACGAAGTTCGCGCCGGGGGGCCGCGCGGCGATTTCACCGATGGCCAGCGAGCCGTCTTCGCGGCGGAACCACTCCATGTGGGTGAAGCCAGTGGCCAGGCCGAGCACCTTGATGCACTTGCGGCCGAGCAGGCGCGCGTCGTCGAGATCGGCCAGTGAACGGGGCTGCACCACCGACCACTGAATCCACGGGTTCTCGGTCACCTCGAGGGGGCCCGGGTAGTAGCGGCTGATGTTCTCGAAGAGCACCTTGCCCTTCACGGTGATGGTGTCGAAGCAGTACTCGCGGCCCTTGAGGAACTCCTCGGCGAGCGTGGGGTTGTCGGGGCGGGGCTGAACGGCCTCGATGGCGCTCTTGAGCTCGTCGAGGTTCTTGATCCGCCAGGTGGCCTTGCAGCCAGCGCCCGCCGGCGGCTTGAGCACGATGGGGAAGTGCACCTGCTTCACGAACGCCACGGCGTCGGCGAGCGAGGTGATCAACATGTGACGGGCGCAGGGCAGACCGGCGGCGCGCAGCGCGTCTTTCATGCGTGACTTGTCGCGGAAGAGATCGGCGGTCTTGGGATCGGTGCCGGGAATGCCGAAGAACTTGCGAGCCTCGGCCAGCGCCACCTGGAGCGGCTCGAGCACGCCGACGATCTGGTGAATGCCTCCGTAGCGCTTGCGCACCTTCTCGCACGCCACCACCAACTGCCGGGCGTCGAAGGCGTCGTCGACCTTCACGAAGTTGGCGAACGATTTGGCCGCGGCGCCGGTGGGGGCCTTCTGGACCAGCCCAATCAACCGGACACCCTTCAGCTCGGCGAACGACCGGGCGAATCGAAGGCTGGCCTCTGCGGGATAGGGGATGACGAACACGACGGTGCGCATGGGCGCATTCTCCGTCCGGCTGGCATCCGAGTCACGCCTTGTTCTCCCTCTCCCCCGCGGGGGAGAGGGTCGGGGAGAGGGCGAACCAATTCTGGAGCCGGACCCCACCACGCCGCGGCTATGCTGCGACCCATGAACGTCGTCTTCCTCGCGCCCTCGTATCCGCCGGAGATGCAGCAGTACACGCGTGGCCTCGCTGAAGTCGGAGCCAATGTCTTCGGCGTCGGCGACTCAGCCCGCCAGGCGCTCCCGAAGAGCCTCAAACCCCATCTCTCTGACTACCTCCAGGTGCCGCGCATCATGGATGAGGACGACGTCATCAAGCGCGTGTCGGCCTGGCTGCGTGGCCGCCGCATCGATCGCATCCTCTCGAACTGGGAACCGTTGGTAATCCTCGCCGCGCGCCTGCGTGAGCGGTTCGGTTTGCCGGGCATGTCGGTCGATACGGTGACCGGCTTCCGCGACAAGATGTTGATGAAGGATCGCGTGAAGGCCGCGGGCCTGCGCGTGCCGTACGCGTTCAAGGTGAAGAGTGAACGGGAGATCCGCGAGGCGGCCGAGAAGATCGGCTACCCGTTGATCTTGAAGCCCATCTCCGGGGCAGGCAGCGCCGACACGTACAAGGTCTCGTCGAAGGCCGAGCTCGAATCAGCCATCGCTGCGATGCGCCACGTCGAAGTGGTGAGCTGCGAAGAGTTCATCGACGGCGAAGAGTTCACCTACGACACGGTCTGCATCGACGGCCAACCGGCTTACGAGAACGTGGCTTCGTACCTGCCGCCGCCGCTCATCGCCCGCTCGAACGAGTGGGTCAGCCCGGTGATCATCACGGTGCGTGAGCTCGATCAACCGAGGATCAAGCCGGGCATCGTGCTCGGCCGCAAGGTGCTCAAGGCGCTGGGCATGGGCGACGGCTTCACGCACATGGAGTGGTTCCTCACCAAGAAGGGCGAAGCGGTCTTCGGCGAGATCGGCTGCCGGCCTGGCGGCGCGCACCTGGTCGATCAGATGAACTACACCGGTGACGTCGACCTCTTCCGCGAGTGGGCGCGCGTGGCGTGCTGGAAGTCGTTCGAGGGCTCGACCCAGCGGAAGTTCAACGCGGGCATCGTATTCAAGCGGGCGCTGGGCCAGGGCCGCATCACCAAAATCACCGGCCTGAAAGACTACATGAGCCGCTACGGCGACTACGTGGTCGAAGAGCAGCTCCTGCGGCCGGGCACCATGCGGCGCAACTGGAAGCAGACGCTGCTCTCAGACGGTCACCTGATGATCCGTCACCCGAACTGGGACGCGGCCTACAAGATCGCCTTCGCCGCCGCGACCGACGTCACGCTCTACGCCGGCGGCTAAGTAAACCCACTGAGCTCCCGCGCTCCCTCTCCCCCGCGGGGGAGAGGGTTGGGGAGAGGGCTGACGCGCTGAGAACCGTCGCCCAGGCTGATCAGTCTGCGAAGACAAACCGAAGGTCATCTGACTTACCGTCCGTCTCGACGACAGGCCTCAGCGTAAGCCGCATGGGACCGTTGCCGGAAGCCGCGACGTCGAAGCGGGCGCTCACCACTGCGCCGGCCTCGAGCGTTCGCGATTTGAGCTGACACCCCAGACTGGGGGCATCGAGCTGATGCCCGTCGGCCGTCACCCACAGGTGGTCACCGGGAAGAAAGCCACCTCCGCTCACGGGGCAGCCTTTCACCTTCACCGTCAAAGCCGATGCATTGCGCGCCTCCACCACCAGGCGAAAGCCCTTCTTCGTCCGGGTGCGCTTCGCGGTCAGCACGAGCGGCATGGCAGCCAGGGCGTCTGCTGAGATCGCGCGGTAGCACCAGTACGGAGACCAGGCCTTGAACTGGAGGTTGTCGAGCAGGTTGCTCACCTCATGGCGAACGGGCTTCGCCCACGCCTCGTACGCCCGCAGCTGCGTCAACGCGGCGTCGCGCTGGCCGGTCGACTCGAGCGTGCAGGCGTGGTGCAGCATCATCCCCGCGTACGCGACCTGCGGCGTCGCCATGTCGTAGGAGTTCCCGTCGGTGGGGGCCTCAGGTGCCGTGGCGAGCCCCTGCGTGAAGAGGCGCATGCCCGCGGTGAAGTGGCCGCGCGACTGGTGCCAGAGCCCCAGCACCAACGAGATGGCAGGCGCGTGAGCGAGTAAACCGGCGGTGGCCTCGGGCGGGTTCGACCAGGTGGTGGCCAGCTGCGCGGCCGCGGGATCGGCGCGCTCCAACAGGTGAAAGAGATCGAACGCGATTCGATCGGCGAGCTCTCCCTGGAGCGAGTCGGCAGGCCGATCGAGCCGGGGAAGGAGCTTCTCCAGCCGGGTCGCGGACGGCTTCGTATCGCCATTGACCACGGTCCACAGACTCGAGTCATCACCATCCGCGAGCAGCAATTCTGCATCGGCTTCAGCGCCGGAGGGATCGAGCGAGAGCAACCGGCGCGTCAGCTCGGTCTGCGTCTTCGGTGAAGCCTTCTTCGAGCGTTGATAGGCGCGAAGAAAGGGCACGGCCGCGGTGAGCTGCTCGTTCGTGGCGCTGAGAATCAAGAAGGAGTCGATCTCCTCCGTCTCGCCGAGATGAGCGAAGACCTCTGCGATGGTGAACGAGGCATCTGCGCTGAGCAGCCCATCGAGCGCGAGCATCCGTTCAGGGGTGTCCTTGCCAGAAGCGACCAGCTTCTCGCGCCACCACCCGACCAGCTTCGCGTCGTGCTGCTGACAGAGCGCCTGCAGTGCGGGCCGCCGGGCTTCGACCGATTCGGTGCGATCGTCTGCCCAGGCCTGCAGCAGCGCGACCTCGTCGGCGGTCTTGGTGCGTGAAGAGAAGTTTGCCCAGGGGTCGCGGGTGCCGCAGTACGGGTCGCGTTTGCGGAACATCTCGCGCAGGGCCTCGCGCGTGAGGGCTGGCTGAGGAACAGCCGCTGACCCGGTGATCGCAACGCACATCACCAGCCAGACCCATCGGCGCGGGTCAATCAAAGGAGCGAACTGGAGATCCAGGATCATCTGGCACCTCTCACATCAGGGGACTGTATTCACCGGTGATTTCTTTCCGAAGCAACAGCGAACACCGGTCCTCCCGAGCGAAGACGAGGGAGCACTTCGACTTCGCGCAACCAGTGACATCTCGACTTCGCTCGCAGGGTTGCTCGAAATAAGGAGCGCCCACCGTTCATCCCGAGCGGAGTCGAGGGATTACTTCGCCTTCGGGCGGTAAGTGCCCCCTCGACTGCGCTCGGGGAGACCGGTGATTGGAGTCATTTCTATTTCGGCCAACCCTGTC
>JAYVFP010000304.1:0-8180 GCA_043773025.1 Archangium sp.
CGAGGGATTACCTCGCCTTCGGGCGGTAAGTGCCCCCTCGACTGCGCTCGGGGAGACCGGTGATTGGAGTCATTTCTATTTCGGCCAACCCTGTCGGGAGGACCGGTGTGAACCAACCGATTCTCTTCACTGTGGCCAGGTACTGGTGCTCACCGATGCGCAGGCCGATTTCGTGCGCGTCGTCAGGAGATGACGAACGCGATGAGAACGACGCTGCTTTTGCTGCTGAGCGCCGGGGCCCTGCTCCAGGGCTGTTCCCCGCCACCGGTGCGCCCTGAGCCGTGCCTCCGTGCGTTGGTCGACCCCGCGGGAAATCGCGCGGGCTTCATGAGCGCCGCCCCCACCTCGCCGCTGGCCGTGGCGAACACCCTGCTGAGCTTCGCCGTCTTCGCGCCGCTCTCGGGGTGCGCGCGCGACGACCTCATCGTCAACGCCAGCCTGCTCGACGCAGAGAATCAGCTGGTGCCCGGCCTCACCACCACACCGGCTTCTCTCAATGGCACCTCGGGGGTGAGCACCACCGTGAGCGTGCTGCCGAAGCGGCCCGGCCAGTACACCCTGCGGGTCGCCTTCGAGCCGTCGCTGGGCGTGCGCAACTTCATCATCGACGTGGCCACTGTCGGCCTCGAGCGCCCCACCACCCGCGTGCCGATTCCCGATGGCTCTTTCTGCTCGACCAACAGGCTCTGGCCGCTGTCCGACGACACGGTGGCCTGTGAATCCTTGAGCGCGGGGTTGGTCACCGTCACCTCGGCCGACGGAGGAAGCACCACCTTCACCGGTACGCAGTTGGTGGTGGTCGACACGGTGCTCTGGTCGGTCGACAACCATAACGAGACGCTCGAGCGGCGCGTGTGGGAAGACGGCGGGCTGCGGCTGCTCAACAGCTACGCTGATTTCCCCCCGGCGCCCACGCCTGGGATGCACGACGTCGAGCTGGCGATGCGCTTTCGCTCGAACGGCAGGCTCACCCGGGCGCGCGTGGTGCCCGATGGCGGGGCTGACTTTCTTCAGTATTCGTTGAGCCTCGGCGGCAGTCCGCTCGCGTACTTCACCGACGACGACGACCTCGCGTACCGTTGGAGCTACAGCACTTGTGACCCGGGGGTCTGCGTCGCCGTGCTCGACCTGGTGGCGCTCGAGCCAGGCTTCGTCTGGCGCTCCAGTCGTTTCCCCAACGACCCCTTGATGCGGGTGCGCCTGAGCGCCTTCGCGCGGCCGCTGGGTGAGGATGCGGGGCTCCCGCGGTTCAGTCTCGACTACCCGGCTGAACAAACCGTCACGCCTGACTCGCCGTTCGAGCGCCTGCCGCTGTGGCTCAAGCAGAGCGTGGGCAACCTGAAGGTGATGGTGTCGGTCTCGAAGGATGGTGGGCTCGAGCTGTCGGCCTGGCCGCGCTCCGAGGTCTTGCAGGTGGGGCGCCATCACGTGGTGCTCTCCGATGAAGAGCCGGGCTTCGTTCGGGTGATTCAAAGATGAGAGGCCGTGCGCTCGTGCTCGTGGTGCTCTGCGCGTGTGAGCCGCCGCCACAAGACGACTGCCTGCGCCGCCTGGTCGACGTGAATGGCGCTCTCATCGGCGGCTCCGCGGGCGGCACGGGTGGGGGAACCGGGGGTGGGCCTCTGCTCGACCCCGCGGTGCTGGGCACGGTGGGCGTGCCCGTCACCCTCACGTTCTTCGCCCCGTTGACCAGCTGCGTGTCTGACGCCCTGCGCCTCGACGCGGTGGTGAACGACCCCGACGCTTTCAGTACACCCGCGGTGCCACCAGGCGCGCTGGAGCAGTCCATCTTTTCTTCGGTGAAGGCGAACGTCACCTTCACTCCTACGCGGCCCGGGCTGCACACCGTCAAGGTCGCGTTCGAGCCTTCGTTGGGCGTGCGCTCGCGCTTCGTCGAGGTCGTCGCGGATGGCCTGAGTGGCCAGGTGATTCGGGTGCCGATTCCGGCGGGGGCCAACCGCTCACCGGGCATCTGGCCGCTGGGCGACGACACGGTGGCCAGCGAGGTGCGCAGCGTCGATGACATCACCATCAGCTCGACGGCCGGCACGCTCACCCACTTTCGCGGCACGCAGTTGGTGGTGGCGGGCCAGGTGCTCTGGTCGATCGACCCCCTCACCAGCACGCTCGAGCGGCGGGTGTTCGAAGACGGCGGCGTGCGCCTCACGCACTCGGTCCCCGGCTTCCCCGCAATCCCCACGCCCGCTTTGCAGGAGCCCGACTTCGCGCTGCGCTATCGCACCAGTGGCCGGCTCTCCTCGGTGAGCGTCTGGCCCGACGGCGGCTTGCGGGTCAATGACCATTCGTACGACGCGCGGGTCGTCCCCCCGCTGGCCTACTTCGGCGGGGACGGCTGGGTGATGCGCTGGAGCCTGGAAGACTGCGCCTTTGGTACCTGCTCGAACCTGGGCGACCTCGCCGCGTTGGATGCGCAGTTCGTGTGGCGGCACTCACCACCGGGTGGCCTCAGGGGTTTCGCGCGGCCTACCAATCTCGTCGATTCACCGCTCCTGTTGGCTCACACGCCCGACGCGTTGAGCTCACCTTTGGCGGCGTTCGAGCGCCTGCCACTGTGGTTGCGCACGCAGTCGGAGGACTGGAAGGTGCTGGTGACCGCCACCGACGCGGGTTTTCAGTTCACTGGCTGGCCGCGCTCCGAGGTGCTGCGGGTGGGGCGGGAGCACGTGCTCCTCACCGATGAGGACCCCGGTTTTGTGCGGGTAGTGCGCCAGTAAGCAGCTAAAACCAATGAGGATTGCGGCAATCCGCAACCTTTGACGCGTCGTGTCGATAACCCGTCATACCTTTCGGCTTACCTGGTGGGCGCATGGCTTTTAGACCAGACAGCTCGGAGTCGACGCGAGGCCAATCTGGCCAATCGCTTGCTCCTATCGAGCGCCGCCCCCACACTTCCGCCCTCATGTTGCAGGATCCCACGCCGGAAGCGCCGCTGCCTTTTGGCCGCTACCAGCTGATCCGCCGCATCGGTGCCGGGGGCATGGGCGAGGTGTTCCTCGCGCGTGAAGGGGGAGCGGCCCCGCGCGCGGTGGTGGTCAAGAAGGTGTTGCCCAACCTGGTGGCCAATCGCGCGTTCGTCGGGCGGTTCCTCGACGAGGCGAAGGTGGTGGTGCGGCTGAGCCATCACAACATCGCGCGCGTGTACGCGATGGGCGACGTCGACGGGGAATACTTCCTGTCGATGGAATACGTGCAGGGCAAGACGGTCAGCCGCATGACCAAGCGCCTGCGAGACCGCAAGGTCGACATGCCGCTGGGCATCGCGCTGCTCATCGGTGAGCGCGTGTGCCAGGGCCTGCAGTACGCGCACGACTCGAAAGACGAGAACGGCAACCCGCTGCACCTGGTGCATCGCGACCTCTCACCGGCCAACGTGTGCATCAGCTATCGCGGCGACATCAAGATCATCGACTTCGGTGCCGCGCAGTCGACGCTGAAAGAAGAGCAGACCGCGCCGCGCGTGGTCATCGGCAACCTCACGTACATGGCGCCGGAGCAGGCGAAGAAGCAGATCGTCGACGGCCGCGCCGACATCTACTCGTGCGGCGTGATGCTCTGGGAACTGCTCTCGTGGCACGCCTTGCCGCAGAAGGGCGACCCCATCGAGCGCTGGCGCAAGGCCGCCAACCCCGTGTGGGAAGCGCCGTCGGCCACCATGCCGTCGATCCCCAAAGACGTCGACGACGTGATTCTCAAGGCGCTGCGCAAGGAGCCCAAAGACCGCTACGGCACCGCGACGGAGTTCGGCGAGGCGCTCAAAAAACTGCGCACGAAGTACGCGCCCGAGGTTCGTGACGCCGACGTGGGTGAGCTGCTCGCGCGGGTGTTCGCCAAGGAAAAGACGGGCGAAGACGCGGTGCTGCACGAGGCGGTGTACGGGCAGACGGTGAACCTGCCGGTCTCCGAGAAGACGCGCCGGGTGCAGATCGTGCCCCCGACGGCGCTGGCGTTCGAGCACACCGCGGTGCTCGCTTCGAGTGACTACGTCCCGAAGGATGATCAAGACATCACCGATCCCGGCAGGGAAGACGGACCTCCGGTGGTGAACGAAGACGGCACGCCGACGCCGGGGAAGGATCCGCGCTTCACGCAGCCGATCATTCACGGCACGTCGCGGCGTACGGGGTTCGGGGTGACGTTCGCGGAAGCAGAAGAGCCGGTCGTCGAGCACTCGCTCCTTCAGGAGATCGAAGCGTCGGAAGACTTCATCGAAGAGCAGTCGGATCCCGAAGCCGACACGCGCGCGAACTACCAAGAGGGCAAGTGGAAGCTGGTGGTGCTGCTGTCAGGCATCTTCCTCTTCGCGACGGGCCTTGGGTTCCTGGGCGTCTGGCTCGCCCTTCGCTAACTGCCTCCCTCGCCCTGCGAAGCGGGGAGAAGGTCGGGGTGAGGGGCCAAATCGGCAACCAAGTCAGAGGCAACTACAACTTCCTCACGACCACCGTGTACGGGCCGGCCCCTCGTCACTCAGCTACCCCCAGTCGCAGCGGCCCCGGACGAACCCCTCTCCACACCCACGTCGGGCTCCGCGCTGAAGTCCAAGCCGAAGAGAACGCGGCCTCGCCTGAATTGGGCCCAGCTTCATCAGCATCCGTTCGGCACGGACGTTCTCAGGTGCCCCTGCGGAGGCAGGCGCTCCATCCGCGCGGTCCACTCGACGCGCAAGGAGGCCGAGGCACGTCTCACCGAGCTAAGGCGTCGCGCTTCCCTCACGGGTGCTGCCTCCCGCCACCGCGCCGCCGCAGTTGCTCCTCGCCATGTGACCTTCAGCGAAGCGCTTCACGCCGACGAGGCGCCGTCCCGCCCTGCCTCCGTCGCCAGGGCCTGTCGGCACCAGAAACCGGCGACCCTCACCGACCCCGCTCCCCACCCCCCATGCTCGACCTCGGCCTCTGACCCCTCGCTCCCAATCTGCGGGTTGAACCTCTTGTTCTTCCCGAACGCTCAACTCAGTCCGTCATCGCCTTCACAAGCAGGTGATCGAGACACACGTATTGCCCGCGTTGCCGCAGCCGTTGCTCGCGCCTGAGTACGCGCACGACGTGGTTCCGCTGCAGGCGGGCAACACAATGGGGCCTGCACAGCGAACCTGCCGGTCATTCTGGCCGCACGGCAAGTTGCTGTCGTTGGTCCACCCCATCGCAAAGACGACCCGCTTCCCGGCGGGGCAGCTCGCCGACCACCAGGGCGCCCAGCACCCGATTTCGCGAGCTGTGAGGCGCGCCCGCGGGGGGCAACCGCGCCTCGAGTTCGGCCACACGTTGACGGAGCGCTTCGAGTTCTTCGTTCTGTGCCGAGGTCATGGCGCCTCGTACCAGCCCTCACCGCTTCCCGCAGCTTCGAACGAGCGCTCGGGGTCGGGCTGTGTCTGGCCATCGCCAGGGGGTTCGCGACCAACTCCGCCCGCCGGGTCGTTGACGGCTGCGATGGGTTCGAGGCGAGCTCGCGTTCGAGCACACCGCGGTGCTCGCTTCGAGTGACTACGTCCCGAAGGATGATCAAGACATCACGGATCCAGGCAGGGAAGACGGACCGCCGGTGATGAACGAAGACGGCACGCCGACGCCGGGGAAGGATCCGCGCTTCACGCAGCCGATCATTCACGGCACGTCGCGGCGTTCGGGGTGACGTTCGCGGAAGCAGAAGAGCCCGTCGTCGAGCACTCGCTCATTCAGGAAATCGAAGCGTCGGAAGACTTCATCGAAGAGCAGTCGGATCCCAAACCCGACACGCGCGCGAACTACCAGGAGGGCAAGTGGAAGCTGGTGGTGCTGCTGTCAGGCATCTTCCTCTTCGCGACGGGGGCCGTATTACAGCTTCACCAGCTCAGCGCTCTTGACCCACAGCTTCTCCGCCAGCGCCTCGTCTCGCGCGAGTGGGGCGCAGCCCTTCTGCTTGTTCTTCTCGAAGTACTTCCCGCTCACCCCTTCGACCTCGGGCGAAGTCGCGAGGTAGCTCAACGTCTTCCCGCCTTGTTCCGGCGAAATCAGCACCAGCTTCTTGACCACCGCCAGAATCGGCTGCGACCACTTCGGAGCGCCATCCCAGATGCGGGTCGCCACCCCACCCGGATGCAGCGCGTTCACCGTCACGCCCTTGCCCTCGAGCCGCTTCGCGAGCGACCGGGTCATCATCACGTTGGCGAGCTTCGAGCGGGTGTACGCCTTCATGATGCCGTAGCCGCCCTTCTCGAAGCCGAGGTCCTCGAGGTCCATCGTGCCGCGGTAGTGCCCGGCCGACGACACCACCACGATGCGTGAAGGTGCGCTCTTGACGAGCAACTCGAGCAACAGGTTCGTGAGCAGAAAATACCCGAGGTGATTGACCGCGAAGGTGCTCTCGATGCCGTCCTGGGTCACCGAGCGGTGCTCATTGACGGTGCCTGCGTTGTTCACCAGCACCTCGAGCCGGTCGTACTTCGCGCGATACGCCTCGGCGAACGCACGAATCGAAGCCTGCGACGAGAAGTCACACAGCATCGACTCGACGTTCGACGAGCCCGAGCGCTGCTTCACTTCATCGACCGTTCTGCGCGTCCTGGCTTCATCGCGCCCGACGAGCACCACCTTGTGCCCTTCGCGCGCCAGCGTGACGGACGCTTCGAGGCCGATACCGCTGGTAGCGCCGGTGACGAGAATGGTCTTCATGGCGCGACCGTGTAACCCGCCTGTCATCGCGCCGCTCGTTCGGGCGGCCAGCTCTTACGAGCGCCGACACGAAAAGCCTGCGGCAAAACGGTGATGGCTTGAAGTCAAGTCGTCTGGGCAGTGACCCCACCTCGACCAGAAGAGGTCATTCGAGGTATGGGAATGCTGTGCACCCTCCCATTCAAGAAGCCCTCAGCGGTTTGAAGCAGTCCAGTGTCCTCGAGTGGGCCTCGCAGTTCCCACGCCTCTCGGTGGTCGAGCTCGCGAAGCAGCTCTCTGGTCGCATCGCGCCCATCTCGCTGCAGCAGGCGATGGTGAAGGAAGCGCGTGAGCGCGGCACCTTCCCGGCGCTCGCGCGTGCGCTGCTCGTGCGCGTGCTGCTGCGTGATTTCCCCCGCGGCATCGGCCAGGTGAGCCCTGAAGATGCGCAGTCGGCGCTCGCTTCGGGGTTCTCGGTGTGGATGCTCATCTTCGATCCCGACCAGCGCGCGGCTGCCGAAGAAGTGTGGGCCGCCGTGGTGGCCGAGCTCGAAGCGCACCCGGAGTGGGTGCCGCAGCACGGTGACGAGCCGCGGTTGCTCCAGTTGTTCTCGGGCCGCGATCTCTCGCGCTCCAAGCGGGCGGCCCTGGTCACGCGCGCGAAGGAGCGCATCGAAGCCTGCCTGCACGGTCACCGCAGCAACAAGTCGTGGCTCGAGGCGCTCTCGCAGCTTCCCCCCGGTCACGGCTTCATTCACGCGGCCGGCTGGGTCGACGCCGAGGTGCGCAACGGCGGCTTCGCGCAGTACTACAAGAACAGCGGCGGCGTCGAAGTGCCCCTGGCCATCACCGCGCTCAAGGCGATGGGCCGCAGCGAGCTCGCCGCGTTGCTCGAGGAGTCGCTGGGCACCGCGCGTGAGCACCACCGACACCTGCTGGCGCCTGCGCTCACCACCGAGCCCGCGTTGACGGCCACCGAGGCGCCGCGCCTGTTCCCGGTGCTCGACAAGTCGTACTTCAGCCTCTCGGGTGACCTGTTCGAGTCGTTCGCGACGCTCATCGAGTCGGCGCCGCAGCTGTTCGACCCGATCTTCCGCGAGCTGCAGCACGGTGAAGACGGCCGCAAGTGGCGCGTGCGCACCAGCGGCGCGTCGATCGAGATCGAGATAGTGCTCGAAGACGGCACCAGCATCACCCGCACCCGCCAGCTGGCCACCGCGTCACGCGCTGAGCAGGAAGTGCAGACGATGATCAACGAGCAGCTGGCAGACGGTTTCGTCGACGTCGCCTGAAGGTCAGGGTGAGGGGCCAAATCACCTCCGCAGTGATGGAGGCCCCCACCGCTCTTCCCGCACCAACTCCAACGCCGGCAGCGCACCGCCGACGAGAGCCGCCGCCAACACCTCCAACTCGCAGGGTTGATCGAAATAAGGAACGCTCACCGTTCATCCCGAGATCAGTCGAGGGATTACCTCGCCTTCGAGCGGCAAGTGCCCCCTCGACTGCGCTCGGGGAGACCGGTGATTGGAGTCATTT
>JAYVFP010000305.1:0-2868 GCA_043773025.1 Archangium sp.
CCCGAGCGGAGTCGAGGGATTACCTCGCCTTCGGGCGGTCAGTGCCCCCTCGACTGCGCTCGGGGAGACCGGTGATTGGAGTCATTTCTATTTCGGCCAACCCCCCGAGAGCAGTCGAGGGGGCAGCTCGAAGGCCTTACCTGCAGACGCCCGACTGGCAGCCCAAGCCTGAACCGCAGGTGGTGCCGCAGCCGCCGCAGTTGTTCCGATCGTTCTGCAGGTTGGTGCACGCGTTGTTGCAGCAGGTCTCGCCGTTGCCGCAGTTGCAGCCTTTGGGGGCGCCGGCGGTGCACACGTCGCTGGCTTCGCACTTCGAGAAGGTGGCGAACAAGTCGATCAGGTTGTTGCACTGCGTGTTTTCGATCGCCTGAAAACACACGTTGAGCGTCTCGCCGTTGATGCGGCCGTCGCACCTGTCGGTGGGCCAGAGGTTCTGAAAGTCGGCGCGTTTGTCGACCAGGCACTCTTCGAGGCTCGCGTAGTTCTGGCCCGAGCCGATGTTGCCGCAGCGCTGCTCGAAGCGGCAGTTGCGTAGCGCGCCGCCTTCACGAGCGTCCACCACGGAGACGCAGCCGGTGAACGCCAGAAAGCCAAGGGTCAGGGCGAATGCTCGAATCATGACGGCGGACCCTACTCGCTGGAGCTACTTCGGTGGAGTCTTGACCGCGTGCACGGGTTTGACCCACATCGGAGGCGGCGACGATTCACCGGGCAACCAGCCCTTGCGGTCGAGCACCCGGCATCCCACGGCGAAGGACATGTGCTGATCGTTCACGATGGCCTGCCCCTCGAGATCGGCCCGGGTGCGCGCCATTTTGAGGATGCGATCGTGAGCGCGCGCCGAGAGCCCGAACACGGTCACCGAATTTTCCAGCATGCGCAGCGCGTTGGGGGTCGGCTTGACGTGTCGGCTCAGCAGGCGCGGGCCCATCTGCGCGTTCGAGTAGATGCCGGGATCATCACGAAAGCGTTCGGCTTGAATCGCGCGCGCGGCTTCCACCCGCTCGCGAAACCAGGACGACGGCTTTTCTTGCCGGGTTGAGAGCGAGAGCATCTTCACGTCGACCGGCCGCGTCGGCAGGCTGATGTCGAGGCGATCGAGCAGCGGCCCCGAGATGCGGTTGAAGTAGTCCTTCACCTTGGTCTCGCCGCAGATGCACGCGCGGTCGGGAGACACGTTGTAGAAGCCGCACGGGCACGGGTTCATCGCGGCCATCAGCATCACCTGGCAGGGGTAGGTGACGTGATGGTTGGCGCGGGCCAGGCGCACCACGCCTTCTTCGAGCGGCTGGCGCAGCACCTCGAGCACGTGCCTGCGGAACTCGGGCAGCTCGTCGAGGAAGAGCAGCCCGCGGTGCGCCATGGAGAGCTCACCGGGCCGGGTCTGAGGCCCACCACCGACGAGGCCCGCGTCGCTGATGGTGTGGTGGGGCGCGCGAAAGGGCCGGTCTTTGATGAGTGCCTGGCCGTCAGCGAGCAGCCCGAGCACCGAGTAGATGCGCGTGACCTCGAGCTCTTCCTGGAAGGTCATGCGCGGGAGAATTCCCGGCAGCCTTCTGGCGAGCATCGTCTTGCCTGAGCCGGGCGCTCCGCAGAGCAGCACGTTGTGGCCTCCCGCTGCGGCCATCTCGAGCGCGTCTTTGACGTCTTGTTGGCCGCGCACCTCTGACATGTCGACCGCGTTGAGATCGACCGGGGGGCTGACCTGGGGCCGGTTGCGATCGTAAGGGGTGATGCGCTCTTCGCCGGTGAAGTGCATCACGGCCTGGGTGATCGACTCGACCGCGAGCACCTCGATGCGATCGACGAGGGCGGCTTCTCCTGCGTTGGCCAGGGGCACCATCACGCCGCGAAAACCGCCATCTCGTGCGGCGAGTGCGAGCGGCAACACCCCGCGGATGGGCTTGAGCGCGCCGTCGAGGGCGAGCTCGCCTCCGAAGAGGTAGCCCTGGAGTGGCTCGAGGTCGATGAGGCCCGCTGCAGCCAGCACGCCCAGCGCGATGGGCAGCTCGAAGGTGGCGCCTTCTTTCTTCAAGTCAGCGGGCGCGAGGTTGACCGTGATGCGCTTCATCGGGAGCGTGAAGCCGCCGTTCTTCAGCGCGGAGATGACCCGCACCTTCGACTCACGCACCGCGCCTTCCGGCAGCCCCACCACGTTGAAGAAGGGCATGCCCAGGGACATGTCGACCTCCACTTCCACCACCACGGCGTCCACGCCCATCAGTGCTCCAGATTTTACGCGAGCCAGCATCGGGTCCACCTCCGGGGGGTGGTGCTCGCAAGGCGCGCGCCATGAGGTGGTGATGGTGCTGTTGCACCGGTTCTCCGAGCGCATTCTCACTGGGCGGCGAGCGCGGTGGCGTCTGCGTGCACCAGCCACGCGGCGCGACGGGTGGACTTTGGCGGCCTTGATGAGAGGTGGGGGTGAAGGGTTTGTTGGGTCCTCGTCGCGTGCGGGCTCAAGGGCACGTCGCGAGGTGAGCTCATGTGACGTGGTGGTTCGGGTTTGGTTGTCGGACCCGTGTGCGATGACGGTTTCCGAAAACCAAAGGGGGATTCATGCAAACGGTGTTGGTGATGAAGCAGTTGGCGGCGGTGCTCGATCATTTCCTCATGCATGTGACTCAGCGAGTGCGGCTGACGACGCAAGATGCGCTGGTGCTCGCGTGGCTCGTCGAGCGCGAAGGAATCGGCGCATCCATGATTGCAGCTCGGGTCGGCAGGAAGCAGCAGAGTGTTCAGCGAACCCTGGTGCGCCTCGAGGACCGCTTCATGGTCGTGCGGTTCGAGTCCGACTCCCGTGAGCGGACTGAGGGCTGGGGCTTGACGGAGCACGGGCGCGAAACCTGGTCGATCCTGGAGGATGGT
>JAYVFP010000306.1:0-26503 GCA_043773025.1 Archangium sp.
CCGCCGAGCGCCTGGTGGAGCGACGCGAAGAACAAGGCCCCCCGCTTTCGAAGCGCCTCGACGATCGCCCGCTCTTGGGGTGACAGGGTCTCTTCGTCGAGCGTGGCAGGCCGGTGCAGGTGGGCGACGTGCTCGGTGAGATACAGCGCGATGCGGCCGTCCTTTTCGCCTGAAGGCTCGACGCCGACCCAGACCACTTCGCCGGCCGCAGCGAGCGCGTCGAGGTCGCTGGGCCGGTACCCTTCGACTCGCGCCGGCAGCAGCTCGTGCTCGAGCTGGCTGGCGAGCACCGGCAGCCCCTGAAGCTTCTCGATCGCGTCGAGCAACGAATCGAGGCCCTGGCGCTTTCGATACAGCCCGTGCCACGAAATCAGGAAGCGCCCGAACACCTCAGGGGGGACCGGCTCGACCGCCTTGCGAACCTTGGCCAGCGATCGCAGCCGCAGCGTCTGCAGCACCTCGGGCGCGCACCATTCGTGCTGCTTTCCAAAAGGCCGAAAGGCACCCTCAACGAGGCGCTTCGCCTGGCTGAGCGCTTTGAGCTTCTGCTCGACGTCGGTGATGCGCAGCCCGTAGCGGGCCGACACATCTTGTGGCGAAAACGGCCCGTGAGTTCGTGCGTAGCGCATCACCAGGTCGTCCATCGCGCTCGTCGAGGTCACCAGCAGCGACTCAGGCAAGCCGGGTGGCAGCGGCACACCCAGCGCGTCGCGGTACCGGCTGGCGTGCTCGACCGCGACCCAGCGCGCGCCATCGTGAAACTTGCACTCCAGCGCCCGCCGCTCGACCGCGAGCTCCTTCAGCGCGGCCGCGGCGTCGCCCTCGAAGCGCCTGGCCGCTTCATCGCTCTTCAGGTCGCCGAGCTTGAGCAGCAGGTCGTGGAGCGCGTCTTTGTGCCTCGCTTGATACCCGGGCGCGAGCGCCTGTAGTTGGGCTTCGACCTCACCCACCACGTCGCCGTCGAGCACGTCTCGCAGCTCGAGCTCGCCGAGCAGCTCACGCAACTGAGAGGTGTCGATCGACAACGCCTGGGCGCGACGTTCCTGAAGCGGGGCATCGCCGTCGTAGATGTAGTTCGCGACGTACCCGAAGAGCACGCTCGCGGCGAAGGGCGAGGGCGTGTCACCGCTGCGCGTCACGACCTTGATGTGCTGCCGTTCGATGTCGCGCAGCGTCTGCGTCAACGCCGACATGTCGAAGATGTCAGCGAGGCATTTGCGGTAGGCCTCGAGCGTGATGGGGAAGGCGTCGAAGCGGGCGGCCGCGGCCATCAGGTCTGACGCGCGTTTTCGCTGCTGCCACAGCGGGGTGCGCTGCCCAGGCCTTCTGCGCGGCAAGAGCAACGCGCGGGCCGCCGCTTCTCGAAACCGTGCCGCGAACATCGGCGTCATCGAGAGCTGGCGCATGACCAACACCTCGACTTCTTCCGCTTTGGGGACGAGCCAGCCCTCGCTGGGCAGGGCCGTGCCCTCGGGCAACCGAACCACGAAGCCATCGTTCGTCCACAAGGTCTCGACGTCGATGCCGAGCTCGTCTTTGGCCTTGGCCGCCACCGCCATGCTCCAGGGCGCGAGCACCTGGCCGCCGAGCGGCGACAACACGCAGATGCGCAGGTCGCCCAGCTCGTCGCGCGAGGTCTCGATGGCGATGGTGAGGTCGTCAGGCACGTGGCCGGCGGCGGTCTTCTGGTCTTCGAGGTAGCGCAGCAGGCTCTCGGCCGCGGTCAGGTCGAGGCCCTGCCGGGTGTGAAGCAGCTCGACCGCGGAAGCGTGGGGCAGGGCCAGCAGCGTGCGAACGAGCGCGCCGATGCGCTGGCCAAACTCGAGCGGGCGGGTCGCCGTCTCGCCGCGCCAGAAGGGCATCTTGCCCGGCTCACCGGGTGCTGGAGAGACGATGACCTTGTCGAAGGTGATTTCCTGAATTCGCCAGGTCGACGCGCCGAGCACGAAGGTGTCGCCGGGTTTGCTCTCGAAGACCATTTCTTCGTCGAGCTCGCCCACGCGGCCCTGGCCCTTCGGCGCGCCCGCAAGGAAGACGCCGTACAACCCGCGATCGGGGATGGTGCCGCCGTTCAAGATGGCGACGCGCTGTGCCCCTTCACGCGGCTTGAGCTCGCCGCTCAGCCGGTCCCACGTGAGCCTTGGCTTCAAGTCGGCGAAGTCGTCACTCGCGTAGCGCCCCGAGAGCATGTCGAGCACCCGCTCGAAGGCTCCGCGGGTGAGGTCTGCGAAGGGCGCCGCTTGTCGAACCCGTTCGAAGAGTGCGTCGACGTGCAGCGGCTCCATGGCAATCATCGCCACGAGTTGTTGCGCGAGCACGTCGAGGGGGTTGCGCTGATAGCGGGTGCTCTCGACGGCGCCCTCGCGCATGGCCTCGACCAGCGCCGCGCACGCCAGCAAGTCGCCGCGGTACTTCGGCACCACGATGCCTTCACTCGAGCCGCCGACGTGGTGGTTGGCCCTTCCGATGCGCTGCAGCCCGCTGGCGACCGACGGAGGCGCTTCGACCAACACCACCAGGTCGATGGCGCCCATGTCGATGCCCAGCTCGAGGGTGCTGGTGGCGACGAGCGCACGAACGCGGCCGGCCTTCAGGTCTTCTTCGATGCGCGCGCGTTGGTCTTTGGCGACCGAGCCGTGGTGTGCGTGCACCAGCGTCTCGCCCTTCAGCTCGTTCAAGGACTGGGCAAGGCGCTCCGCGAGGCGGCGGCTGTTGACGAAGATGAGCGTCGAGCGGTGCGTCTCGATGAGCTCGAGCACCTGCGGGTGAATCGCAGACCAGATTGAAGTCTCGCCGCCCGTCACGAGCTCACCTCGGGCCTTGGCGGTCTTGCGAATCGAGAGGTCTTCGACAGGCACCTCGACCCGAAGTTTCAGCAGCTTTTTGGCCTGCGCGTCGACGACCGTCACCGGGCGATGGCGCGGCACGGGCTGCGTCCCTCGTGGCTGGGCGCCCCCCAAGAAGCGGGCCACCTCGTCGACCGGACGACAGGTCGCCGACAGCCCGATGCGCTGCATGGGGGCTCGGGTCAGCGCCTCGAGCCGCTCGAGCGAGAGCATCAAGTGGCTGCCTCGCTCCGTGGGCACCAGCGCGTGAATCTCGTCGATGATGACGGTCTGCACGTCGCGCAGCGACTCGCGCGCACGTGAGGTGAGCATCAAATACAGCGACTCTGGGGTGGTGATGAGAATGTCGGGCGCGTGCTTGATGAGCCGAGCGCGCTCTTTGGTCGGCGTGTCACCGCTGCGCACCCCCACCACCGGCGGAGCGACGCTGCGCCCGAGCCGCGCAGCCGCGTGGGTGACGCCGATGAGCGGGGCCCGCAGGTTGCGTTCGATGTCGACGCCGAGTGACTTGAGCGGCGAGATGTAGAGCACGCGCGTCCTCGTCTCGCCGGGCGGGGTTCGAAACATCAGCGCGTCGATGGCATGAAGGAAGGCCGCCAGCGTCTTGCCGCTCCCCGTCGGCGCGAGCAGCAAGGTCGAGTCGCCGCGGTGCAGCAACGGCCAGGCCTTCTCTTGCGCCTCAGTCGGCTTGGCGAAGACCGCGGTGAACCACTCGCGGGTCGCTTCATGGAAGAGGTCGAGGGCGGCCATGCGCGAAGTTCTTTAACCGCCTCGCCCCCCGCACCGAACAATTTGAAGCCTTTCCGCCTCAGGCGTCGCCCGTTAGAGCATCCCCGTGCCCGAAGGCGACACGCTGCACAACATCGCCAAGACCCTGCGCCCCGCACTCGAGGGGAAAGTCGTCACGCGGCTCGAGTTCTCGCGGCTTGCCGGCGACGCGCGCGTGCTGGTCGGCACCACCATCACGACCGTCGAAGCCCAGGGCAAGAACCTGCTCATTCACTTCGACAACGGGCTCGTGCTGCACACCCACCTGAAGATGCCGGGCGCCTGGCACCTGTATCGCCCCGGCCAGCAGTGGAGGAGGTCGCCCTCACAAGCGCGGGTGGTGCTCGAGGTCGAAGACGCGCAGGCCGTTTGTTACAACGCGCCGGTGGTGCGGGTGCTGCGCGAAAGCGAGCTGCGCCGCGACCGCCAGCTGGCGGGCCTGGGGCCTGACCTCCTTTCTGAGACCTTCGAGCCGGCCCGCGCCGTCGCCAACTTGAGGGTCGTCGAGGGTTGGCCGCTGGGCGTCGCGGTGATGCACCAGGCCGCGGTCGCGGGCATCGGCAACGTGTACAAGAGTGAGCTGCTTTTTCTCGAGGGCCTCGACCCCTTCGAGCCCGTCGCGTCGTTCGACGATGAGGCGCTGCATACGCTGCTCGCGCGCGCGCGCGACCTGATGCAGGTCAACACCAACCACGGCTCTGCAGCACCCTTCACCGGCCGACGTACGACGCGCTTCGAGGGCCGCTCAGACGGGACGAAGGTGTGGGTCTACGGACGCCGGGGCCTGCCGTGCTTTCGTTGCGGGGCTGCCATTCGCATGAAGCGGCAGGGCACTGCGCTGCGCTCGACGTACTTCTGTGCGGGCTGTCAGGGCCTCAGCGAAGAGAAGCTCGCGGTGCTCTTCGCCGTGAAATCGTGAGCCTGGTTCAGCGAAGGCTTCTTGCCCAGCCGCTCCAGGTGCCAGGCCATCAAGAAGAGCTTCTTCTCTTCCACAGCCAGCTTGTCTCGCAGCTGACCTGCGAGGATGCCGGGCATCACCAGGGACGACAGCTCGCGCTTGCGCCCAGCGCAGAGAAGTTCTGAAAGTGCAGCCTCACGCTGAGCGACCACCCGATCGTGAGCAGTGCCTCGATCGTCTCGCGGGCATTGGGG
Organism: Archangium sp.; assembly: GCA_043773025.1. Lineage (GTDB taxonomy): Bacteria > Myxococcota > Myxococcia > Myxococcales > Myxococcaceae > Archangium_A. The sequence goes on from JAYVFP010000306.1 coordinate 4,767, forward strand.
GGCAGTGCGAGATACGGCACGTCGGTCGAGTAGCCGGTGATGGTCTCCGTACGCGGCGTTGGTCGTGGCCGCCGAAATCGCGCAGGGGCATGAGGTCGGCTTCAGGAATCTGCAAGTCGCTCTGATCAGTCGCCGCCAGGGAGGTCAGTGCCGCTCTGCGAGTGGGTTGGTCTGGTTGAGCCCCTTGAAGCGGGGGAAACCGCGGTCAAGCGTGCACAGCCGCAGCCCGTGCTCGATGGCCAGCGCGGCAAGATGGGCGTCGGGAACCAGGTTGCCTGCTGTGCCAGCATGCTGCGCAGTGATGAGGAGGTTCGCGTCGACGAGGAGCACCGGAAGTCCTCACCCTCGGCGATGGCCAGCGCCTCGGAAATCGAGGTGATGCTTCCGATTGCAGGTACCGCCGTCGTACGACCTGGTCCGGTGCTTGCGCCGCTGTTTGCGTGGTCGGCACCTGCCGCGACCGATGCGCTCTCCGCTCGAGCTCGCGGGCGTCGGTCTTATCGTGGTGATGGAGACCGGCTTCCTGCTGCCCTTCGTGCTGGTGTGGCGCCGGCTTCCAAAGTGGGCGCGGGCAATCGTGGTCGGCGTTCACCTCGGCGGCTTCGCGGCCGGCGTGGCCAGGCGCGCTCGGGCCGGACTGAACGTCAGAGGGCGCTGCACACCTCGGGGTGGGCCACGACGAGGGCTTGCACGCCCTGCAACATCGTGTCGCACTCCGGGCGAATCTCGGCGGCCTTCGTCCGCAACGGGCCGTAGTGACCCAGCGAGCCGCCCCGCACGCGCAGCATCACGGCCGCGTACTCGGCCGCGAACCCGGGACACTCTTTCTCGAGCTGCTGAAAGACGGCCCCATCGCCTGAGCCCCAGTTCTGCCAATTGGCCGGGCTGCAGGTGACGCCCTCGGCGTACGCGCTCAGGAAGCAGCCGCGCGTCGAGGCGCGGTACTGCGCGAAGAGAATCGGCAGCTGGGGGCTCGAGCCGCGCGAGTCGTAGCTGGTCTGCCACGCGCCGGCCTCGGCGCTGTCAGCGGTGGTGTTGGTGGCCGACGTGTCGCGCCCGGTGCAGTGCTCGCCCGAGCTCTCGCGCATGCCCAGGCCGATCAGCAGCGTGTACGTGTGGCGAAAGGTGTCGAGGCCGGCGACGGCGTTGCTCATGTTCAGCGCTGCGAACTCGGTGCTGTACCAGGCCAGCGCGTCACGCTGGGTGTTGGTGGTCTTCGCCATCGAGACGACCGCGATGTCCGAGCGTGTCGGCGCGCAGAGTCCCCGCGCGAACGAGAGCGCGACCCCCTTGATGTAGCCACGCGGCATCTGACCGCGATTGAGCCACTGGTAGCGGTAGCACGCGGAGCCCACCGCCAACGTCTTGATGGCGTCGACCTGCACACCCGAATCAGCAGGCGTGCCTGCGTCCGGGGTGGGAATTCCCGCATCGACTCCCGCGTCGACGACGGGCGTTCCTGCGTCGGCGGAGCCGGAGTGGGGGCCGGAGTCGCCGAGCATCATCGAGCCGGCATCAATCATTTCGGGAACGCCACCACAGGCCGTGCACGCCAGCGCGAGGAAGAGCAACGACCGGTGAGACGGGAACACGGGAACCCCCGAGACGAGCGAAGCGCGGATGCTCGCAGGTTGAGCCGCAGGCGACAACGCTGTCTCACTCCCCCCCCCCGCGTGAGGTTCGCATGAAGCGTCAGGGCACGGCGCTGCGCTCGACGTACTTTTGCGCGAGCTGTCAGGGCATCAGCGAAGAAAAGCTCGCGATGCTCTTCGCCACCAAATCGTGAACCTGGTTCAGCGAGCGCGCGCCGCGAGCACCGCGCGCACGTCGTCGAGGCCCACCCCCAGCGGTTCGAGCGCGACGAGCAGGTGGTAGATGAGGTCGGCCGCTTCTTCAGCCGCGCGCGGGGCATCACCATCGACGCAGGCCATCACCAGCTCTGCCGACTCTTCCCCGAGCTTCTTGAGCCGGTGGTTGCGGTCTCCCAGCAGCTTGGTGGTGTAGCTGCTGGCCTGCGGGCTCGCGGCGCGCTGCGCGATGGTCGCCGCCAGCGCAGAGAGCGCTTCTGCTTTGGGCGCCGCGGCAAAACAGGTCTCATCGCCCGTGTGACACGCAGGCCCCGCGGGCAGCACGCGCGCCAGCACCGCGTCACCATCACAATCAGTCGAGAGTGAAACGACGCGCTGCACGTTCCCGCTGGTCGCGCCCTTGTGCCACAGCCCTCGCGTGCGGCTGCGGTAGTGCATCTCACCCGTCTCGAGGGTGCGCGTCACCGCCTCGGCGTCAGCGTGCGCCACCATCAACACCTCACCGCTGTGACGCCGAGCTCCTCGCCCACGATGCCGTCTTGCGGAAAGTGAAGCTCTATCCACTCGCGCGCGAGTCGTTCGGCGGCGCGGTCTGCCTCGGTCACCGGGCTGCCGTCACGTTTGGTCTCGACGGCCAGCTGCGAGCGGAACTGGCTGAGCGCGCGTGCGCCCGCAAGTCGCGCCACCGTCTCGACGGCTTCGAGCAGGTTCATGACCGCACCTCGAGGCCTGCCTCACGAAGCGCCGCCTTGAGTGCGCCGACGGTCGTGGTGCCGTCGTGGAGCATGCCCGCAACGAGCGCCGCCTCAGCCCCTCCGCGGGTGAACGCCTCGACCACGTGCTGCGCCGTGCCCGCGCCCCCTGACGCGATGACCGGCACCGTGACCGCGTCGGAGATCGCCCGCGTCAGCTCGAGGTCGTAGCCCGTGCGCGCCCCATCGCGATCGATGGAGGTGATCAACAGCTCTCCTGCCCCTCGCGCGGCGCACTCCTTTGCCCAGGCGACGGCGTCGAGCCCGGTCGGCGTGCGGCCCCCGTGCGTGAAGACGCGCCAGCCCGTTCCTTCCCGCTTCGCGTCGATGCTGGCGACCACGCACTGGGCGCCCACCACCCGCGCCGCTTCGTCGATCAACGCCGGCCGCTTCACGATGGCCGAGTTGAGCGCGACCTTGTCTGCCCCCGCACGCAGCGCCGCCGTCACGCCGTCGACCGACGCGATGCCGCCGCCCAGAGTCAGGGGAATGAACAACACCTCAGCCGTGCGCTGGGCCAACTCGAGCAACGGCGCCCGCTCTTCGATCGACGCCGACACGTCGAGGAAGACGAGCTCGTCGGCGCCCGATGCCTCGGCGCGCGCGGCGAGCTCGACCGGATCTCCCACGTCGCGCAGCCCCTCGAACTGCACGCCCTTCACCACCCGGCCCGCCTTCACGTCGAGACACACCACCACGCGTCGTGAAGTCATGGCGTCGCCTTCCATTCAATCGAGCCCTTGGTGCTGAACACCACGCCGTCGTCGCGCAGCGCCTGCCGCAACGCGAGGCCCAGCGCCTTGAACGAGGCCTCGATGATGTGGTGGCGATCGCTGCCTCGCAGCACGCGCAGGTGCACGGTGCTCTCCGAGGCCGTCGCGAAGCTGCGCAGCCAGTGCGTGTAGAGCTTGCTGCCCAGCTTGCCCTCGAAGTACGCGCGGCCGCCGACGTCGATGACGACCTGCACCAGCGCGTCATCCATGGGAATGGTGCGCTCGCCGTAACGCGCAGCGGTGGCGGGCGTGAGGCTTCGAACGAAGGCGCCGACGGTGAGCGCGACGTCTTCCATCAGGTGATGCCGTAGATCGCCCCGGGCCTCGAGCACCAGTGGCAGGCCTGCGTACTTCGCGAAGGTGGCGAGCATGTGGTCGAAGAACGGCAGGCCCGTGTCGATGGCCACCGCCTCGCCCAGCGACACCACAATCGTCGTCTCTTTGGTCTTGCGCTCGAGTGAAGCCGTCATGGGGGGAACTCCTGTGAGAGGGCGCGGGCTTCGAGCCGCCCGGTGTAGAGCGCCATGCCGACGACCGCGGCAAAGGCGCCGAGGCCGCTCAACGTGCGCAGGTCTTCCATCGTGGTGATGCCACCGCTCGCGATGACCTTCGTCGTGGTGCTGCCGCAGACCGACTTCATCAACGCTGCGTCGATGCCTCGAAGCTGCTCCTCGACGTGCACCGCCGTCACCAACACGCCGGCCAGTGGAAGGGGGGAAAGACGCCCGAGGAGCGCCTCGATGGTCAACGCAGAGCTGTGCGTCCACCCGCGCGTGACCACCTGGGTGCCGCGCACGTCGGCGGCCACCACGAGCCGTTGAGGGAACCGGGTCGCGACCTGCTCGAGCCACGTTGCGTCTTCGACCGCGCGGGTGCCCACCACCACGCGCGCGATGCCCAGCCCGAGCAGCCGCTCGATGGCCGCTTCGTCACGCACGCCGCCTCCGACTTGCAGCTCGAGCCCCGGGAGCTTCGAGAGGCCCTCGATGAGCTCGAAGTTCGAGCCGCGCCCCATCGCCGCGTCGAGGTCGACCACGTGCTGCGCCGTGAGCCCTGAGGCCGCCCACTGCTCGGCGATGGCGAGCGGTTCAGGCAGTCGAATGCGCTCGTCTTCATAGCGGCCACCCACCAACTGCACGCACGCGCCCTCCCGCAGGTCGAGCGCCGGAAAGACCTTCATGAGGTCACCTGCTCGATGAGTTGTCGCAACAGCCGCAAGCCGCCCGCTGAGCTTTTTTCAGGGTGAAACTGCACGCCGATGGTGCGCGCCCTCGTGACGATCGCCGCCACCTCGGCCCCTTCGTGACGCGCCCAGGCTTTCACCACCTCGGGGTCGCGTGGCCGGCAGGCAAAGCTGTGCGCGAAGTACATGTCGCCCACGCCGTCCACCTTCGTCCACCCCATGTGCGGCACCCGCCGCGTGACCTCACCTTCGATGAGGCCCAACCCCTCGCCGTCACCTTCTTCGCTGCGCTCGAACAACAACTGCATGCCCAGGCAGATGCCCAGGCAGGGCTGACCTTCGAGCAGCGCGCGCCGCAAGGCCTCTCTGCCCGGGGCCAGCCGTGCCGCCGCCGTGCCGAACGCGCCGACGCCGGGCAGCACCACCAGCGAACTCCCGGGCAGCTTTCGTGCATCGGCCTCGACCTCGCAGTCGACGCCCGCCACGGCCAGCGCGCGGCGAAGCGAGTGCAGGTTGCCTGCGCCCGTATCGAAGAGCGTGGCCCTCATGACAGCGCCTCGAGGCACGCCGCCATCGAAGCCCACGGACCCAGCGTGATGCGCAGCGCCTCACCGATGCCCTCGAGCTTCGAGAAGGCCCTGACCGAAACGCCGCGGGTGCGCAGCTCATCCGCCAACCCAGAGGCGTCTTGCTTCACGGGCACCAACACGAAGTTGGCTTCGCTGGGGAGCGCGACCAGGCCCTGCGCGCGAAGCGCCTGAGTGAAGCGCGCTCGCACCTCGAGCGTCTGAGCGACGCACTGCCTGACCCACGCGCGATCCGTGGTCAGCGCCTCGATGGCGACCCGCTCGGCGACCGTGCCCACCTTGTACGGCCCGCGGGCCTTCTCGAGCTCGGCAGCCAACCGGGGCTGACTGACGGCCCACCCCACGCGCAGGCCCGCGAGCCCGAACGCCTTGGACATCGTTCTGATGACGAGCAGCCGCTCAGCGCTCGCGGCCAGGCCTGCCCGGCTCGGTGCGCGCGCGTAGTCGATGTACGCCTCGTCGAGCACCACCAGGGCCCGGGTCTGTTCGAGCAGCGCCTCGACAAACCCCTCAGGGAGCAGCGCTCCGGTCGGATTGTTCGGAGCACAAAGGTAGATGAGCCGGGGCCTGGTTGCGAGCAGCGCTTCCACGTTCAGCGCGGTGGCGACGGGGACGACGCCGTTGGTGCGCGCGAAGGTGGGCACGATGCCGAACGTGGGCGGGCAATAGGCGAGCACGTCACCGGGCTCTGCAAAGGCGCGCATCGCCGCGTCGAGCAGGTCGTCTGAGCCGCACCCGGTGACGATGGCCTCGAGGGGAACACCGGCTTCTTTCGCCAGGGTCGCGCGCAGCTCGTCGGCGTAGGGGGTGGGGTAGCGCGTCACCGTCGCTTCACGCAGCACCCGCGCCGCTGACGGCGGAGCTCCGAACAGGTTGGTGTTGTCGGTGAGGTCGATGGCGCAGGGGGGCCTCGTGGGCACATAGCGGGCGACGGCCGTGAGCGTCGGCCTGAGCGGGAAGGGTGAAGGCGTGACAGGGCCGCTCTTCTCGTCTGTTGCACCCCGCCTCCACTGCGCTGCAGCCGCTGCGTGGGCTGAGAGCCCCTCACTGAGCGCGAGCGCCTCGACGTCTTCCGAGAGCCGCGCGGCCGCCTCAGGCGTCACCTGCTGCCAGGTCTGCCATCGCACGAAGTCGAGCACCGAGAGCCCGCTGAAGCGCCGCGCCGCGCCCGCGGTCGGGAGCACGTGGTTGGCGCCGGTGAGGTAGTCACCGAAGGCCACCGACGACGAGCTGCCCAGGAAGACGGTGCCTGCGTTACGGACCTTCGGCAGCGCGCGCCGCGGCTCCCGGAGCGCCAGCAGCAGGTGCTCGGCCGCGAAGTCCTCGACGAAAGACCACGCCTCGTCAGGGTCGTTCATCGACAGCACCGCGCCCCGAGCGCCGAGCGCCTGCGAGATGGTCTCGCGCCGCGGCAACGCCTTGACCTCGCGGTCCAGCACGGCCAGCACCTCGTTGGCCAGTTTGTCGCCCTGCACGAGCGCAACGACACACGCGTCGGCGTCGTGCTCTGCCTGCGCGAGCAGCTCACGCGCGATGAGGGTCGCGTCAGCGCCGTCATCTGCCACCACCAGAATCTCGGAGGGCCCCGCGGGCGCGTCGATGCCCACGTCGCCCGCCACCTGGCGCTTGGCTTCGGCGACCCAGGCGTTCCCCGGCCCCACGATGCGATCGACGCGCGGGACGGACGCCGAAGAGCGCCGCGTCTCCCTCTGCGCGCACCTCGGCCACCAGCGCCCGCACCTTCACCGAGAGGCCTTCATCGATGCTGAAGCTGCGCTCGAGCAACGCACGCTTCGTTTCGGGTGGCAGCGCCGAGAGCGTGCCCGTGAATCGAACGAGGCTCATGGCACGAGCCTCTCGATGCGCGTCACCAGGATGCCCTCGCAGCCCAGGCCCTGAAGCCTTGCCACCGTGCGGAACACCGCGTCGGCCGGCACCACCGCGTGCATGGCGACGAAGCGGCCGCCGCCCATCAACTCCGAGAGCGTGGGGCCATTGAGCCCGGGCAGGCACTCGCGCACGGCGGCCAACCCTTCCCGCGGCACGTTCGCCATCAGGTAGCGCTGACCGCGCGCCCGCAGCACCGACGAGAGGGCGAGGGTGAGGTCTTTGGTTTCGGTGCGGTTGACCGCGTCTTCGCGCGCGACCAGGCGGGCTGAAGACTCGAGCACCGTCTCGACCTCCCGAAGACCGTTCACCTGGAGCGTCGAGCCGGTGCTGGTCAGATCGACCACCACGTCAGCGATGCCGAGGTGCGGGGCGATCTCTGCGGCGCCCGAGACCGGTACCACTTGAATCGCGAAGCCCCGCTGCTCGAAGAAGCGCCGGGTGATGCCGGGGAAGCAGGTGGCCACGCGGGTCCCCGGAGCGAGCTGGCTGAGCTGCGTGAGGCCCGACTCCTCTGTCGCGGCGACCACCAGCCGGCAGCGGCCGAACTCGAGATCCAGCAACTGCGTCAGAGAGCGGTTGGTCTCGGCGACGAGATCCCACCCCGTGATGCCCACGTCGGCGGCGCATCGGCCACGAACTCGGGAATGTCCTGGGCGCGAACGAAGAGCGCCTCGTAGTCACCGATGCGGGCGCGCAGCGAACGCTCGCTCCGGCCGCGAATCGGCAGGCCTGCGTCGTCGAACAACTGCTTCACGTCTTCTGACAAACGGCCCTTGTTGGGCAACGCAACACGCAACATGTAAACGCTCCTGGTGACGGAAACGGCGGGGAGCGGACGGGCGTGAAACGAAGAAGCCCGTCCGGTAAGGGGGACGGGCTTCGTGGCGATACGGGTGTGTGAGAGCTACGTCACGCACACCTGCATGCACGCCCGTCAGAGCGATGATGCAGATGAGGGTGATGAAGCGCGTTCACGAGTTCGCAGTTTTAGAGACGCGGGTTTGAGAAGTCAAATCTCAGGGGCGAGCGCGCTGGCGCTGTGCGACCTTCGAGGCATGAAAAGGCAACTGGTGGGGTTGTTGGGAGCGTTGTCGCTCGTCTCCTGTGGGCCGTCGAGCTGTGTCGCGCGCGGAACGCTCGTGTGGACCCCGCGCGGCAAACGGCCGATTGAAGAGCTGATCGAGCAGGACACCGTCTGGTGCGTGGATCCCGCAACGGGCGAGCGTGTGGCCTCGCCCATCACCGCCATCGCCCGTGCGACGCGGGAGGTGATGCGGCTGGGCGGAGATGACTTCTCACTGACCTGCACGACCGACCACCCTCTCTACGACCCGGTCGACAAGACGTGGGCTTCGGCGGGCGACTGGGTGCTGGGCCTGCGCTCTTCACTGCTCTTCGTGCCTGAAGACGGCGCCGTGCCGAGGGTCGTCACGGTCTCGGCGCGGGAAGTCTCGGCTGGCGTGTCGGAGGTGATCGACCTCACTGTGATGCATTCGCTGCACAACTTCGTCGCGGCCGGCGTGCTGGTTCACAACAAGAGCATCCGCATTGCCTGTGAGTCGCAGGACGGTGGGCGGTCCTTCGGCGGCGAGGCGTGCACGTGTCAGGACGGCGGCACGGGGGTCGCGCAGTGTGATCCGAACGACAACAGCGGTGTGACCGTCGTGGTCTGCTCCTGCAACTGAGCGTCGGCACCTGTTGATGGCTGGCCTTGAAGTGCGTGGTGTCGGAGGTCATTGCGGCGTTGCTCGTCACGAGCGGGCCCCTCGACCTCTTCCAAGGATGTTCATGTGACCCTGTCGCGCGTGCGGGCTGCTACACAACTCGCAATCGACGTCGTGCTTCACGGTGCTTCGCACGTACGGTCATGCATCAACGCATCGATTGTTGATTCCGTAACAAGTGCGCGTCCTGCGCCCCGAAGCGTCCCCGCTCCAGACCCGAAAAACACCCTCGTTCTCAGGGCAGGTCTGGCCAGTGAGCAGGCAAACGTGCTCGCGATGTTCAGAGCGGAGGTCTGTGCACCTCCGCTCTGAACATCGCGGATTCCGGCCCTCTACTTCTTCTTGGCGACCGGCTTCTTGGCGACCGGCTTCTTGGCGACCGGCTTCTTGGCGACCGGCTTCTTCTTGCCCGCCGACTTTGCGGCCGCTTTCGCCGCCTCCACCGCCAACTCGCTGCGAACGACGTCCATGTCGAGCGCACCGACACCCGCGACGACCTCCTCGAGCTCCTTCGCCGACATCGCACCTTCTTCACGCGCGACCACCACACCGTCGCGAATGATGATCACGGTCGGTGTGCCCTCGATGTCGAAGTCGTCCGCGAGGCCTTCCTGCGCATCGATGTCGACCTTCCCGAACATGACGTTCTTCTGCTTCTTCGCGACGGCCTCGAAGATGGGCGCGAACTCTGCGCAAAACTCACAATCCTTCGCCCAGAAGTGGATGAGGAGCGTGCCGCCCTTCTGCACCGTCGTGTCGAGGTTCTCTTCAGTCAGAGTCTGCGTTGCAGCCATGGTGTTCCTCGTGCCTTTCCGTACTGCGGGATGAATGCAGGTACAGCACCGAGGCCCGGGCACAAAGCGCGAAGGTTGACCCTCGTCACCTTTGACCCTTTGGAAGCCCTGACTGTGCTCTCAGCCGCTGACCAGCCTGCGGTAGAAGGCGAGGTCGTGGTTCGGCCACAGCTCGGCCCCGGTATCGCGCGCCACGCGCTTGAGGCCGCGCAGGCTCTCCAGCGCCAGTGAGGGGTCGTCTCGCCAGCAAAGACCCGGCGCCACCTCGTCGAGCAAGTTCTCCTCGAGGTCTGCCGCGTCGCCGCACAGCAACACCGGCGCACCGACCTCGCGCTCCAGCAGCAGCGAGACGTGGCCCGCGGTGTGCCCGGGCGAAGGGATGACGGTCACGCCCTCCATGGGGGAGTAGCCCCCCTCCCGCTCCACCCAGCGATACGGCCCGCCCACCTCGTCCTCGAAACAGGCGGAGTCGCTTCCCTCCGAAGCGGCCTGCCGCTCCGCGCGCTGCACGTGCACCTCGGCGTGCGATACCTCGCCCAGCCCCCCGGCGTGGTCGAAGTGCAGGTGGCTGAGCACCACGAGGTCCACATCAAGCGGGGTCATGCGCGGGGGGCCGAAGAGTGGAAATAGGAATCGGGTTCCATCACCGGTCTACCCGAGCCCAGTCGAGGGGGCACTTGCACTGCGAAGGAAAGGCAATCCCTCGACTCCGCTCGGGATGAGCGGGGTCCGTTCGTTATTTCGATCAACCCTGCGAGCGAAGTCGAGATGCCGCTTATGCGCGACGCGGAAGTGCTCCGTCGACTGCTCTCCTCAGGTCTCCCCGAGCCCAGTCGAGGGGTCACTGCCGCACGAAGCAGAAGTGGCACAGAAGTCAAACACTGCGCCGCGGCGCGTGGATCATTCCAGGGGCCTGCGACGGTGAGCTGCAGCTCGGCGTAGAGCTGAAACTCGACCCTTCGGGGTCGGCGACGGCCGGTCGTCATCGGCGTAGGTGAGGTCGGCGAAGACAGGCCGATTCGTCAGGTCTGCTGAAGCACAGCCGCTCGAGAACGCGAGCAGCGCCACCCACCCACCCATGCGCCACGTCATGAAGACGCGTTGTAGCCCGCACGAAGGGTCATAGCCCCGTCTTCGAGAGGAACACGTCGCGGCGGGCGTTGGTGTCGTTCGGCACGATGCCCGGTTGATCAGCGACCCAGGCGGCGACGCGGCCGTCGTGGCTCAGCGCGAGCGGGCTCCAGAACGTCATCGGGTCGATCGCTCCCGGGAAGGCCGCGGCCCTGGTGACGTGTACGGTTGAGGGCGTGCAGTTGGTGGCACCGCGGCAGGTGTCGCGCACGACGCCGCCCATCTGCGCGGGCATCAGGTTCGCCCCCGTCGTGGTCCAGCCCACAAAGCGGCCGTCAGGGGTGATGATGGTGTCCTGGTTCGCGCCGTTCGCCTCGGCGCCGGCCGTGGTGAGCGAGACGCGGGTGGTGCTGGGCGTGCAACCCGGCGCTCCCATGCAGGCATCGTGGATGAAGATGTCGCCGACCCCGTTGAGGTCGCCGGTGACGAGGTTGTTCGCCGTCGATTCGAACACGATGAAGCGCCCGTCCGCGCTGATGCCGGGCCCGAGGCTGGCGCCGTTGGCTTCCTGACCGGCGCTCGAGACGGACACGCGGATCGTCGACGGCGCGCAGAAGCCGCTCGCGCCCAAGCAGGTGTCACGCAGAAAGACGTCGGAGCGCGCGTTGGTGTCTGCGGTCGCGAGCAGGGTCGACGCGACAGACGAGAAGGCCACGTAGCGGCCGTTGGCGCTGATGACCGGGCGCTCCCCTCCGCTGCTGTTGTTGCCCGCCCCGCCCGCCGTCGACACCGAGGCGCGCACCGTCTGCTGCACGCACACTCCAGTGGCGCCGATGCAGGTGTCGTGCACGAAAACGTCGCGCACACCGTTGGTGTCCCCGGCCACGAGGTTGGTCGCCATCGAGCGGAAGGCGAGGTAGCGCCCGTCGGCGCTGATGCTCGAGAGGTCGCTGTCGTCGTTGCCTTGCATTCCGTTCGTGTCGACCGAGACCCGTACCGTTTGCGGCATGCACCCGGTCACGCCGCCGATACAGGTGGCGCGCACGAAGACGTCGACGGCGTTGTTGTCGTCGTTGGGCACCAGGTTCGAGGCTGACGAGGAGAAGGTCACGAAGCGGGCGTCGGGCGTGAGCGCCGGAAACGCGCTGTGCGAAAAGCCGTCGAAACCGCTCGGCGAGACCGAGAGGCGAGTCGTGCCCGGAGCACATGCGGACGCCCCGAGGCAGGTGTCGCGCAGAAAGACGTCCCCGACGCCCCAGGTGTCGGCCATGACGAGATTGGTCGCATCGGAGGCGAACGCGACCCAGCGGCCGGTCGCCGAGACCGCGGGGACCCAGCTGGTATCGTTGCCTTGCCCTCCGTCGGTCGAGAGGCTCGCGCGCAGAAATGCGCCGGCCCTCGGGCGGACGAGGAAGCGCGCGGGCGGGGTTTCGCCGCCGCCCGGCGCCGGGGTAAAGACGGTGATGTTGACCCCGCCCTCCACGAGGTCGCTCGCGGAGACGTCGACGTCAAGCTGGCCCACGTCTTGGAACCGGGTCGTCCGGTTCTGGCCGTCCCAGCGGACGATCGAGCCGTTCACGAACCCGGTGCCGCGAACGATGAGCGTGAACGCGGGACCGCCCGCTTCAGCGAAGGCGGGTGTCAATGGCTCAGAGACGAGCGTGGGGCTGGGGTTCTGAACCACGAACGTGGCCTGGCCCGACTCCCCACCACCGGGAGCCGGCGTGAACACCGTGACGATGTTCGAGCCCGCAGTCGCGAGGTCGACGACGGTGAGCTGGGCGCGCAGCTCAGTGGGGCTGATGAAGGTGGTCCCCCGGCTCGTGCCGTTCCACCGCACCACCGACGAAGCAACGAAGTCGTCGCCCAGGACACGGAGCTCCAGCGCCACACCACCAGCGAGGGTGAAGGCGGGGTCGAGCGGATCCACGGCACGCAGTCGGGGGAGCGGATCGCCGGAACCACCACCACCGCCCGCGGCGACACTGCCACCACCACCACCACCGCCCGCGGCGCCACCGCCACCACCACCGCCTGCGGCGACACTGCCACCACCACCGCCCGTGGCGACACTGCCACCACCGCTGCCGGAGTCGCCGCCACCTCCGGGCGGCTTGGGTGCGCCACACGCGATCAACACAAGCGCACAGCTCAGCGGGATGAGGAGCTTCGGAGAGTGCGCGTTCATAGGACTGCGCTTGTATCCGTTGCTGAACCGGGTTTCCGCACGAGGTGGTCACCTCGCTTCGCGCGCGGAGGTGATCGAGGGCGCGCTCAGTTCGCGGTGGTGTCGAAGCTGCGGCCCGCCACCGCGCGTCGAAGCGCTCGACCCTGATCCTTCAACGGGCTAACCAGCCCGGACGAAGCGTTCGGAGCACCTCTTCTGCTGCGGCGGGAGGGTTCTTGTGAAAGGTGACCGACTCTCCCATTCGGTCCGCGACCAGACGCACCTTCGAGCCCTTCCCATTGAAGAAGACGAGGGATCGAGTCGCCTGCCAGAAGAACGCAGGCAAACGCTGACGGGACCGCGGCCACCGTCCAGTGGGATCGCAGAATTTCGGCTCAGTTCCCGTGTGACGAGATCGGGATTGATGATTTCGAAGTCGGAGGCATCCGTGAGGGCAACAAGTGTCGCAGCGCTCTGGGCAAATGTGGACTTCCCTGAGCCGTTGATACCGCCAACCAGGACAAACCAAGGCTGATCAGTCACGGACGTTTATTGCTCTTCTTGGCCTCTTGAACTCCGGCAGCCCGCTCGCCTTCCACGCTTCCACTCGCCACTTCCAGGTCTCTCGCGTTGCCATCTTGCGACCAGACGCTCGAATTCAGGCAGCGATCAAGCACCGGTCCGTGCATCGGTTACTCACCTGACGTGCTGCTTGGTGCGACCGTCCACCTCCTGCGCTGCGCAAGGAACGGGCCCTTCACCGACGTCTAGAACACGCTCCGGGTGGTCTCGCTCTGAAGGTGGAGGAAGGTGATGAACTCCACGAAGTCGACACCGAGGCGCACTTCGCCGTCGCCCTGGCCCGTCGGAAGTTCGGCGCCGCCGGCCACCGTGAGCGAGAGACCCAGGGCGCGCAGGCCCGCGTGACCGAGCACCACGGTGCTCCACGGCGAGGCGCGCAGTGGCACCCAGCGGGCCATGATGTCGACACCGGTGAAGAGCGCGACGGCGAGGCGCGAGTCGATTTTCAGCCGCACCACGTCGACTGTGAAGAACCCGCCGACGTCGAGCCCCAGTCGGTTGGTGAACAACCCGCGCGCCTGCAGCCCAAAGCGCACCGGGTCGAAGCGCGCGCCGATGAGCGCGTTGAGCCCGAAAAAGAAGGGCGCTTCAGGAGACGAGGCGGCTCGCGCACCGCCTGCGAGCTCGAGCTCGAGCTGCGCTGTGACGTTGAGCGTGGGCTCGTGCAGCATCGGCGTGTCGGCCGCGGCGCACAGCACCAGCGAGAGCACCAGCGCGTTCACGGGGCGCCTCCCGGGCAGGTGAAGTACGACGGGCCCTTCGAGGCCTCGACGCACAACGGCATCGAGGTGTTGATGCGCTTGCGGCCTTCGGCGTTCCGCCAGGTCGAGAAGGCGGGGCAGACCGGCTTCGAGTACTCGGCGAGCCACTTCTGGAACGCGGCGTCGGTCTCGCGCTGCGCGATGATGGCGGCGACGTCGGCGGGCAGCGGGGCAGGCCAGCCGAGCTTGACGGCGAGGTCTCCGCTCGCTCCGAGTTGGCGGCGCGCGACCTGACGACCCCAGATGAAGAGGCCCCGCATCACGTAGCGGTCGAACGAGTAGCCGGCGCCCGCCACCACCCACTCGGGCACGTCGCCCGGCACGTAGAGCCCCCGCACGCGTTGATCATCAGCGCTCGGGCGCCCGAGGCGTTTGAGCAGCGTGGCGGGACCAATCTGCGCGAGCAAAGCGCTCAGCTCGCCGTCCCGCAGCTCTGCGAGGCGCTGCGCGAAGGCGAGCTCGGTGACGTCTTGCACAGACGCGTATTGTTCGAGGGTGGTGAACAGCATCTGCGTGATGAGACGGGGAAGCGGCGTGGCGACGGGCGTGAGCCGGCCGGTGTCGAGCGCGAGCACGCGCAGGGCCGTGCCTCCCGTCAGCGGCGTGGGTCGCGAATACGAGAGCGCCCGAATCGCGGGCAACTGGGAGCGCAGGCCGCCGTCGACCCAGACGCCACATTCGCCCGCAGGTTCGAAGCCTGACCACACGTGCGAGACCGGGCGCGCGAAGACGGGCAAGACGAGTGAGGCCATGAGCCCCGCACCCAGACACTTCGGCGAATCGGCCTCACTGCACGCCCGCTCATCGAGGCCCACGAGCAGGCTCTGCTGCGTCTCGACCGAGACCACCACGCGCGTCAGCCGGTTGTCGTGCATCTGCTGGTGGAAGAGCTCGAGGAGCGGGTCGAGCGGCGCGCGCTGCATCGGGTCGAAACGAATGAGGTTGACGCGCGGGTGCCCGAACACGCCGACCGCGCGCGCCACCGAGCCCTGCTCGGCACACATGAGGTCGGCTTCGTCGACGTCTGAAAAGTAGCGCTCGAGCAGCTTGAGCGCGCAGCTCTGAAGGGGCCGACCTGGAAGCGCGGGTACTGAGGGAAAGGGCTCCTGGGGCCAGCCCGAGAAGCAGCCCGTCTGACCGCTCGAGAGGTCGGGGTGCTTCACCTCGGTGCGCGGCGTGAAAGTGTTGCACGCGGTGACGAAGGCCTGCTGCTCGGGTGTCAGCGCGCTGTCGTCGAGCATCGCGAACTCGAGCAACTGGGCGAGCAGCGCGCCGACGCTGGTACCGACCACGGCTGAGAAGCGGCTGACACGATCCGCCTCTGCACGTTGGTCGATGGGGAGCTTTGCGAGCGCTTCTTCGCGCGCCGAGAGCAGCTCGTAGAGCAGGCCGGCGATGAAGGCGCCGTTGGCCGCGCCTCCGCTCATCGCGAGCACGGGCAGGTCGTTCTGCATCGCCTGGTTGGACGGCGTGGCGTCGAGCACGCGCGCGAGGCGTTTGAGCGCGCTGGCGGCGGCTTCATACGTGGAGGGCTTGCGGGTGTTCGACAACCAGGAGAGCTCGGCGAAGTCGAAGGCGCTGGCCGAAGCTTTACCGAGGGCCCACGCGAGCTGCGCGGCGTCAGCGTTGAAGCTCGCGGCGCACGCGGGGCTGGCACGCAGTGACGCGAGCTCGGCCCAGAGCACCGCGGCCCAGGTGCTGGCGTCGCGCGCGCGGCTCGTCGAAGCCCCGATGCGCTGGAGGTCGTCGCCGGCCAGAGAAGTCAAACACTGCGCCGCGGCGCGTGGATCATTCCAGGGGCCTGCGACGGTGAGCTGCAGCTCGGCGTAGAGCTGAAACTCGACCTTCGGGGTCGGCGGCGGCCGGTCGTCATCGGCGTAGGTGAGGTCGGCGAAGACAGGCCGATTCGTCAGGTCTGCTGCAACACAGCCGCTCGAGAACGCGAGCAGCGCCACCCACCCACCCATGCGCCACGTCATGGAGACGCGTTGTAGCGCATGCCGAGCCCGCGGGCCTTCGGCGGCAAGACAATCGCTCTTCAAGGTGCCAAACCCGCGCGCATGCGTTGGAAGACGGTCGCGCTCCTTGTCGCTCTGGTTGGTTGTGGCGGGCAGACCGCTCGCGACGCGGGTGACGACACCCCAGACGTCGACGGCGGGGTGAGCCCCGACGCGGGCCCCATCGTCGTGCCGGACGCCGGGTCGTTGACGTTGACCGTGTACCCCCGCCTGGGTGACCCGGTCGACGACGCCGCGCCCCCCACCGGCCCGGGGTTGGTGCTGATGGGCGGGGGCACGGACGTCGATGACGCCTTCGTCTGGGCGCAAGCCACGCTCGCCGCCGACGCCGGTGTGCGTCGCGGTGACGTCGTGGTGCTCCGCGCGACGGGAGGCGATGGCTACACGAACTACCTGTTGGGCCTCGCGCCGTTCCGCTCGGTGCAGACGTTGAAGTTGACGCCCCCGTCGACCCCGGCCGACCTGGCTTTTGCCGCCGAGGTGATTTTGCGCGCCGAGTTCGTCTTCTTCGCCGGCGGAGACCAGGCCCACTACGCGGCCTGGGCCGGCAGTCCGTTGCTGGCGGCTGTCCAACAGGTCTACGCGCGCGGAGGCATCGTCGGAGGCACCAGCGCCGGGCTCGCCATTCTCGGCGAGTTCGCCTTCGACGCCATCGCGGCCGGGCCCACGTCGGTCACCTCACCCCTCGCGCTTTCGAACCCGAGGAGCCCGTTGCTCAGCTTCTCGCACGACCTGTTTCGCTTCGCGCCACTCAGGGGCGTGGTGACCGACTCGCACTTTCGCTCAAGAGATCGGCTGGGTCGGCTCGTCGTGTTCGCCGCGCGGCAGCACGCCGACGGGCTGGTGACGCGCACGCCCCCCGAAGTGCTGGGGCTGGGCATCGATGACGCGACTGCGCTCGTGGTCGACGCAGCGGGGCACGCGAGCGTTCGTCTCCAGAACGCAGCTCAGGGCGGCGCGTGGGCCATTCGGGTCGCTCCGGCGCGCGTGCTGCTGGAAGGCCAGGCGCTTCAGGTCGACAGGGTCCAGGTGACGCGACTCACCGACCCGACGCTGCACCACTTCGAGCTCTCGACGTGGTGCGGCACCGGCCCCCGCTTCGGGGTGAGCTTCGATGGTGGGCTGTCAAACCCGCTCGACGTGTACGTGACCGCTGATCAGGCGCTGCCCTGCCCGTGACGAGACACCGCTGGCAGTCAGCCTGAACTCGAGGTCGTGAGCTCTGACAAGCGCTTCCAGCCGCGCGACCACGCCGCTTCATCGAAGAGCGCCCTGGCGGGAATACGAAGCTCGACCGTGGCCTCGCACGAAGCGCGCAACTCGGCGTCGTAGCCCCCTTCGACCTTTCGCAGGCCGACCACAATCTCAGCGACACCCATCGCTGAGATGTCGGCGGGGTGAGATACACCTTCTTCAATGACCGTCGTCGTCGTCGCAGAGAAGCCCTCCGTGGCGCGGGATCTCGCCCGGGTGCTGGGCGCGACCTCGCGTGGCGAGGGCACCATCTCGGGCAACGGCTACGTCATCACCTGGGCCATCGGTCACCTGGTGGGGCTCGCCCAGCCTGAAGGCATTCGCCCCGAGTGGAAACGGTGGAGCCGCGCCACGCTGCCGATGTTGCCGCAGGAGTGGCCGCTCCAGGTGCTCGAGGGCACGCGCGCTCAGTTCGCGGTGGTCTCGAAGGCGCTGACGGCTCGCGACGTGACCTTCGTCATCTGCGCGACGGATGCCGGTCGTGAGGGTGAGCTCATCTTCCGCTTCATCTACGAGGCCGCGGGGTGCCGGAAGCCGGTGAAGCGGTTGTGGATTTCCTCGCTCACCGACGGCGCCATCCGGGACGGTTTCGCGAAGCTGCGGCCCTCCACCGACTTCGATGGTCTGGCGGACGCGGCCGTGGGGCGCAGCCGGGCGGACTGGCTGGTGGGCATGAACCTGTCGCGGGCCTACGGCATCGCGATGGATGCGCCGTTGTCGGTCGGGCGCGTGCAGACGCCCACGCTCGCGCTGCTGGTAGAGCGTGAACTCGCGATTCGCGACTTCGTGCCTGAGGATTATTTCGAGGTCGTGGCCACGTTCTCTCCGCGGGAGAGCGCGAGCTATCGCGGCACGTGGCATCGGCCGGGCACGCACGAACATCCCCGCCGCCTCGATAAAGACGGAGCAGAAGCCAACGCCGTCGTCGCGCGGGCCAAGACCGGTGAAGCGCGCGTCGCGTCGGTCACTTCGAAGTCGAAGAAGCTGCCGCCGCCGTTGCTCTACGACCTGACCGAGCTGCAGCGGCACTTGAACCGGCTCTACGGGTTCTCGGCGGCACGCAGCCTCGAGCTGGCGCAGGCGCTGTACGAGAAACACAAGGTCATCAGCTATCCACGCACCGACAGCCGGCACCTGTCGAACGAGGTGGCGGGCACGTTGGGGCCCATCACGCGCGCCATCCGCGGGCCGTACGAGCCGAACATCGCCCCGGGCACGGGTGAGCGGCCGCTCTCGAAACGGTTCGTCGATGACACGCAGGTCAGCGATCACCACGCGATCATTCCCACCGCCACGCCTGCCCACGGGCTCAGCGGTGATGAGCAGAAGGTGTACTCGCTCATCTGCCGGCGGCTGTTGCAGGCCTGGCATGACGACTTCACCTGGGCGGCGACCGAGGTGGTCACGGAGCTCAAGACGCCCGGCGTGGTCGACACGTACCGCAGTCATGGGACGGCGATCGAGCAGCAGGGGTGGAAGGTGCTCGATGTCGGCGGGGTGAAGCCGCCGAAGGAGAAAGGCGCGGGGCCGGAAGATGAGGAGGAAGGGCTGCTCCCGTCGGGGTTGGAGAAGGATCAGCCGCAGAAGGTGCTCGACGCGAAGGCGGTCCAGCGGCGGACCCGGCCACCTCCGCGGCTCAATGACGCGACCTTGCTGACCGCGATGGAGACCGCGGGGAAGACGCTCGATGAACGCGAGCTGTCCGAGGCGATGAAGGAGAACGGGCTGGGCACGCCTGCGACGCGCGCGAACATCATCGAGACGTTGCTGACCCGCGAGTACGTGAGCCGCGACGGGAAGTCGTTGGTCGCGACCGACAAGGGGATCGGGCTCATCGCGGTGGTGGACCCCGAGGTGAAGAGCGCGGCGATGACAGGCGCGTGGGAAGCGCGGCTTCAGCGGATCGCCAGGCGACAGGGGGATCTGGGTGAGTTCATTCGGGGCATCGAGGCCTACGTGACGGCCGTGGTGGGCCGCGTGCCGCCGCAGCTGGGGGGGGGCGGGAGTCCGCCCACCGTTCCTCCGGCGAGCAGTCGATGGGGCACTACACCCGTTCGCCCCGAGAGCAGTCGAGGGGCCACTCTCGCGGCCCCTCAGCAACAGCGCACACCGGGCCTCCCGAGCGGAGTCCAGGGAGCACTGCTGCCTCGCACTGCCATTGGCATCTCGACTGCGCTCGATGCGAACGGTGGTGGGGTCAAGTCGCAAGCGAAGCCGGTTCTCGCGGGGAAAGGCGTCGGAGTCGCCGGTCTGCAGAACCTCCTCCGCACACCCTTCGGCTTCGCCAGCTACCGCCCCCACCAACAAGCCGCCTGCGAAGCCTCTGCCGCGGGCGAAGACGTGCTCCTCGTCATGCCCACGGGGGCTGGCAAATCACTCTGCTATCAGCTCCCCGGGCTGGCGCGCGGCGGCACCACCCTCGTGGTCAGCCCGCTCATCGCGCTGATGGAAGACCAGGTCGCAGGTCTCCAGGCCAAAGGCCTGCGCGCCGAACGGATCCACTCCGGCCGCGGCCGCCTCGACTCGCGCCGAGTCTGCAACGAGTACCTCGAAGGCAAGCTCGACTACCTCTTCATCGCGCCCGAACGCCTCGGCGTCCCGAACTTCCCCGAGCTGCTCGCGCGCCGCCTGCCCACGCTCATCGCGATCGACGAAGCGCACTGCATCTCGCAGTGGGGCCACGATTTTCGCCCCGACTACCGCCTGCTGGGTGCGCGGCTGCCCATGCTCCGGCCCGCGCCCGTGATGGCGCTCACGGCCACCGCGACGCCCATCGTGCAGGCCGACATCGTCAAACAGCTCGGCCTTCGCACCGGGGCTCGCCAGCTCATCCACGGTTTCCGCAGGCACAACCTGGCCATCGAGGCGCTCGAGGTCACGCCGCACGAACGCATCGACCGCGCGCAGCAGTGGCTCAGCGATCCCGCTCGGCTGCCCGCCATCGTCTACGCGCCCACCCGCAAGACCGCCGAAGCCGCCGCCGAAACCTTCGGAGAAAACCTGCGCGTCGCGCCCTACCACGCGGGACTTTCGCCCGAGGTGCGCTCCAACACGCAGACCGCGTTCCTTTCCGGGAAGCTCGACGTGGTGGTCGCCACCGTCGCTTTCGGCATGGGCGTCGACAAAGCGAACGTACGCACCGTGCTTCATCTGGCCCTGCCCGGCAGCGTCGAGGCCTACTACCAGGAGATCGGCCGCGCAGGCCGCGATGGGCTCCCCTCGCGCGCGGTGCTGATGCACCACTTCGTCGATCGCAAGACGCACGAGTTCTTTCTTTCCCGCGATTACCCCGATGCCGCGGTGCTCAAGAAGCTCGCGCGGGCGCTCAATGACGTCCCTCAAGACGCCGAGAGCGTGCGCAGGCGTTCCCGCATCAACATGGACGACTTCGAGAAGGCGCTCGAGAAGTTGTGGATCCACGGCGGCGTGCGGGGCGTCACCGAAGATCAACTCACGCGTGGCCATGACGACTGGGCGGCGCCGTACGCCGAACAACGGCGGCTTCGTGAGGAGCAGCTGGCACTCGTCGCCCGCTTCGCCGAGAGCCACCGCTGCCGCATGGTGTCGCTGGTGCAACACTTCGGCGATCAGGCCGACTCGGGCAAACCGTGCGGGTTGTGTGATGTCTGCGCGCCCACCCAGTGCATCGGCGCGCTGTTCGAGCGGCCGGGTGCGGAAGAGGTCACCATTCTTTCTGAGCTGCTCGCGCGGCTGCGGGCTTCACCGGGCCAGGCCAGCGGGCGGTTGTGCCGGGAGCTGCTCGGCGAGGCTCCCGAGGCGCGGCCCCGGTTCGAGCGGCTGCTCTCGGGCCTGGTGCGCGCGGGCCAGGTGCGCGTGGAAGACGACGTCTTCGAAAAAGACGGGAAGAAGATTCCGTTTCACCGGCTGCATCTGATCGGCCGCGGCTCGCTCGACGGGGTGCAGCTGCCGCTGAAGAGCGCGCCGGTGAAGAAGGGGAAGCGGCCGCAGAAGCCGAGCACCCGAAAGCGGCGAGGGTCAAAGCGGGAAGGGCGCAAGCCGGCCGTCGAGTTGCCTTCGTCAGGCGAGTCGGCGGGGCTCGTGGCGAAGCTGCGCGCGTGGCGGTTGGAGGAGGCGCGGCGGCGGCGGGTGCCCGCGTTCAGGGTGCTCACCAATCGGGCGCTCGTCGCGGTCGCAGAGGCTCGGCCGACCAGCGCGGCGCAGCTGCGGGGGGTCGCGGGAATCGGGCCGAAGGTGGTGAATGATTCAGGGGCGCAGCTGGTGGCGTTGTGTTCTGGGCGCTGACGAGGGACTGGCCACCGGTCTCCCCGAGCGCAGTCGAGGGGGCACGTGCCGCTCGAAGGCGAGGTAATCCCTCGACTTCTCTCGGGATGAACGGTGAGCGCTCCTTATTT
>JAYVFP010000307.1:0-26410 GCA_043773025.1 Archangium sp.
CCGAGCGCAGTCGAGGGGGCACTCACCGCCCGAAGGCGAGGTAATCCCTCGACTCCGCTCGGGATGAACGGTGGGCGCTCCTTATTTCGATCAACCCTGTCGGGATGAACGGTGAGCGCCCCTTATTTCGAAAAAACCCTGCGAGCGGAGTCGAGGCACCTGTTTCAACAGTCTCCCTCGGGGTGAGGGAGCCCGTGCGTTCAGGTTTCAGCGAACGACGACTTGCTCAGACTCGCCTTCTGCCGTGCGCACTTCGATCACGTGCTCGCCGCCCAGCAGCAGCCGCGGGTGTTGTACCTGCAGCCGGCCCATCGAGTCGGTCTTCTGCCAGGTCGACCAGAGCCCCTGGTCCACCCGCCACGAGTACTGCTGACCGACCCGCGCCTCGAGTGACGCGGCGTCGTTCGACTTCACCACCGAGCCGATGAGCTCTGAAGAGACGTGCTTCGCCTTCGCCTTGCACATCTGCCCGCCCGAGAGCAGCTCGGCGTACAGGCCGACGTGGTTGTACGTCATGCTGCCCGACACCCGGCCGATGCCGCGCGCGCCGACCAACTGCAGCTGAAAGCCGTTGAACGCGGGAATGGTGAAGCCAGTCAGCCCCGCCGCCAGCTGCGGCTCGGCGAGGGTGAGCAACGAAGGGACCAGGTTCTGCAAGACGGTCAGCGGCTCGGCGAGGATCTCCGAGTTCTTCACCCGCACGTTGGTGATGGCGCCCGTGAGGTTGCCCACCACCGGCGTCACGCCAGCGCACCCGTCGAGCGTCACGCCCAGCGGCAACGAGAGATCAGCGGCCACGGTGAACAGGCGCGCCTGCCGATCATCGAGCAGCGCGTAGGCGTCGATCTCGAGGTCGCGCCAGTTGAGCCGCAGGAGCGGATCGAGCGGACGCCCATCAGCATCGACCGTGCCTTCACCCACCACCGCGGTGGGCGGCGTCACGGGTCTCATCACGATGCGCAGCGGCACGTTCTTGCCATCGGTGAGCAAGCCCAATGACGGGAGCAGCGTGGCCAGGAGGCCCGACTCGAGCGCGCTGACCGTTTCATTTCCCAGCTCCAGACACAGGGCGCCTGATTGCTGCGCGCGGAAGAGCACCTCGCTGAGCATCTGCCCAGAGACCGAGATGCCCACGTCGTACGGCGCGGGTGCGTCGAGCTCGAAGTCAGGCAGCGCCAGCATGGGCGGGGCAGGGCGCGTCGCAGGCGCCACGCAGTCGGCCACCACCACTTCCTGGGCGCCGCCGCGCAGGCCCACCGTCAAGCCGGTCGAGCTCGCCTCTGAGCTGCCGCCCGCCCCGAACGAGAGCTCGATGGCCGAGTCGATGGGCGCCCCGAGCGTGCCCAGCGCTTGACCGACCTCCAGCCGGCCCTCGGCGCCCATCATGCCGGGCACGCACTTGCCGGTCACCGAGTCGAGGCAGACGCCGGCATCGGGCTCGCAACTCGAGGTCGCCACACCAGTGCCGCCATCGAATGAAGGGCACTCACCCATCGGGCCGCACGAAGCACAGTTGGCCTCGGCGAGCGCGTCGGTGATCTGCGTCTCGAGCGAGGCAGTGAGCTGGTTTATCAGCAGCGACTTCACCGCGCTGATGCTGGCGATGTTGAGGGCGCTGCAGCCCTCGTTGAGGATCAGCATGTCGTTGGGATCGATGCAGTTGGGCGGCATCACGCTGCCCGAACACGCCTGCGCGTTGCCGATGCTCTCGACCTCGAGCGAGAGCAGCTGATCCCACTTCGTGTCGATGGCGAACTTGATGTTGAGGGCCAGGTCGGTGCTCGAAGGAGGCGCACGCGCCGTGTCGAGATCGACGGTGAACTTCGCGCGTGCGGGGGGAAGCAGGCACAGCGCCGAGGCGCCGCTGCCGGCCGAGGAGATCGGAATTGGCCCGGTCTGCACGGTGGCGGTCACCTTCGCTTCGAGAATGTCGGGCGACTTGGGGGCGAAGGCGAGCCCCGTGAAGTTGAGCGTCACGGCCTGGCCCACGTCGATGTTCGGGTCGCATGCACCGTTCATGCGGCCGCAGCTCTCGGTGGTGCAGCCGATCGAGCCCGTGTCGGCGACAGCCAGTTGCACGGAAATTCCGGCGAGGCTGGTTGGCCGGATTTTGCAGGGCACCGGCACCTGCAGCACGCCGCCCGGAGCGAAGAACGCGAGGATCGAAGAGGCGTTGGCGTTGAGCGTCGTGAAGCCCCGCGACGACATGCGCGCAGCGCCCGCGGCGTTGAGCTTGGTGCCCGTGTACGAGCCCTGCGGGAGCGGCGTGAACCCGCCACACGCACAACCCGACGGCGCCGTGCAGGCCCAGAGGCCCGCCACACACCACGCGAACAACCACGAGCGACGAATCATTCGGCGGGGTGTAGCAGAGGTCTGCGTGCCGGTCGTGTGAGGGCGGGCGAAACGTACGCAGTGAAAGGCGCTCGAAGTGGGCCCACCACCGGTCCTCCCGAGAGGGTCTTTGGCAATAGGAATCGGGTTCCACCGGTCTCCCCGAGCCCAGTTGCTGCGCGACGCAGAGGGACTCCCTCGACTGCTCTCCTAAGGAACAGCCCACACCGTTCGCATCGAGCGAAGTCGAGATGCCACGAGCTGCGCGAGGCGGAAGTGCTCCTTCGACTTCGCTCAGGAGGACCGGTTGTTCTTCGGAAAGAAATCGCCGGCGAAGCCGGTTCCCTGCTCGGGAGGACCGGTGGGCGAGCGAAGTCGAGCTGCCACTTCCCCCCGCACCACGTAAAACGCCCCCATGAGCGACGTCTTCCTGCTGACGGGTTGTGCCAGCGGCATCGGCCGCCACCTCACGCGTGCCCTCTCCTCGCTGGGGCACCAGGTGGTC
Organism: Archangium sp.; assembly: GCA_043773025.1. GTDB lineage: Bacteria > Myxococcota > Myxococcia > Myxococcales > Myxococcaceae > Archangium_A. The sequence continues at coordinate 2,840 of JAYVFP010000307.1, forward strand.
GCCACCGACATCAACGAGCAGGGCCTCACGGACGCCGCGAAGGCCGACGGCTGGAGCGAGACCCAGGTCATCCGCCGCCGCCTCGACGTGCGCGACGGCGCCGACTGGCAACGTGCGCTCGAGGCCACGCTGGCCGCGTTCGGCCGCCTCGATGTCTTGATGAACGTCGCCGGCTACCTGCTGCCCGGGTGGTCATGGGAGCTCGACGCCACGCAGATCGATCGCCACCTCGACATCAACGTCAAAGGCCTGATGCACGGCGTGAACGTCGCCGCGAAGTACTTCGTGGGGCAGGGCCGGGGGCACATCATCAACATCGGCTCGCTGGCCTCGCTCGCGCCGGTGCCGGGGCTGAGCCTGTACTCTGCCAGCAAGTTCGCGGTGCGCGGCTTCACCCTGGCCGTCGCGCAGGAGCTGCGGCCCAAAGGCGTGAAGGTGAGCCTGGTGATGCCCGATGCCGTGCAGACCCCGATGCTCGACCTGCAGGTCGGCTACGAGCAGGCGGCGATGACCTTCTCGGGCCCACGCGCTCTCACCGTGGAGGACATCGAGCGGGCGATCATCGACGAGGTGTTGCCGAACGCACCCCTCGAGCTGCCCATTCCCTTCACGCGGGGGGCGGTGGCCCGCTTCGCCACCTTTCTCCCTGCGGCCGCGATGACGCTGGGGCCCCTGTTCACCCGCAAGGGCAAACAGGAGCAGGCCCGACGGCAGAAGAAGTCGCGCTGAAGACTCAGCGCTTCGACTTCTTCTTCGCCACAATCTTCTTCACTTTTTTCGGCGCCGCCTTCGCCTTCACCGGGCGGCGCAGCACAGCCTTCTTCTTCGGAGCCGGCTTCTTCGCCTTCTTCTGAGCGCCCTTCACCAGCGCCTGCACCTTTTTGCCGACCAACTTGAGCTGCGCCGAGGCGCGCTTCTGCACTTTCTTGACCGCTTGCACGGCCTTGACCGCCTGCTTGCGAGCGCTGGTGCGGGCCTCTTCGACCACCTGCATCGCGTCTTCGGTGGCGGCTTCGAACTGCTGGGTGATCCGTTCGCTCACCTCTCGCACCTGCTCCATCGGGGAGCCGAAGAAAGCCTTCATTGGTGCGAAATAGTGCTCATCCCAACCCAGCGCGTACGCCTCGCCTTGCCCCTCAGGAAGTTCCTCATGCACCAGTGTCACCTTCGTCCCTCCGGCGGCCTTCTCGAAGAGAATCGTGAGAACGGAATCAGGCAGATCGCTGGGAAACTCGGTGGTGCGCCACGCCTGGACAATCTTCGAGTGCGGCACACAGGACACGGTCCTTCCGGTGATGTACCCATCCCAGGCGCTGAATCGCCCATCCCCTTCATCGGTGGCGATGGCGGAGGTCATGCGCGCGTGTTCCTTCGAATCGAGCCACGCGGTGTACACGCGCTCAGGTGGAGCGGGGACCATGTCCGACACCTTGATGTTCTCAGCCATGCGTGAACCCTCCCGGAAAATGGCGCCAGACTTTCGCGCCGAGCCTGAAAGGCAGTTAACTCCACTCACCCCGATGCGTTCCACACAACTCGCAGGACTCATTTTTCTCGTCGCCGTCGCAGCTCATGCGGCCCCTCCGCGCGCGTCTGATCGGGAGGCGCTCAAGAAGACGATGGAATCCGTGCTCGAGAAGTCGAGCCTGAAGAACGCCCGCGTCACCGTGCAGGTGCGCAGCCTCGAAGACGGGGCCGTGGTGTTCTCGCGCGATCCCGACGAGCTGCTCAACCCCGCGTCAAACGTGAAGCTGTTCACCGCTGCCGCCGCCATCTCGCGGTTGGGCCCCGAGTACCGTTTCGAGACCGAGTTCCTCGTCGATCAAGAGTTCAAGGAAGGCAAGGCCAAGACGCTCTACGTGCGCGGCCGCGGCGACCCGAGCATCACCACCGAGCGCCTCTATGGCATCGTCAGCGAGCTGGTTCACGCGGGCCTCAAGGAAGTGAACGAGATCGTGGTCGATGACTCGTGGTTCGACGCCGAGCGCCTGCCGCCGGGGTTCGATCAGGAGTACGGCGACAAGGCGTATCTGGCTCCCACCGGCGCGCTCTCGCTCAACTGGAACACCGTGGGCGTCTACTTGCGCCCCGCGGAGCAGGTCGGCAGCAACGCGACCATCGAGGTCGAGCCTCCGTCGGACTACTTCGTCATCGAAGGTGAGGTGGCGACCGGCACCAAGACTCAGCGCCGCTTCACGGTCGCCTCCACCATCGACAAAGACCGCGTTCGCCAGAAGATCGAAGCGCAAGGCGTGGTGCCGTCGGACAAGGGCACCTGGTCGGTGTGGAAGAAGATCGACCAGCCCAGCCTCTATTTCGGCTTCACCCTGCGCGCCTTGCTCACCCAACGCGGCGTGAAGGTCAAGCCCAGGCTGCGCGGCGGCGTGGTGCCCTATGGGCAGAAGATGCTGCACGTGGCCCAGAGCGACACCCTCGACATCGTGCTCAAGAAGCTCAACAAACACTCCTCGAACTTCGTGGCCGAGCAGCTGATCAAGACCCTCGGCGCCGAAGGCCGCGGCGTTCCCGGCAGCCACGCCAAGGGCATCGACGTGGTGGAAGACTTCCTCGAGCGCGACGTGGGCATCGTGCGCGGCAGTTATGTGATGAAGAACGGCTCGGGGCTCAACGACGCCAACCGCTTCTCGGCCGCTCAGACCAACAAGCTGCTGGTGCACATGATGTCGCGCTTCCAGGTGATGCCCGAGTTCATCTCGTCGGTGGGCATCGCGGGCAAAGACGGCACGCTCAAGTACCGCTTCGAGGGCAGTGACGCGGTGGGCATGCTGCGCGCGAAGACGGGCACGCTCGAGACGGTCTCGGCGCTCTCGGGCTACGTGCAGTCGGTCGGCGGTGAGCGGTTCGTGTTCTCCATCATGGTCAACGACTTCGCTGGCCGCGCGGGCACGGTGGTGCCGAACATCGACGCGCTCGGTGCGGCGGTCGCGGCGTCGGGTTCGAAGGGTGGGCCGTCGGCGGGGGTCGCCGCGCTCACGCCCCCGAACGTGGTGGGCCCGTTCGCCGAGCTGAAGCTTCGCCTGCAGACCTACGTGGGCCTCGCGCAGAAGGGCGAGAAGCGCAACGTGGCGCTGCTGCGTACGGCCTGGCGCAGCGAGAAAGACCCCGCGGTTCGGGCCATCATCGCCGACGCGCTCTACCAGTCGGATCCGCGTGAAGGCGCCAACGTGCGCACGCTGCTCGACAGCGCGCTGGCCACCGATGACGTGTACGGCCGCATCAAGAAGGCGTCGCTCGAGGCCGGCTTCGATCTGCCCGTGCTGCCTTCGCTGGTCGAGCTCGCTTCGGCGGGCAACGTCGACGCCGCGGCACGCCTGTTCGAGTTCGTGCGCGTCGACGCGAGTGACGAGCGCGCTTCGGCGTGGCTCTCTGAGCAGCTCGCCGTGGTGGCCACCGATGCCCCGCAGGAGCTGCTGCTCGCCCTCAAGTCGACCCCTGAGAACGAACGCAGCGTGGTGATCGACTGCCTGGTGCGCGGCCTGGTGAAGGCTTCGCAGCCCGAGGCGCCGCTCTGGGGCGTGCTGCGGCAGTCGCAAGGCGCGGCCGACCCCACCATGGTGATGTTCGCCAAGGGCCTCGAGACCACGCTCTCGCTCAAGATCGCCGAAGCCAAGGCGCCCGGCGTTGCCCCGGTGCTGATCGTGCCGGTGAACGGCGACGCGCCCAGCGGCACCACCGCGACCGCGCCGGGCGGGTAAACCCCCGCAACGATGCGCAGCGCCGGGGTTTGCGGATCCACTTGTCGGACCCCCATGCTATTGCCCGTGCTCCACCACAACCTCTCCGCGATGGAGAGGTTCTCGAAAGGAGCACCACATGGCAGGAGGAATCAACAAGGTCATTCTCATCGGTAACCTCGGCAAGGATCCCGAGGTGCGCTTCACCCCTGGCGGGCAAGCGGTCGCGAACTTCAACATCGCCACCAGCGAGTCGTGGAATGACAAGACCACCCAGCAGAAGGTCGAGAAGACCGAGTGGCACCGCATCGTGGTCTGGGGAAAGTTGGCCGAGCTCTGCGGCGAGTACTTGAAGAAGGGCCGCCAGTGCTACGTGGAAGGCCGCCTTCAGACCCGCGAGTGGACCGACAAGGAAGGCCAGAAGAAGTACACCACCGAAGTCGTCGCCAACACCGTGCAGTTCCTTGGTGGTGCTCCCGGCGGCCGCTCGGCTGACGCAGGCGGCGGTTACCAGGCCGGCGGTTCGCGCCCTGAGTCGACCGGTGGTGGCAATGAGGCCCCCGGTGGAGCACCTCCCGATGACATGGGCGGCCCGCCTCCCGCTGACGACATTCCATTCTGAGCTGCACCATCGCCTGATGAGCCGCCGCTGCGCCTCTTCGTCGAGGCCGCAGCGTGCGCGCTCGGCGGTGTTCTTCGAACGCCGGTTTCCCCGAGCAGATCGCCACTGCCCGACCTCTGGCGCGCGCTTCGCGAGTCGAAGTAGGGTGCTTGTTCGAGAGGCAGGAGCGTGCCGGCGCTTCGGAAGAGCACTTGACGAAGTAGTCGGCTTTCTGTTTTGTGCCCCGCCTTTCAACCGATACACCTTTCACGACATCAGCGCCGAGCCCGGTCAGCGCTGAACACCACGACGTAGGAGTAGCCCGATGAACGTTAGAGCACTCGCGCTCGGAGCCCTGGTTGGCTTCGTGGTCGCTTTCACTCCCTCCTGTAGCCCTCCCAAGTGTGGCCCGCAGAACTGCGACGGCTGCTGCGACACGAAGGGCACCTGCGTCAAGAAGCCCAACAACAACAACAACACCACCTGCGGCTCGGCTGGCAACGCTTGCTCCGACTGCACCACGCAGGCCACGACCTGTAACCCCACGACCTCCACCTGCGGCACCACGGGCGGCGGCACTGGCGGTGGCGGCGGCACTGACGCTGGCACCGGCTGCGACGGCTGCCTTCTCCCCAGCGGCGCTTGCGTGCCCCTGTCCCGTACCTCGGTGGTCAACTGCGGCCGCAATGAAGCGCGCTGCGCTGCCTGCGTCTCGGGCGAGCTGTGTGTCGCGGGCGGCTGCATCGTGCCTGCCAGCATGAAGAAGGTCGGCGACGCCTGCTCGACGGACACCGAGTGCCAGGGCGCTGGCATGGGTTCGCTCGGCTCGATGGCCATCTGCAAGAAGACCACGACCAGCGGCAACGGCACCTACAATGGCGGCTACTGCACCCTGCGTTGCGGCACGGCCGGCGCCTCGTGCCCGATGGGCTCGACCTGCGTCGGCCTGTTGCCTGCGTACGGCGAAGCCGACACCGTGTGTTGGGACAACTGCAGCACGGGTGGCGACTCTTGCCGCACCCCTGGTTACGCCTGCTACTCCGTGGGCAACAACCGCGCCTGCTGGATCGACCCGATCCCCGCGATCGACGCTGGCACCCCTGCCGACAAGGTCGGCAACGCCTGCTCGACCACCGCCGAGTGCATCAACCCGCCCGAGACCGGCGGCGTGTGCCTGAGCCGCGAGGCCAACTACAACTGGCAGAGCGTTGGCGGCTCGTGCTCGAAGCAAGGCTGCATCAGCAACGGCGAGTGCTCTGCCGACGGCGGCGCGCTGTGCATCGGCTTGACGGAAGACGATCCGAGCGTCTGCGTGCAGAAGTGCGCCAACTCCGCCGACGCCGGTCAGTCGACCTGCCGCAACGGGTACCGCTGCGAGGCTTACACGACCGGTCTGCCTGACGGCGGCCGCATGACCTCGAGCGACGGCTTCTGCGTGCCGCCCCAGGCGCCGATTCCCACCTCGGTCGGCGAGGCTTGCACCGTCAGCGCTGACTGCAGCGTGCCGACGGGCGCCATCGCCGACTGCTTCCCGCCCACCCTGCCTGATGGTGGCGCCAGCGGCTTCACCGCCGGCTACTGCACGCGGTTCCAGTGCGCGGCCGACAGCGACTGCAGCAGCGACGGTGGTTCGCAGTGCTTCGGCATCGGCGCGAACACCACGGCCTGCTTCCGTGGCTGCCCCTCGTCGGATGCGGGTCAGTCGACCTGCCGCACCGGCTTCGTCTGCGCGGCCTACGGCCTGGCGGACGGTGGCCAGAGCATCGACGGCATCTGCGACCGCGGGTGCAACGCGGTGGGTGCTCCTGCCTGCCCGACCGGCCGCACCTGCAACGCTGCGGGTTACTGCCAGTAAGCGTCAGCAGTTCATGATTCACGGGGGGCGACACTCTTTTGGAGTGGTCGCCCCCTTTCTTTTTCCGATGGAGTTTTTTCGATGGCTGACTCGATCGTTCGAGCCCTGCTGCAGGACAGCAACCTGAAGGTGTCCGTGGCGGTGCTCACGCAGACCGCACGCGATGGAAGGCAGCGGCATCGGCTTGCGGCGGCCTCTGCGTCGCTCTTCGCCCAGGGCCTGCTGGGGGGCGCGTTGATGGCTTCGCTGCAGAAGGGTGAGACGCGCATCAACCTTCAACTCGAGTGTGATGGGCCGATGCGCGGGTTCTTCGTCGATGCCGCCGCGGCTGGCGACATTCGCGGCTACGTGAAGAACCCCGACGTCGACGTGGAGCTCTCGGAGGGCGTCTTTCAGTGGCGCGCCGCGCTGGGCAACTCGGGCTTCATCTCGGTGCTGCGTGACATGGGTGGCGAGTACTACCGCTCGTCGGTCGAGCTGATCTCGATGCGCCTTGCCGACGATCTGAACCACTACTTCAAGACCTCCGACCAGGTGGCCACCCGCGTCGCGCTCACGGTGCAGCGCGAGGGCGCAGAGGGCCTGGGCCGCGTGGCGGGCGTGCTGGTGCAGGCGATGCCCGACGCCGACCTCGAGGCGCTCAAGCGCATCGCGGGTGATCTCGAGAGCCGGCTCTACGATGCGGTGGAGAAGGCCGACGAGCTCGACGCGACGTCACTGCTGGCTGCCTTGTTCCCGGGGGTGCCTTCGATGATCGAGACGCCGGTACAGTTTGCCTGCACCTGCAGCCACGAGCGCGCGATGACCACGCTGGAGAGCCTGGGCGCGACCGAGGTGCAGACCATCGTCGACACGTTGGGCAGCACCGCCGTCACGTGCCAGTTCTGCGGCACCAAGCACGAGATCTCGCTCAAGGATCTCTGGGAGATCCTCGAGCGGTTGGGCCACCCGCAGCACCGCAACTGAGTGCGTGGCCTATTGCTTGGCGTCGAGGGCCTTGAGCTCTTCGAAGCCGGGCAACTGCGAGAGGTCGGGCACGATGATGATCTCGATGCGCCGGTTCTGCGCCTTGGTCTCCTTCGAGTCATTCGACGCCACTGGGCGGGTCTCTGCGAACGACGCGGCCGAGATGCGCTCGCTGGGCAGGCCCGCCTCGACCATCGACTTGAGCACGGTGATGGCGCGTGAAGAGGCCAGCTCCCAGTTGCTCGGGTACTGAGCCGACGCGATGGGCACGTTGTCGGTGTGGCCTTCGACCTGAAAGCCACGCCTGGGGATCGACGCGAGCACCTGGCCGACCTCGGCGATGGCGGCCTTGCCTTCCTTCGAGAGGCTGGCTGAACCCGAGGCGAAGAGGATGTCGGTGGCCAGCACCACCACCATGCGGCCTTCGACGATCTTCACCTTCAGTTTGCCGGCGTCGATCAAGCTGCGAAACCTTGCGATCAAGTTCTTGAATTCGGCGATGCGGCCCTCGGCCTCGGCGCGGCGTTTCTCGAGCTCAGCCAGCGCGCGGGTCATGTCTTCCACCGACGACTGCAGGCGGCTCTTGTCTTTGGTGGCCGCGGCCATGTCGGCGTGCAGCCTGTCGATGCGGGCGCCCAGATCTTTCGCCTTTTCCTGCTCGTCGGTGAGCTGGGCCTCGAGCGCCTGCTTGTCGGCCGCCAGGCGCTGCTGCTTGCCCTCGAGCTCGGCCAGCGCCTTGTTCTTCTCGCTCAAGGTGGCCTCCAGCCCGTCGCGCTCGGTCTGCAGGGCGTCGAAGGTCTTCTGGGTCACGCAAGCCAGCGGAGTCAGCAGGATCAAAAGCAAGAGGCGTCGCATGGCGGGCATGGTGACACACGCATCGGCTGGTTCAACTCAGGCCTGTGGGGGTCTAGCCTCACCGATTCTATGGATCCGTTGGAGCGAATCGCGAAGCTGCTCGACGACGAGTCACCCCGAAAACGCATCGCTGCCGCGGTGGTGCTCGGTGAACTCAAGGTGAAAGACCAAGGCGTGGTGGCGCGGCTGATCACCATGGCCAAAGACCCGATCGACGCCTACGCCGAAGCGGGTGTCGAGGCGCTGGGCAGCATTCGCGCGGTCAAGGCGCTGCCCGTGTTGTTCGATTCGCTCGCGCGCGGCAAAGAGATGCAGCTCAAGGCCCGCGCCGCGATCGCAGCGCTGGGCGAAGACGCGCTGCCTGAGATCTGCGCTCGCCTGGTCAACGCCACGCCCGAGGTGCGCGCCGTGCTCTCTTCGCTGCTGCCCGCGGTGGGGGGCCGGCAGAGCTTCGAGATGGCGCTCGAGGGCCTGCGTGATCAACCGTGGGAGGCGATCAACAAGGTCGCGCTCTCGGTGCGCCAGGAAGCGCGCAGCATGAGCGAGGTTGAACGCCGCGTGATGAAGACGCAGTGCGAGAAGTTCCTGGCGAAGAAGAAGAGCGCCGACGACGAACCCGCGGTGCGCGGCATCATCAAGATCCTCGGCTTTCTCGAACTCGGCGAAACGCAGGATCTGATCATCACGTACCTGGGCCCCAAGCAGCCGGCCGCGATTCGCATGGAGGCCACCACCGCCTTGCGCTTCGCCCTCGCCAAAGGCCCCTCGAAGAAGGCGCTGCGCCGGTTGATGGAGCTGCTGCTCGACGCGGATCCCCTCGTGGGCCGCGCGGCGCGTGACTCGTTGACGGTGCTGAAGATCGGCTCGGAGTTCTCCGCCGAGCTCGCCGAGCTCTGCGCATCTGAGATCGGTGAGGTCGCGTTGTGGGCCATCGGCCACCTCGGTGCATTGGCGGTCAGCGAAAAGGGCGCAGCGGGCAAGCTCGCAGCCAGGACGCTCCTCCCCGTGGCGCGCAGTGCAGAACGCGCGCGGGCCCAAGCAGCCTCGAAGGTGCTCGCGCAGTTGCCTGGGGGGGACTCGCTGCTCGCCGAAGCGCTGGCCGAGGCCGAAGACGAGACGGGCGCGCAGGTGCTGGCCGACGTGCTCGCGCCGTTGTCCCCCGCGATGGGCAAGAAAGACGTGAAGCGCCTGCTCGAGGCGGGAGCAAAGAACCTCACCCAACACCTGTCCATCGCGCGCAAGCAGCTCGAGCCGGTGCGCGCGGCCGACCCCGAGGCCTGGGCTGAGGTGCTGCGCGCAAAGGCCAGGTCGCTTCAGAAGAAGGATCCCTCGCGGGCCGAAGCGATAGGTCAGTTGCTCGGCCGCTCGATGGTGGCCACCGCCGAGGATCGATTCGGCCTGGTGGTGCAGCAGCTCTCGCACAAGAGCCTCGATCCGCACCCGCGGGCGCGTCAGCGTGATCCGGCGCTGGCCGAGTTGGAGAAGCTCCATCAGGAAGGCTTCAAGATCAGCGAAGCGGTGAGCAAGGACAAGAAGGTCACCGACGAGGCGCGCTACTACGTGGGCGTGCACTTCGCGGAGAAGGCGATGTTCGAGCTGAAGAACCTGGGCGCTGAGATCCTCGAAGGTCTGGCGGTAGGGAAGACGAAGATCGCCCGGGCGGCGAAGAACAAGCTGAAGCTGCTCCAGCTCTGAGTCTTCGGCGATTTCGCACCGAGGCAACACCTCACCGGTCCTCCCCTGAAAGTTGCGCTGCCCTGCCTTGAACTGCTCCGTGCGCTCGAGAATCGCCGGCACGTCGAGCCCCTCTTCACGGCGGCCCTGCGAGAAGCGGAAGACCTGCGTCACCACGCAGCGCTCGAAGGCACCGCTGGCGATCAGCGCATCGGCCAGCCCATCGGGCCCCGAGAACGAGAGGTCACCCGCGGGCGCGCCCATCACGCTGCCCGCGCCTTCGATGGGGCAGTTGGGCAGACCGTCATCGGTGACGCGGTAGCGCCCTGCGCTGCTGATCGACGTGGTCAGTGACGAGACGTTCGCCTTCCGGCGCGAAGAGGAGGTGCGGTGATGGGTACGCGACTGAGCCGGCGGCATCTCTTACGAGGGCTGGGTGGGGTGGCGCTGGGCTTGCCGCTGCTGGAGATCATGTTGGACGGCAAGGCCTTCGCGCAGGCTGCCCCCGTGCCGCCGAAGCGGTACCTCGTCTTCTTCGACGGCCAGTCGATGGGCGCCGACGGAGATCCGCTCGACAACGACTTCGTGCCCAACACGGTGGGCCGCAACTACGATCTCAAGTCGGCCATCGCGCCGCTGGGTGCGCTCAAGAGTGAAGTATCGGTCATCTCAGGCCTCAGGATCCCCTGGGCGGCAGAGAACGGCGGCGCGATCCCCGCGGGTGGCCGGCGTGATGGGTTTCACGTCTCGACGCTCTCTCCCTTGCTGGCAGGCGTGCGTTCACCTTCGGGCACCACCTCGGGTGGCCCCACGTCGGATCAGCTGGTGGCCAACGCGATCGCGGGGAGCACTGCGTTCCCGTCGCTGACGTACCGCGTGCAGGCCGAGTGGTACCTCTCGGTTTCGGCGGCGTACGGCCGCGACATGATCTCGTACAAGACCGACTCGAGCGGGCGCGTGGTGGCGGTGCCTCCGCAGACGAGCCCGCGGCAGGCCTGGCAGGCGCTGTTCTCGAACTTCACACCTTCGGGCCTCGACGCTGCGGCGCGCCGCAAGCTCGAGCTCGAGCTGCGCAGCCGCAAGAGCGTGCTCGACCTGGTGCGCGGTGACACCGAGCGGCTGGTACCGAAGCTGGGCACCATGGATCGGCAGCGGCTGCAGCGGCACCTCGATGAGCTTCGTGATCTCGAGCGCCGGGTGGCCACCATCGCGCCTCCGCAGACGTCGCTCTGCATGCGCCCCGGCGATCCCGGTGCAGATCCCGCGGTGGGCACGCCGCAAGGCAACGACGGCACCAACAACACCTACGCACAAAACCTCGGGTACTCGAATGAAGAGGGGCGCGCGAACCTGTTCGTCGACCTGATTCACCTGGCGATGGTGTGCGATCTCACCCGCGTCGCGTCGCTGCAGATGACGATGTTTCAGTCACACCTCAACATGTACGCGCTCACCGGGCAGGCCACCGATTGCCACGAGCTCGGTCATGGCGGGGTTCCGGGCGGCACGATGGCGTTGTCGAAGGGCATCGCCTGGCACGTGAAGCACTTCACGCGGCTGGTGCAGAAGTTCAAAGACACCCCCGAGGGCAACGGCACCATGCTCGACCACAGCGCGATGCTGTACCTGCTCGAAGGCGGGCACGGCTGGGATCCCGAAGGGCTGCGCGACAACAGCTCGCACTCGACGGAGAACATGGCGTGCATGCTGGCGGGCCGCGCGGGTGGGTTGTCTCCGGGGCAGCACGTGGTGGCCGCGGGCAAACACCCTGCGAACGTGATCGTGACGGCCATGAAGGCGGTCGGCATGAACACGGATCAGCTGGGCGAAGTCACCGGCGACATTCCCGAGCTGCGAACGTAGCTCCCTCTCCCCGAGGGGGAGAGGGTCGGGGAGAGGGCAGTCGCCTCTCGCCTCTCGCCTCTCGCCTGTCACCTCACTTCAGCTGAACGCTCGGCGTCTTCTGAGCGCCATCGACCACGACATCCGTCCCGCTGATCCAGCTCGCGCGCGGCGACAGCAAGAACGTCACGACATCGGCCACCTCATCGAGCGTGCCCATGCGACCCCAGGGAAACTCGCGAGCGACGAAGTCGGCGATGCGCTCGGGCATCTCCTTCACGCGCTTCGCCCACGATCCACCCTCGAACAAGATGCTGCCGGGGCTCACGGTGTTGACGCGGATCTTCAAGCTCGCGAGCTCGCGGCCCAACGACGCGGCGAGCGCGATCTCAGCCGCCTTCGAAGCGCCGTACTGCGGGCGAGGCCCCACGCGAGAGCCCGAGATCGACGCGATGATCACCGCGCTGCCGCCACCACTGGCCTCAAGATGCGGAGCACCCGCGCGAATGAGACGGGCCGCGTGCACCAGATTGACCTCGAGCGTCTTCACCCAGTCTTCGGCGCTGGTCTCCATGAAGTTGCCGCCGAAGGTGCCGCCCACGTTCGCGACGAGACCATCGACGCGCCCGAGCGCCTTGGCAGAGGACTCTACGAACTGTTCGACGCCACCGGGTGACAGCACGTCGACTTGCTCGCCATGCACTCGCACCCCGAGCGCGCTGAGTGCTGCGACCGCGGTCTCGAGCGTCTCCTTCGTGCGGCCGCAGATGCCGAGGTTCGCGCCTTCTTCGGCGGCTCGACGAGCGATGGCGTGACCGATGCCTCGCGTACCGCCCGTGACCAGCACGACTTTGTCTTTGAGCTTCAGATCCATGGAGCGGTCACTGTTCGAAGCAGAGCTGCGAGAGGGCCGATGACGCCGCAACTCCCAGCCGACGTCGCGAGCACGCACTCATCATTCTGCGTGATGCAGCCGGCGCAGTTCGGAGGGCTGCACCTGGCAGGGGCTTGTAGATCGCCTGAGGCGAGAACCGCGGTCAGCGAAACCTCGAGCATGCCCCCTGATAGTCCAAGGGGATCGTGAGTCTCGTCAATTCGCCTCTTTGTCTCCCAGCGCGAGAAGACAACCTCAGAAACAATCGTTGGCTGCGGGCGAAGGCGTGAGCCGGAGCACCGCGTTGCCCTGGTCCACCGCGATCAACAGGTTACCGGCCGGGTCCATGGTCAGGCCACGTGGGCCGGGCAGACCTCGGGCGATTCGCTCCACGGTGGGGTTGGTGTTGGCGGGGTTGGTGGTGTCGATGGCGAAGAGGTCGCCGTTGCCGTCGTCCGAGACCAGCAGGCACCCGTTGGGCAGCAACTGCACGTCCCACAGCGCGTTGAAGCCGCCGTTGGTGACGGTGAAGACCGGCGTGGTGAACGGGAAGAGGACGCCGCCCGCTGCAGTGACGACGCTGCGCGCGGCGATCAGCTGGTTGTTGTTTCCGTCGTCCACGAAGTACTCGATTGCATCGAAGAGTCGATCGTTCGTGGTGGACCACCCGTCTCGCACCGCGAGGCCGAACTGCGGCGCGCCCACGTTGAAGGCGCCATGAGTCACGGGCGGCGTGCCCGTGGTGAAGAACCGCCGCACGCTGTTGTCGCCGTCATTGGCGACCCACAGATCGGCGTCGTGGCCCTCGGCCAAGCTCGTTGCCGACCGCCCCAGGCCGGCCGTGACGCCGATGGACACGGTGCTGGCCCCGGTCGGCTCACCCGCGAGCTTCGTGAAGACGTTCAACCTGACGGTATTCCCGGTGACCACGCTCGCTGCGACGGGCGAGGCGGCATTGTTGTTGATCGCCGTGACCAGCGCCGCGGCCCTGATGGCGCCGGTGGCCCCGGCCGCAGTGAAGAGGGCGCAGAAGAGCGTCGGGGTCGCAACGCATGAGGCGTTGCTGTCGAGCTCATAGGTCAGCGCCACGCCATTCTGCGTGAGGGTGAGGCGGTCGCCGTCGGTCGCGCCCGCTGCGTCGACCCACCCGCGCGCCGGCAAGGCGCTCAGCACTGCAAGCCCCCGTGCGGTGCCAACCCCGAAGTTGGTCCAGGTCTGGAGCGGGCCCGGTGCCGCTGGGTCAAAGCTGAGGACCACCCCGTTCAAGAAGCGGTCGCTCAGAAAGAGCCGCTCGCCGCTGCCGCTGGGCGCTCGCACCAGGAACTCGCCGGGCGCGTTCGTGGCAGCCACCTGTGCGGACCCGCCTGAGGGCACCTTGAGCAGCTGGTTGTTGCCGCGGTTGATGATGAAGAGCGCACCCGTGGAGTCAAACGCGAGATCAGCGGGCCGATTGAGCAAGGGGGACGACACCGCGGTGCTCAGCACGCGCCCGCCTAACGCCAGTCCGGTGTTGACGAAGAAGCTCACCGCCGCCGAGTTCTGAATGTTGCCCGCGCGGTCGAGCGCCATCGCCACCAGGGGCGCGGTCTCGATGGCGTTCGAGTTGACGGAGAAACGAAAGCGGATCGTGGCGCTGGCCTGGTTGGCTGCGATGAAGACCGTGCGGGTGCGCACCGACTGGGTCGACTCGAAGAAGATGTTGTAGGCGAGCTGGGCCAACGCCGAGTTGTCGGTGGCCAGCACGTCGAACTCCACCGAGTCGCCGCTCGAGACGTCGCAACCGACGGCGCCGGGCCGCGACGCGGGCGTGCAGGGGTTGCCATTGACGGTGATGTTCGCGATGGAGACCTGCGGCGGCGTGTTGTCGAAGTTGAGCACGGTGATGAAGACGCTGCTCGAGGTCGCCGTGGCCCCCGTGGGCTGATGCGTCGCGGTGATGGCGAAGTTGTCCTCAGCGCTGAAGGTGACGCTGGCCTGGAAGGCGCCGTTGAAGCAGCTCGTCGCGCCGGGGGTGGGGCCGGTGGTGGTGGTGGTGCCGGTGGTGGTGAAGGTCAGGTCGCCCGCGGTCGCCGTGGTGCATGCGATGGGGTTGCCAAAGACGTCGCGGACGCGCGCAAAGAGCCTCACCGGGCTCTGGGGGCTGGTCAGCGTGGCCGAGGCCACCAAATCCACGAAGGCGGCAGGGGCGGTTCCGACGCTCAGGTTGAGCGAACCCTTTTGACCGACACCCGCGAGGTAGAAAGCGAGCGTCGAGGTTCCAGCCGTGGTGGCCCGGGTGAGCTTTCCGGCCCCTGAAACACCGTCTTCCACCACGATGGCGCCCGGGGCGCTGGTGAAGGCTGAGACCGGCCCGGTGGTGACGTTGCCGTACAGGTCGACCACCTCGTAGGTGTACGACGCGTCTTGGCCCGCCACGATGGTCAGCTGCGTGCCCATGGGCACCCACGCGAGCTTCGAGAACGAGTGACCGCTCGCGGGGCGAACGGTGAGGGGCAGGGTGTCGCTGACCGTGCCTGAGGTGGCCTTGAGCTGAAAGACGAAGTCTGCGCTCTTCACCGCCGAGAGATCGAAGGCGACGAACTGCCGGGTGCCCGCGAGCACGCCCTGCGCCTTGGTGATCGCCGGCATCGAGCCGGGAAGGGTGAAGGTCGCCGCGAGCGCGGGCGTGCTCTCGAAGCTCACCACGGCGTCGGGCATTTCGTTGCCGTATTGATCGAAGACGACGGCGATGAGCCCCACCAGCTCACCTGCCCTCGCGACGGGCGCCGTGAGCGAGAGCTTGATGTTCGAGGCTTGCGGTGACGACTGATTAATCTTCACGACCGTCGCCTCAGACATGTTCCCCGCGGCGTCCGTGGCCGTCACGCTCAAGGTGTTCTCGACGTCTTTCTTGAGCTCGATTTCAGCGCGCCACCGCGCGGTGAACCTGTCGGCGGTGGTGGTGACCTCCGTTGCGCCGCCCGCAAGCTTCACCGTCGCGCCGAATTCAGCCGAGCCCGTCACCGAGATCTTCAGCCTGGGGGTGGGGCTCTCGATGGGGTCGACCACTGGCGCCGGAGGGGGGGCGGCGTCCTTCTCAGCACAGCTCCAGAAGAACGTCAGGGTCAGCGCGAGCAGCGAAAATCTCATGTGCGAAACTCCAGGGGGATGACCGGCCACGCAGGGAGGTGGCGCAAGGCTGCAGGGGGCAGGCACCTGACGCTGGTGCCTTCTGGGGGCTGCCCCGGGCCACAGCTCCCGCATGCCCTCTCGACTGACCCGTTGGCTGACAGCAGCGCTCCTCCTGACGGCGCTCCACACCGTTGCGGCGCCCACCAAGAAGAAGAAGGTCGCCGCCCCGCCCCCGCCCCCCGCGGCGAGGGTGGAGTCGGAGCTCAAATCGGCGCCCACGCTGCCGCCCGTGGTGGCCGTGCCCGATGCCCCGGCGCCGCTCACCGCGCTCCCCCCGCCGGCCGTTCAGCGCGAACCTGAACCCGAGCTCACTGCGTTGCCAAAGCTCGGGCGCCGGGCTGGCTTGAGCGTGCAGGCGACCGGGGGCGTGCTCGTGCCGTTCTCTTCGCTGGGGGTCGGTGGCAGAGCAGAACTGCGCGCAGCGTACTGGCTGGAAAAGCTGCCGCTGGCGTTGTGCGTGGGAGTGGCCTTCGAGCAGCACACCTCGCGAAGCGCCGCCCTCTTCGCCCCGCCCGCGGGTGGGTTCGATGAGGCAGCGGTCGACAACCAGACGCTGCTCCCTCTCGAGCTGAGCCTGCTCGCCGCACTCTTTTCCGACGCGAAGAACCGGGTCCACCTCGGCGCGGGCTACGCGCTGCTGCCGGTCTGGAGCCAGACGCTTGCCCTGGGCAGCGAGGTGTCGGAGCGCGGTGTCGGGCACGAGGTCGCAGCCGAAGCCGGCTACACCCGCAGGCTGGGCGCTCTCGAACTCACCCTCAGGCTTCGGTACTCCGTTCGCCGCACCGCCGTGGGCGCGCGCAGCGCGAGCCTCGAGCTGCCCTGGTACCAGACCTTCGGGGTGCTCGCGGGCCTGGGCTTCTGGCTTTGAAAATTCAGCGGCACACGCCGCGCAGGCAGACGCCCCCCGAGGGGCAGTCGACGTTGCGAATGCAGGCCTCGCATCGCCCGATGGTCTGGTGACACCTCGGGGTCGTGCCCCCGCAGTTCTCGTCGCGCAAACAGGCCACGCAGCGACCGAGGGGCACGTCGCAGAACATGCCTTCGGAACAGTCGTCAGCGTCACTGCACATCGCGCAGACGTTCGAGCGGCAGCTTCCGAGGAAGCCCGGGCAGTCGCTGCCATCGACACACGACTGCACGCACAGCGGCGCGGCGGGGCTGCAGAAGGCGGGGCTGGTGCACCCGATCGCCCCCCGACACGGTACGCAGCGGCGCGTGACCGGGTCGCACGCTGGGCTGGCTGCGCTGCAGTGAGAGTCGAGGAAGCACTCGACGCATTCCGAGCTGGTGTCGCAGACCGACGGCGCGGGGCAGCCAGCGTCGACCCCGCACGCTCGCGAGCCGCGGGGAAACACCACCGCCATGCTGCCGCAGCCGCTCAGCAGGCAAACGCAGACGAGCGTTGCGAGCGCTCTCATTGCGGCTCCAGCACCAGGTGCTCGGCATCTGCGCGCCCAAAGCCCATCGGGAAGCGCTGCAGGTAGTCAGCTGCCACCTTCCGCGCCGCCGCTCGATCAGTCGCCGAAAGCCATTTCATCTTCTGAACCAACGCCGTCTCCGCCAGGGGCGAGAGCGGGTCGGCCAGCACGCCTTCGAGCTTCTTGACGGCCGCGCTGACGTCGCCCGCACGCTGCAGGGTGAGGGCCTGCAGGTAGAGTTCGTTCTGCAGGGCGAGTCGGTCCGCGTCTTTTTCGGGGCGCGACGGTGGCTTGGTTCGATTGGTCACGACGGGTCGAAGGGGCTGCGGGGTGGGCGTGAAAGTGGGCGCAGGCGGGGCCATTGGCGCAGGCACCGCCACCGGATTGCAGCGCGGCCAGCGCTCTCCGGCCAGAAGCTCTGGGCCTGCGGAGATCACCACCGAGCCTTCGGTCACCTCGACCAAAGAGCGGCCGTCACAGCCGGCACCCGGTGTGACCCGAAAGCGCCCCCGACGCGTGGCCACTTCGGTGTCACCTGTTTCGACAAAAAAGGTCTCGTCACGAGAAATGACCTCGGCTGCGACCTCACCGCGGCGCACCACCACCCGGGCTCCGTCGTCGCGCACCTGCACCGCGCTTTGAGGGCGCAGGTGTACCCGCACGCCGGGGGAGACCTGCAGCGTCAGGGGGGCTTGACCGCTCTCCACCACCTCTGTCCGGGCTTCGCCGGTGGGCCGAGCCGCGAACCACACACCGGCCCCCAGCAGCAGGGCAAGGCTCGCTGCGAGGGCCAGACGCCCACCGGTGACCGGCCGCACGGGCGCCGCCCCCACCGGCTTGCTGAGCGCCGCCTCGAGCAGCGCGACGGTGCGCGCGCGGGCCTCGGGCGAGTCGGGGCGGTCGGAGATCTGCTCGAGGGCTGCCTTCTGAACGTGCGCCAGCAATTGGTCGTTCGTCTTCATCGCCCCGCCTCCTCTCGCAGCGCAGCCAGCAAATCAGGCTCGGCGTTCAACGCGATGTGCACGTCTCCGCGGCCACGAACGAGCCGCGACTGGGCGTTGGCAACGGTGATCGCCAGAATGTCTGCGATTTCCTTGAGCTCAAAGCCGTGCACGTCATGCAGCAAGAAGACCTGCACGCGACTCGGGTTCAGCAAGGCGAGCACCTCACCCACTCTCCGGAGCGCCTGGCGCCGGAGCGTCGTCACCAGAGGCCCGTCACTCGGGTTGCTCGGGTAATCGATGGGCGCGTCAGAGTCGTCCTCGGTCGAGCCCACCGCGGCAAAGCGCGCCTCCAGCCTGACCCGCCGCAGCCGCTGGTAGACCGCACGCGCCGCAATCGTCGCGGCCCAGGCATCGAGGCTGCGCACCTGCGGCCTCGCGCGGAGTGACACCACCAGCTCCATGAAGGTCTGCTGCACCAGGTCTTCGTGCTCCGCGGAGCGGGGCGCGAGGCGGCGGATGGTGCGACTGACCACGGGGCGAAGCCGATCGTAGAGAACCACCGCGCGGCTGGCGTTCCCCGCGGCCACCGCTTCGATGAGCGAAGCGTCGTCGTCGGCGTCATCGACGATGCGCAACGGGGTGCGCGGGGTGGTGGTGGCTCGAGCCTGCACGTGAGGAGGTGGCGTGGGTCGTGGGTCAGAAGGCATCAGCGCTCAGGGTCGTGATTACAGCTCCGCAAAGTAGCCGACTTCAGGGCGAACCCACGCGGGGCCTACAGTGCCCATGAGCGCTTCACCCACAAAGACAGACAAGCTGCTGGGAACAAAATGGCCCGTCAGCGCGAAGCGAAAGCCGTGGTGGGGCCCCACCTCGAGGCGCCCTTCGGCGGCGACGCGGAGCAACGGCAGCCAGGTCGTCAGACTCACCCCATCGCGGCTGAGGATGGGTGCGGTCACCCCGCCGCCGAGAACGGCCGCGGTGGAAAAGGCGCCCCGAGTCAGGGGAACGGCGAACTCGACGAAGAAGGCAGGCTGAACGAGGGTGGTGGAAGGCGCCGCGAACAGCCCCACCTCCACCCCCACGCCGAACTGCAGCGGCGCGATGAGCTCGCGGCGCAGCCTGAAACCCAGACCTGCGCCGGGCTGGAGACCCGGGACATCGAGCCCTCCGAAGAGTGAGGCATCGAGGGTCCATGCGGCCTGCGCCTGGACGGGTGCGGGCGGTGCGGGCGGTGCGGGCGGGGCGGGTGGTTTGAGAGCCTCGAGGTCGGCCTCCCGCTCTCGCATCATCGCAGCGAGCGTGAACGCGACTGCCTTGGCCCGGTCCCTGGGGGCATCCGAAGAGGTGAAGCGCAAGAGGCGCCGAAGATCGCCCGCGATGCGCGCCGTGTGCAGCACCACCTCGACCTCGAGCCCGCTACTCTTGATGGTCACCCAGGCCACGGTGCGGCCGGGGGGCGCGGTGGGCCCGAGCAACACCTCGGGCACTGCCCCCGGAAAGGCCAAAGGCAGCGCCGCATTCAATTCGCTCTGAAAGGGAATCAACAGCTCGCCGACGAGCAGAACCAGCAGGGTCGTGGTCACGCAGAACGAATAGTCACACGAAGCTCGAAGGAGACCAAGAGGGCACCCGACGCCTGCCCAAGGGGCGGTCGGGCCACTTCCACTGAAACCCCATGTCGACCGTCGCCGATGACATCAAGACGTTTCTGGCTCTGCACCACCGCCTTGCCCAGCTGAGCGCTGCCGAGCGTGAGCACTACGAGACCCTCAAGGGTCGTGTGCAGGCCGCGCTGCAGCAGCCTGCCGGTGAGCGCTGAGAAAAAAACAGGAAGGCAGTGCCTGTCGGCGCTGGTCTCCGGCCACCTCTCCTGGCTGCCGCTCGCCCAGTCGGCCCACCCAGAAGGAGAAGTCGATGCGCTCCATCGTGCTGTCGATCGCCTGCATGCTGCTGTCCGCGTGCTCTTGCAACAACGTCGTGGTCAACGTTGACGGGGGGGCCCTCGACGGCGGTGCCGGCTCTCAGGGCGGCGGCACGGGCACGGGCATGGGGGGCGGCGGAGGGGCGACGGCGGGCTGCGGCAACCCCGGAGAGGCGTGCTGTGCCAACAACACCTGCGGATCGGGAGGTTGTTGTCTTGCGGGCGCCTGCGTCGGCGCGGGGTCCAGCTGCGGCGGTGCGCTGGGTGTCTGCACTGCCGGGAGCTGTGGAACCTGCGGCGGGTTGGGTGAGGCGTGTTGTGCCAACGCCCAGTGCACTTCTGGCGGGAGCGCGTGCGTGGCAGGCACGTGCGCTGCCTGCGGTGGGCTCGGGCAGGCGTGCTGCGGCAACGACACCTGCACGCTGGCGGGCGCGACCTGCCGAAACGCGACCTGCACGGTCTGCGGTGGGCCCGGTGAGACCTGCTGCGTCGGTCGGCAGTGCGATGGGAACGCGGTGTGCGCGGGCGGGGGAGGGGGCACCTGCGCGGTGTGCGGAGGCCCAGGCCAGCCGTGCTGTGCGGGCGACGCGTGTGGGGGCGGCGGGTGCTGCGTGAACAACGCCTGCATCGCCCCGGCCGCGACCTGCCCCGTCATTGGTGGGGCGTGCACCAACGGAAGCTGCGGCACCTGTGGCGCGCTGAGCCAGTCGTGCTGCCCGGGCGGGTCGTGCACCGCAGGCGGCGTCACCTGCTCGGCAGCCACCAGCTGCGTGTCGTGTGGCGGCGCGGGCCAGCCCTGTTGTCGCGGCGATGTCTGCACTGCCGCCGCCACGGCTTGCAACAACGGCGCGTGCGCAGCGTGCGGCGGGCCGGGACAGCCCTGCTGCCCGGGCGCGGTGTGCGGTGGCGGCACCGTGTGTGGTGGCGGGCTTTGCGAGGCCTGTGGGGGCGTCGGCCAGCCCTGCTGCGCTGGCAGCGCCTGCTCCGCGGGCTGCTGCGATGCGAACGGCACCGACCGCTGCATCGCCTCAGGCAGCACCTGCTCTCCGGGCGACCTCTGTCTGCCCTCAGGCCAGTGTGCCGGCTGCGGTGGTGTGGGCCAGCCGTGCTGCGGCGGAACGACGTGCGGCGGCGCCAACGTCGTCTGCGCTTCGGGCACCTGCGCGAGCTGCGGCGTCGCCTTTCAGCCTGCCTGCCCTGGCAGTGCCTGTCTTGCGGGCGGCTGCTTCGACGCTGCTTCGGGCACCTGCCTTCCGTCTGGAGCTGACGGCCCCGGCGGCACCGTGTGCAAGGCAGGGACCCTCGTGGCTTGCGGCGGGCCCAGCCAACCGTGCTGCGCGAACAGCACCTGCGGGGCAGCAGGCTGCTGCGCGGGCACCACGTGCGTGGCCGCCGCTGCGAGCTGCGGTGTGGGCCTGGGGGTTTGCGCCGCGGGCGCGTGCACGACCTGCGGTGGCAATGGGTCGCAGTGCTGCCCCAGCGTGGGCCCCGCCGCCGACTTCTGCACCGCGGCGGGCGCAGCGTGTGATGGCAACGACTGCGCCACCTGCGGTGGGCCGGGCCAGCCGTGCTGCAACGGCAACAGTTGCAACAACGGCGGTTGCTGCAACAACGACGTCAACGGCGGCACCTGCGTCTCTTCCGGGGCCACTTGCGGTGGGGGGCTGGGAACCTGCCAGAGTGGCGGCTGCGTGTCGGGCGCGCTCTCTTGCGGGCGCCTGGGCCAGCGGGAGTGCGCAGGTGACGTGGCGTGCACCGCACCCTCGACGGTCGCCGATAACGGGTTCTGCGTCGCTTGCGGCGGCGTGGGCCAGCGGTGCTGCGAGTCGGCTTCTGGTCAGTACTGCGGCGCGGGCGCGGTGTGCGGCAGCAACCAGCAATGCGCACCGTGTGGCGCGGCGACCCAGTTGTGTTGCCTTGGCCGGTTCTGTGACTCCGGTCAGACCTGTGGCAACGGGCGCTGCAACTGAAGACGGCTTGGTGCCGGAGCGCACTCCTTCAAACGAACCGGGCGCGGGGTGCGCTTGACGGACGTGGGCGGCCGCCTTCTCGAGCGGGCCCCGAACGGTGCTCACCGCGGCGCTGGAGAAAGCAGAACGGCGGCGCGGTGATCGCGTCTGCTCCATCGGTCTGAGAGGGCGCCCAGTCAGACTGATGGAGTGCGTTGCTCAACTGCGCGTACTCAGGCGATTCACGCGCGGCTCGGGAGTTGCTCAGTGGAGTGTCATTCCCTGAGGAGTCACCTTGAAAAAGACTGTCCTGAAGCCGCTCATGTTGGGCGTGTCGCTTTTCGTCCCCTTCTTCCTCGCAGGCTGTGCCCCGGAGTGCGTGGACGTCTTCGACTGTGCCCCGGAGTTTACCTGCGCGAGCGGCGCCTGCGTAGCGGGCAGCCCGTTTCCTGATGGGGGTTCTGGCGGCACCGGGGGCGGATCGACCGGCGGTGGTGGTGGCGCGACCGGCGGTGGGAGCGGTGGTGGCGCGACCGGCGGCGGTGGTGGTGCGACCGGCGGCGGTGGTGGTGCGACTGGCGGCGATGGTGGTGCGACCGGCGGCGGCGGTGGTGTTGCGAATGGCCCCTCAGTCATCTCCAACACGCCCATGCACACCGCGACCCGCGTCTCCGTCGGGGAAGTTCCCAGCGCGACCTTCAGCGAGGCGATGAACGCCTCGACGATCACCGCGAGCAACTTCACGCTGACCCAGGGTGCCTCGGTCGTCGTACCGGGCACGGTGAGCTACGCGAACGCGCGGGCTCAGTACCGACCGACGTCGTTGCTGCCGGCCAGCACGCTCTTCACCGCGACCATCACCACGAGCGCCTTGAGCGCGGCCGGCGTGCCCCTCGCGTCGAACCACACGTGGACCTTCACCACCGGGTATCCCCGCGCGCTGCCGGTCAATCTGGGCTCGTCGATCAACTACGTGATCCTCGCCAAGACGGGCATCTCGTCGGTGCCGGCGTCGGTCGTCACGGGAAACATCGCTGTCAGCCCTGAGGCCGCGACGGCCATCACGGGGTTCAATCTCGCGGCTCCGCCGACGGTGTCGACGACTTCGCCCCAGGTGACGGGGCTGGTGTACGCGGCCAACTTCGACCCGCCGACGCCGGACAACCTGACCACGGCGGTCGCTGACATGTTGACCGGCTTCACCGACGCTGCGGGCCGCGCAGCCGACGTGACGGGGCTGGGCGCAGGCGACATCGGAGGCATGACGCTCGCCTCGGGCGTGTACCGGTGGGGCACGGGCCTGCTCATTCCCACCGACATCACGCTGACCGGCAGCGCGACCGACGTGTGGATCTTCCAGATCGCGCAGAACCTCACCGTGGCCAACGGCGTGAACATCACGCTGGCAGGTGGAGCGCTGCCCAAGAACATCTTCTGGCAGGTCTCCGGCGCGGCCAACTTCGGCACGACGGTTCACTTCGAGGGCGTGGTGCTGTCACAGACCGCGATCACGATGAACACGGGCTCGTCGATCAACGGCAGGTTGTTGGCCCAGTCGGCCGTCAACCTCCAAAGCACCACCGTGACTCAGCCGGCTCCGTAAAAGGCGCCTCGAGTTGAGCACCAGCGGCGGGCAGGCGCGTGAGGCGCTTGCCCGCCGTTTTCGTCTTCAGGCGGCCGATCGATATTGTTTGCGCACTGGGTTTCCACCACCGGTCTCCCCGACAGGGTTGGCCGAAATAGAAATGACTCCAATCACCGGTCTCCCCGAGCGCAGTCGAGGGGGCACTTACCGCCCGAAGGCGA
>JAYVFP010000308.1:0-26138 GCA_043773025.1 Archangium sp.
GCGGTCACGGCCTCGTTCCAGAGCTGGGGCGCGCAGCTCGCCCTGTGCGGCAACATCGGCTTCGAAGAGCGCCCGCGGGTGACCACCCGGAAGCTCGCCGACGACGGCACCACCCTCGTGCTCTTCAGGCAGGTCGACTGCGATGAGCTGATGCCGCAGTGCAGCGCCCCCCAGACCTGCGGCGACGAGCGCGACTGCTGGGAACACGCCAACGGCGCGTTGGCCATCACCACCACCAGCTACGAGAAGAACAGCGGGCGCATCTCCGACTCCGACATCGAGCTCAATACGCCACGTTTCCTCTTCACCACCGTCGACGCCCCGCCCTGTATTCCGCCGTTGTTCGACACCAACTGCGTCGCCAGCGACGTGCAGAACACGATGACCCACGAGTTCGGCCACGTGCTCGGCTTGAGTCACAGCCCCTCAGCCAGCTCCACCATGAGCGCCAGCGCCGCGCCCGGCGAGACGGGCAAACGCAGCCTCGATGCCGACTCGAAGAAGTTCGTCTGCGAGGTCTACCCGGTCGGCCAACTTGCGCGCACGTGCCTGTTGCCCGCGTACGACGGAGAGCTCGGCAAGGCGCGCGGCTGTTCCGCGATCCCCGAGCTCTCGTTGCTCAGTCTCTTTCTGTTGAAGAGACGACGTCAGAACCCAAGAGAAGCTGGCCACCGCGAAGACGCCCTGAGCTAGACGACGCTCATGTCGCTCGATGCCATCGTCCTCGATCTCGGAAACGTCCTCGCGTTTCACGACAACACGAAGCTCTTCGCCGAGATGGCGCGCGCGTTCGACACCACGCCCGAGGCGATGAAGGCGCGGCTCGATGGTGGCCTGTGGGAACGGGTCAATCGCGGGCAGCTCCCCGGTGACTCGTTGCGCGTCGAGCTGGTGCAGCGCCTGGGCAAGGAGCTCACCCCCCAGCAGTGGGTCGACGTGTGGACGTGTCACTTTTCCATCAACCAGCCGATGGTGGCGATGGTGCAGTTCCTCGTCGGCCAGGTGAAGTTGGTGCTGCTGTCGAACACGCACGATCAACACGTGGCGTTCGTGCGGCCGCAGCTCCCGGTGCTCGAGGCGTTCGATGGGCTGGTGTTGTCCTGCGACGTGGGCCTCATCAAGCCGGAGAAGGCGATCTACGAAAAGGCGCTGGCGCTCGCGGGCACCTCACCGTGGAAGACGGCGTACTTCGACGACATCAAGAGCTACGCCATCGCCGCCACCCAGGTGGGGATGCACGGGCGGGTGTTCACCACCGTCGAGCAGTTCCAGGAAGACCTCGCGAAGCTCGGCTTCAAGGCGAAGTGAGGTAAATCGAAGCCTCAATGGCTTCGATCTCCACGCTCTGGGATTCCGTCGGCAACACCCCTCTCCTGCGCATCGGCACGCTGTGCAAACGCACGGGAAATGAAGTGCTCGGCAAGGCCGAGTTCATGAACCCCGGCGGCAGCATCAAGGATCGTGCAGCCAAGGGAATGATCGCCGACGCCGAAGAGCGCGGTCTGTTGAAGTCGGGCGCGACCATCGTCGAAGGCACCGCGGGCAACACCGGCATCGGGCTCGCGTTGTTGGGCCGCGAGCGGGGCTACCGCGTGGTGGTGACCATGCCGGACAACCAGACGCGCGAAAAGTACGAGCTGCTCGAGGCGATGGGCGCCGAAGTTCGCAAGGTGCCGGTGGTGCCGTTCGCCAACGAGAACCACTTCTTTCACGTGGCGCGGAAGCTCGGTGAAGAGAACGGCTGGTTCTGGGCCAACCAGTTCGAGAACCCGGCCAACGGCGAGTTCCACGCGCAGACCACCGCTGCGGAACTCTGGGAGCAGTGCGACGGAAAGCTCGACGTGCTGGTCGCGTCGTGCGGCACCGGAGGGACGCTCGGCGGCGTGTCGAGCGCGCTCAAGGCCAAGAACCCGAAGCTCGAGGTGATCCTCGCCGACCCTTACGGCTCGGGGCTCTACTGCCACGTGCGCGACGGAAAGATGGAGACCACGGGCGGCTCGATCACCGAAGGCATCGGCATCATGCGCCTGACGGAGAACTTCAAGCGCGCGAAGATCGACTCGGCCATGCGCGTGACTGATCAGGAGATGATCGAGATGCTCTATCACCTGGCCCGCGAAGACGCGTTGGTGGTGGGCACGTCGGCGGCGCTCAACGTGCGCGCGGCGTATGAGATCGCGAAGGCACGGCCGAACCAGGGCCTGCGCATCGCGACGTTCCTGTGCGACCACGGCAGCCGGTATGCGTCGAAGGTGTTCAACGCCGAGTTTCTCGCGAGCAAGGCGCTGGTCGTTCGACCGCTGCCGTAAGCTGTCGCCTTCAGGGAAGGCAGTCCTGAATGGTGACCGATCGAGAACCGCTCACCGCTCCAAAGGAACAACCCACCGTTCGCATCGAGCGCAGTCGAGATGCCACTGCTGCGCGATGCGGAAGTGATTCCTCGACTTCGCTCCTAAGGAACAGCGCACCACCGTTCGCCCCGAGAGCAGTCGAGGGGCCACTTGCTGCGCGAGGCAGAGGTCCTCCCTCGACTGCTCTCGGGAGGACCGGTGTGAACGCGGCCAAACGATCATCTTCACTGTGGCGAGGCACCAGGTGAGCAGGTGGGGGCCGGTGGTCCTCTCCACGGCTGAAAAAATCGTCCCGTCCGGACCTGGTCACATGCGGATCCTCGACCGAAACCGAGAAGCCTGCCCGCAACCGGCCCCTCGCCATGCCCTGAAGAACCACGCACCCGCAGGCTGCCTTTCCTGAACTTCCCTTCGACCTTCATCGGGTTGTCTTAAGAAGCAAGTCATGTCGCCGCTCCTGCTCGCGCTCGTGCTCTTTCAGACTCCGGAAGTCGCGCCACTCACCACGCCGCCGCTCGCACCACCGAGCACCGAAGCGGTCTCTGCCGGCGCTGAGCCACCCGAGGTGAAGCTCTTCGCCGAGTTCGTCGAGCGCCACCTGCTGGCCATCGGCTCTTCCGGCTCGGGCATCGAAGTGCGCCAGCGCGAGCGGGTCTTTCGCATTCAAGATGACGACTTCGAGACCGCCTTCAAGCTGGTGCCCGACGCGTTCGCGAGCGCACAGCAAGCGCACTCTGACTTCCTCGTCGCCTCGCGATTGCAGATCGCCGGCCTCGCCGTGGTGGGCGCAGCGTTGGCGGTGACGGCGGTGTTCACCCTGGTGCGGGTGCTGCTGGTGCCCCTGCTCATCGCGAGCCTGGTCGCTTCGGGTGTCGGGCTGGTGCTCTCGCTCATCGCGTTGCCGTTCGCGATCTCGGCGCAGTCGAAGTTCTTCAGCGCGGTCGCAGGCTACAATCGGGGGTTGCTCGAGCTTCGCCCGCCTCAGAATCCCGCCCTGGGTGGCGGCCTCACGTTGGCCTTGCTGGAGTGACCATGCTCGCCCTCTCCTTGTTGATGCTCTCGGCCACGCCTTCGCCGCTGCGGGTCGCGGTTCCCAACTTCAACGTGATCAACATTCAGCCCGACGCTGCGGCGTTCTTCATGGATCGTTTCGCCAACCGGCTGCGCAGCCGCGGGCTGGCGGTCACCACTGCCACCGAGATCGAGACGGTGCTCGGGCTCGAGCGGCAGAAGCAGTTGCTGGGGTGCGCCGAGAACAGCAGCAGCTGCCAGGCGGAGATCGCCGCCGCGCTGGGTGCCGACGCCATCGTGCGGGCGCGCGTGGCCCGCTTCGGGAAACGTTTCGAGCTGACCCTGACGCTGATTGATCCGGCGAACGCAGCCGTCATCGGCAGCATCTCGGCGAGCGCGACCGACGAAGGCAAGGTGCTCGACACGCTCGAAGCAAGCGCCGATGAGTTCGCTGCGAAGCTGGTCGCAGCCAAGCGTGGCAAGGCCGTGGCCATCGCACCGGTCGAGGACGAGCCAGTGGTCGAGCAACCTCTCGTCGAGAAGCCCGCCGTGATCGAACCGGCGCCGATCGCTGAAGTGGCTGTGGCCACGCCGGCCCGCCTCTTCGACAAGCGGTGGCTCTCGATACTCCCCCTCACCATCGGAGTGGGCTCGGCAGTGGCCGGAGCAGCGCTGATCGGAAGTTCAATCAAGAAACGTGACGGCATCGAGAGCGCCTTCGACCCTGACGCGCTCGCCAACCTCGCGCGGATCGACCGGGGCTTCGGCATCTTCTTTCTGGGCGTCGGCGTCGCAGGCGTCACGACGGCAGCAATTCTCTTCTTCACCGGCAAGGCCCCCGAAGCGACGCCCATTCTCGCATTGAGTCCGGCGGGTGCGTTTGTCGGCATGGAAGGGCGGCTGCCGTGAAGAAGCTGACTGTGTTGGTGGTGTTGGGGTTGTTCGCCGCGTGCGCCGACATCGATGAAGCGCTCGCCCGGAGACTCGATGGCGGTCGAAGCGGCGGAAGTGGCGGAAGTGGCGGCGGCATGGGCGGTGGCACGGGCGGCGGCACTGCCTCGGTCGAGGGCATTTGCCGCAACGGCTTCTGCTGGGAGTACCCGCTCCCTCAAGGCAACGAGCTCAAGGCGGTGTGGGGCACGAGCGTCTCCGACGTGTGGATGGTGGGATCCGCCGGCACGGTGCTTCACTGGAACGGTGTGCGCCTCGAAAATCATTCCCCGCTATTCCCGGCGACGACACAGCTCAACTCGGTCTGGTCCATCGGCGACTCCGTGCTGGTAGTCGGCGAGACTCAGTTGAGCTCGAACGACGGCCCGATGAGGCCGATGCGGTTCTTTGATGGTGGATGGGCTGCGGAGACCTGGAACTCGGGCGTCAGCCCCGAGCTGCTCTCGATTCGAGGCAACGGTCTCGACATTCAGGCCGTGGGCCTCGGCGGGTTGATTGCCAAACGCAGCTCCGCCGGCGATTGGCAGGCCCGCGTCTTCGAGCAGTTACCCGACGCGTCGGCGAACGTCTTGCTCACGTCGATCGCCTTCGATGATGCCGGCACCTGCCTCGTCGCTGCCGGCGTCGACCTTCATGGCATCGGGCCTTGCGACGGGGGCGCGCTCGAGTTGACGCTTGAGCCCAACTCTGATGTCGCCGTCAACGGTCTCTGGTCGACCGGCCCCGGCATCTTTCATGCGGGTGTCATCAGAAGGGTTCCGCCCTTCGACATCGAAGGCCAGCTGTGGCTCCGGTCCGCGGATGGAGGCTGGGCGCTCGAGCTCGACGCAGGTACCGGCTGCGGTGCCGGCTTCGCGCAGGGCCCTGTCAGTGTCGCGTACTGTGGACCTGGAGATCTGTGGCAGGGAACGCCGCCAGTGCGGGGCCCGACCACCGGCCTGGAGTCCCAGTACCTGCCCTACAATGGCCTCTGGACCCCGCCCGGCACGTTCAACGGCGGATGGCTGGTGGGCGGTAACGGCGGAATGCTGCAACATCAGAACGGCCAGTGGATTCAGCGCCGACAGGGCTTGGGCGTGAACATCTCGGCGGTGTGGGTCGACGATCGACGTGCGGTCGCCGTGGGAGACGGCAACATCGTGTTCACCCGCGACGGCGGCTGGACGACGCACGATCTCGGGTCGAACATCGACCTCAAGGATCTCTGGATCGCGGCTGACGACAGTTTCCGGGTCTATGTCGGCGTCGGCCGAAGGCTCTTCGAAGGCGAGCTCGGCACCGTCGCGCAGCCCACCGGCTGGCAAACGGATGACAGCGTGAACTTCAACGCCGTCTGGGGCACCTCGAAGAACGACCTCTGGGCCGTGGGCAGCAAAGGCGAGATCTGGCACCGCGATGCGACGCGCTGGTCGCGCAACCTGTACTTCCCCGACGGAGGTCCCGAGCTCTTCGACATCGACGGACTACCCGATGGAGGCGCGTACATCGTGGGGCAAGGGTGTGTGGTGCTTCGGCGCGATCCTTCGGCCGCTGGCGGCTGGCGCAACATTCAGGATCCCGGCTGTACCGACGAGCTTCGTGGTGTGTGGGCCGCCCCGGCGAACGACGCCGGTCTCGAGTTGGTGACCGTCGGAACCGCGAGCAACCGCAGCTGGATTCTGAGGGATGGGGGCTGGAGCACCACGAATCCCTACGGCAGAGACAGGCTCTTCAGCGTCTGGGGTACCTCGCCAAACAACATCTACGCCGCCGGGGAAGATGGGGCCCTCTCGTTTTTCTACGGATCTGAATGGGGCACGATCGAGATCGGCACTCGCGGGGCCATCCGCTCCGTGCGCGGCCGTTTGCTCAAGAGCGGCGCGACCGAGCTCATTCTCGTCGGCGAGAACGCCACGGTGTTGCACTCGAGCCAGTAGCAGCTCAGCGCGCGCGCCGAAGGTGGAGTTTCAAGTGCGGGGTCTCCCGGCGGTCGCCCTTGTGGGGTTATCAGCCCGGCGGAGTTTCTCGTCTCGATCGGCGATTCGCCGCGTATGGTCCGCGGCCATGAAACGCGCGCTCGAGCTGATCCGTCTGCGCCTGGGCCGCATGTGGCTCGTGATGCTGCTCCTGTCCGTCATCGCCACCGGCTTCGCAGCGGTCTGGTGGGAGTTCGACGTGATGGAGATCTCCGACGACGAACGCGGCGCCTACGACGACGGCCTCAAGGCCTTCACGTTGCCCAAGCGCGAGGTGCTCAAGTTCGTGCAGAAACAGACGGGCCTGGGCAAGTCGGGCCGCTCTGAAGACGTGGTGATCGTCGCGCTCGACGACGTGACGATGACCCAGGTCTCCGAGCAGGAGTTTCTGCGCCAGCGGTACGGCGCCAACCTGCCCTTCGACCGCGTGGTGTGGGCCGACCTCGTCACCTATCTTTCCAGGGCGGGCGCGAAGGCGATCGTCTTCGACATGGTGATGAACGAGCAGTCGTCTGACGGCACGGGCGATCTCGCCTTCGCCAACGCGCTCAAAGAAATCCAGACGCCGGTCATTCTGGGCTTCAACACCTCGCCCACCGCCACGGCGCTCCCCAAAGTCGAGCCCACCATGGCGCGCCCGGTCGGCCCCATGCCCGCGCCGCCCGAGAAGGTGGTGCCTGAAGGCGAGTTCCCCGAAGACCCCACGCCTGAAGAGCAGCTCGCGCTGGCCAAAGCGGCCGGTGAGAACCGCATGCTGTGGGCCGCGAAGGCCTACACGGTGCCGGTGACGATGAAGGGCCTCGAGATGCCGCAGTTCCCCGCAGAGATCGAGCGCAACGCCGACGGTGAACCCACGGGCAAAGAGTTCGCCAACTACCCCATGCCCTCGTTGCCCCGCGTGCTGGAGACCACCGACGGTTTCGGAGCGGTGACCAGTGAAGAAGATGAAGACGGCAAGCTGCGCCGCACGGGCTTCGTCTTCAGCGACGGCAACAACACCTACGCCACCGCGCCGGTGGTGGTGCTCGCGCAACTGGAGAAAGCCACCGAGGTGCAGCTCGAGCCGGGCAAGCTCACCATCGGCTCGCGCACCGTGCGCATCAACAACGACGGCACGGCCGAGATTCACTACGGCGGCAGGCTGCGCGACCGTTTTCGCATGGTGCCCCTGGTCGACGTGGTGAGCCGCTTCCACTTCTGCAACGCGCGCATCGGCAAGACCGACGCGGTGAAAGAAGACTGCCCCGGCGGGGTGATCGAGCAGGATCCCCAGGGCTCGTTGTTCAAAGACAAGATCGTGGTGGTGGGCGGCGTGGCGGTCGGCACGGGTGACTCCAAGGCCACCCCGCTGGAGCAGGCCACGCCGGGCCTGGTGAAGACCGCGGCCACCATCGACAACCTGCTCAAGGACCAGTTCGTGCTCGCGGCGCCCTTCTGGGTCTCGTTGCTGTTCTCGTTCCTGGTGGCGCTGTTCTCGGTGGGCCTGGTGCTGGTGGTGCGAAACACCTTCGTCGACATCGGCTGGCCGGTGCTGCTCTACGTGGGGTTCTTCACCATCACCGGCAGCTTCCTGGTGGCCACCCGCATTCACGTGCTCTCCGCGCTGCCGGGGCTCGCGGGCACGGTCGCCTCGATCCTCGCCACCTCGTGGGAGCGCCTGTTCGCGCGCAAGGAGCGCGACCGCCTCAAGGAGCTCTTCCAGAACTACATGGAGTCGGACCTGGTGGAGCTGATGGTGGAGCAGAAGCAGCTTCCCTCGCTCGAGGGTGAGAACCTCGAGGTCACCGCGTTCTTCTCGGACATCAAGGGGTTCTCGACCTTCTCCGAGAAGCTCAAAGACGAACCCAGGTCGCTCATGCGCCTGCTCAACCGCTACCTCTCGGTGGTCACCCCCGAGCTGACCGGCGAAGGCGCCTGCATCGACAAGTACATCGGTGACGCGGTGGTGGCGCTCTTCGGCGCGCCGGTGACCCACAGCGATCACGCCCTGCGGGCCTGCCGCGGTGCGCTCAAGGTGCAGAAGGCGATCGCCGCGTTGCGCGAAGACTTTCGCGGTGAAGGGCTGCCTGACGTGTACACGCGCGTCGGCCTCAACACCGGCACCATGATGGTGGGCAACATCGGCTCGGCGCAGCTGCTCGACTACACCGCCATCGGCGACGAGATGAACCTCGCCGCGCGGCTCGAGGGCGCCAACAAGAACTACGGCACGCTCATCATGATGGGCCCGGGCACCTGGGAAGCGGTCAAGGAGCACGTCGAGGCCCGCGAGCTCGATCACGTGCGCGTGGCGGGTAAGCAGAACGCGGTCACCGTCTACGAGCTGCTCGCGATGCGCGGCGAGCTGCACCACGACAAGCTGAAAGTGGTTGACCTGTATGGTCAGGCCCTGCTCGCCTACCGCGCGCGAAGATTCACCGATGCGAAGATGAAGCTGGGTCAGGCGCTGCAGGTCGACGAGAGTGACGGTCCGAGCAGGCGCCTGCTCTCGTTGTGCACGGAGTACGAGGTTCACCCGCCGCCCGAAGGTTGGGACGCGGTCTCAGGGTTGGAAAAATGACGCAGCAATCGGAGGCAACATGAAAAGCAGCATTCGGGCAGTGGCCGCCATCGCGCTGATCAGCGCAGGCGGAGCATGGGCAGTCGCCAAAGGCGGCAAGCTCTACATCAAGTCGAAGGACACCAAGGTTCTCAAGGATCCCAAGGCGGGGGCGACCACCGTCACCCTCGTGCAGCCGGGTACCGAGGTCATCTGGAACGGCGCCAGTGAGAAGGACAAGACCTTCCACGAGATCGCCGTCTCCGGGAAGAAGGGCTTCGTGATGATGACGAACCTCTCGCCTGCCAAGCCGGCCGAAGAGGTCGATTCCACCACCGGCAAGCCGATGTCTGCGCAGGCCTTCGCCTCGTCGGGCGCGGCCACCAAGGCGCTCACCCCTGCCGGTGTCACCTACGCGAAGGGCAACGTGAACAAGTCCGAAGCCGCCGCTGAAATCATCTACGTCGAGCAGCACAACTTCGCCAAGGCTTCGGCCGCGGCCCTCGCCGCCAAGGCGACGGAACTCAGGGGTGGCAAGTGAAGGCCCTTCAACTGGCGACCTTGTCGCTGATCACCCTCACCGCTCCGGGTTGTGCGCTGTTCAACTCGGTGCGCAGCGGCAACCCCGCGGCCATCGCCAACGCCGGCGCTGACCTCGCCAAGCTGGGCGCTGACGCCAAGGCGTACGCCGAGAATAAGTGCGAGCCCGTCATCAAGGCCGAGGTCGGCTTCAATGAAGAGCGCGCCATCGGCGGCGTGGTGGGCGTCGAGCTCATCTCGAACAGCGGCCACCTGTTCCTCGACGGGCTGACCGAGAAGAACCCCGAGACCCTCAACAAGAACCTCGCCGACAAGAAGCCAGTCACGCTGCCTGACAGCGCGATCAACGATCTGACGGCGTACGTGTCGATCGTCGGCAAGAACCTGGCGCGCTACTCCGCCCGCCCTGACCTGCCGTGGACCTTCGCGGTGATCAAGAACGACACCGTCAACGCGTTCAGCGCGCCGGGCGGCTACGTGGTGGTCACCACCGCGCTGCTCAAGAAGATCACCAACGAGGCGCAGCTCGCCGGAGTGCTCGGCCACGAAATCGGTCACGTGGTGCACAAGCACTCGCTGACCAAGTACCGCGACGCCAAGCACAAGCAGTGCATCGCCGCGAACTACGCCGGCTACATGATCGAGCACGGCGGCCCAAGCAACCCGGTGACCGACGAAGCGGCCAAGTACGCCAAGAAGTTCGACGGCACCATCGACCTCGACAAGGAAGAGGGCGGCTTCATCAAGTTCATCATGAGCGCGGTGATCGGCCTTCTCCAGACGGGCAACGACAAGGACTCGGAGTTCCAGACCGACGCGACCGGCCTCGAGCTGGTGGCCTTCGCCGGCTACGACCCGACCGAGTACGAGAAGTTCCTCGTCTCGTTGGGCGGCCAGGGCGGCGGCGTGCTCTCGAGCCACCCCTCGACCGATGAGCGCGTGGCCAAGCTGAAGGCCCTGCGTGAGGGTGAGCTGAAGGACTTCGCCACCGGTACGGCCAAGCCCGACACCGCCAAGGCGTTCGCGCCGCTGGCGACGAAGTAATTCAAGTACCGTTATGTGAAAGGGGCCCGTGCCTGAAGCGCGGGCCCCTTTTTATTTTCCCGCAGTGAACCAGAGGTCTTCGTGCGCATCGCCGCTCTCGCCACTCTCGCCTGCGTCGCCGGTTGTGCCCCCCTCATCACCCAACCCTCCCCGGGAGACATCAGCAAGATGATGGCCGAGAGCCAGTCGCTCATGGCGCAGGCCCAGGTCGCCCGCGCGGCCGCCGAGGTCAGCTGCGAGCCCGTGCGCAAGCATGAGCCCGGCTTCGAAGAAGAGCGCGTCATCGGGCAGGAGCTGGCCATCACGGTGTGTGCCCGGGCCGGGCGCTTCTACGTCGAGGGCGCCACCGAGAAAGATCCGCAGAAGTTGATCGACACCCTCGCCAACCAGAAGCCAGTCACCCTGCCGGAAGGCGGCAAGAACTCAGTGAGCGCGCACGTGGCGGTGGTGGGCAGAAACCTCGCGAAGTACTCCAGCCGGCCTGAGCTGCCGTGGGTCTTCGGCGTGCTCGACAGCGAGAGCCCACAGGCCTTCAGCACGCCGGGCGGCTACGTGTTCGTCACCACCGCGCTGCTCAAGAAGATGACCAATGAAGCGCAGCTCGCGGGCGTGCTCGCTCACGAGATAAGCCACGTGGTTCAAAAGAACATGCTGCGCACCTACGTCGAGGCGAAGTTCAAGCAGTGCATCGCCGCGCGGTACGCCGCCCAGATGATGCGGAACGGGCCGAGCAACGACGCCAGCGCCGAGGCCGCCCGCTACGCGCGCAGCTTCGAGACGATGTCCGACAGCGGCCAGGCCGAGCCCGGGTTCAGGAAGTTCATCATGCAGACGATGATGATGCTGGTGCAGATGGGCAACGCGAGTGAAGTCGAGTTCGAGACCGACCGCGCCGCCCTCGAGCTGGTCTCGTTCGCGGGCTACGACGCGCTGGAGTACGAGAAGTTTCTCACCGGGTGGGCGCAGGCCGATCACCCCGCCTCACTCGCGCGCGCCACCAAGCTCGAGGCCCTGCGCAAGGGCGAGCTGAGCGACTTCGTGCACGGCACCGCCAAGCCCGACCTGACCCAGGTGTTCGCCCCGCTGGCGAAGTGATGTTTCACCTCACCCTCACCTCGGAGTGGAAGGCCGGCTGGCGTGACGGGCAGTACCGGCCGGCGCGGTTTTCAGCCGATGGGTTCGTGCACTGTTGTGATGATGCGGCGGCCACCTTGAAGGTGGCGGCGGCGTACTTCTCGCGTGCGCCGGAAGAGGTGCTGGTCGTCGAGCTCGACGAGGCCCTGCTCGGGGTGGAGGTGAAGCGAGAGGCTCCGGTTTCGGTCGATGGGGCGGTTCATGCGCACCACGACGGGCGGCGGTTTCCGCATGTGTATGGGCCCATTCCCGCTGCGGCGGTGGTGCGGGTGGTGCCGCTGCGCTCGTTTCCGTGAGCGAAGGGGCGCGCGTCGTGTCCTGCCAGCACTGCGCTTCTGTTTTGTCATACGAGGCCCTCTCCCGTGCCTCGACTGCTCAAACGCCTCAGCCTCGCCTTCGCCGTCTTCGCCATCGGCCTCGTTCTCTTCGCGGTCATCGCGTTCAGAGTGCTCGCCCAACGCGTCATCGCCGACGACACCGAGCCGGTGCGCCTTCAGTTGGTGGCCGACTGGGAACAGAACGCGAACACGCTGGAGGCCCAGCTCGAAGCGGCCGCTGCCTGGAGCACGCCGGGCGAACCCACCCCGCCGGAGCTCGGCTGCCAGCTGCGCTGGACGGGCGAATCAGCGGCGGTGCAACGTCACCTCGAGCGATGCCCGAACGCACCCGCCCCTCTCGACGAGCAGACGCTCACCGCGCTCGACGCGCTCAATGATCAGCTGCTCGTGCGCGCAGCCGACGCACCGGTGGTGGAGCGCGACTTCGTCTGGATGACTTCGCTGAACGGCCACGACGACTGGAGCGAAGTCACCGGCACGCCGCTCGAGTTCTTCGAGGTGCACGGCCCCATCGTCGAGGCCCCCACGCTCGCCTTGCGGCAGGTGCGAGGGCTGGCCCTGCTCCGGCTGCTCCAGGGTCAACGCACCGCAACGCTCGAGGCCGCGGTCACCGACGTCACCGCCCTGGCCAAGGCGCTGCTCGGCCGGCCGTTCGTGCTCGATCAGCTCATCGGCGTGGGCCTTCTCGATCGCCAGCGCGCCGTGCTCGACGGGCTGGGGCGACCCGAGCTGGGCCCCTCGAGCCAGGCCGTGCAGGCGCTGCGAGGGGCCCGCCTGGCCTCGGCGATGGTCTGGCATCCCTGGGTGCCCAAGACCCAACGCGATCGAATCTTGCCGAAGTTGCCGACCGCCTCGCGGTGCGCGGCAGCGAGCGAGGCCTTGCTGCTGCTGGAGATGGGGCCCCTGCTCGCAGAGAACCACGCCGTCTTTGTGACCGACTTCACGCAGTGGAGAAACACCACGCCCTGCCCCAGCACCTTCGTGAAGGCTGCGCTGACCGCCCGCGCCGTGATGCCGGAAGACAGCTGGAAGCCGCTGCTGGGCTCGGCCCAGTTCCTCAACCGCGCGGAGCAGGGCGACTTCTTCTCGGCCCTCCTGATGCGCGCCATCGAGTCGAGCGCGTTGGGCCGCCGCGCGGTCACCGAGCTCATCTTGAGCCTCACCGCGGCCAAACCTTTTGAAGCCATCGGCAAACAGCCGCGCTGAAAAGCAGGCCGGCTTCAGGCTGGGCCAACACTTCTTCATGTTCGGGTGGATCCGCCACCCAAATGGTCGGGATCGCTGGAATTCCGTCGCACGCCCAGGCCTCG
The DNA here is from genome assembly GCA_043773025.1 of Archangium sp. Classification (GTDB taxonomy): domain Bacteria; phylum Myxococcota; class Myxococcia; order Myxococcales; family Myxococcaceae; genus Archangium_A. Next base: position 13,174 of record JAYVFP010000308.1, read on the forward strand.
GTGAGCAAAGACCCCGACATGCCAGCATTGCGCGGAGGTTAGTTTAAACTTACTAACCAACGGCGATGGCGCGCCCCCGACTCATCACTGACGAGCAGATCCTCACCACGATGCGGTGTTGCGTGCTCGAGCGGGGCGCCGGGGTCTCTCTCGACGTGGTGGCCGAACGGCTCGGCGTCACGGGCCCTGCCCTGCTCAAACGATTTGGCAATCGCCAGGAGCTGATGCTCAAGGCGCTGCTCCCCCCGGAATCCCCGGCCTGGATGGCGGAGTTCGAGCGGGGCCCCGACGCGCGCCCCCTGGCGGCCCAGTTGGAAGAACACTTTGGCCGCCTGTGGACGTTCTTCGAAGGGGTGATTCCCTGCATCTCTGCGTTGCGCGAGAGCGGCGTGCCTCACGAGAAGATGTTCGAGAGCAAGCGCAACTCGCCGGTGAACTCGATTCGCGTCATCTCGAAGTGGCTGGAGAAGGCGCGCGGTGCAGGGCTGATCGACGCCGAAGCCCCCGAGACCGTGGCCACCGCGATGCTCGGGGCCGTGCAGATCCGCGCGTTCACCGCGCACGTGGCCAAGGTGACGTACTCGACGCGCAGCAACCGCGAGTACCTCGACGATCTCGTTGAACTGTTCACCCGTGCCCTCGCTCCGAAGACGGCGAAGCGGCGTGGGCGTCAGGAGGTCGCATGATCTCCACTCTTTCGATTCTTTCTTCGAGGCAAACCACCATGACCCGCACCGCAATCCTGCTCGGCGCACTTGCGCTGACCGCCTGCTCCAAGAAACCCGACACCGCGCCCGAGGCGGGCTCGACCAAGCAGCAGCTCGTCACGCTGCCGCCCGTGAAGGTGGAGACCGGCGACATCGAGCACCGGCAGATGCCGCGCTACCTCACCTTGACCGGCAGCGTGAGCGCCGACCGCCAGTCTGACATCGCCGCCAACGTCTCGGGCCGGGTGACCAACACCTACGTCGAGCGCGGCATGCCGGTGAAGCAGGGCCAGGTCATCGCGGTGGTCGACTCGCGCGCCGCCGGCTTCCAGGTCGCCGCCGCCGTGGCCCAGAGCCAGGCCGCCCAGACGCAGGTCAACCTCGCCAAACAAGACTGCGAACGCGCTGACACGCTCTTCGCCCAGGGCGCCATCGCCAAGGCCGAGTTCGAGCGCCTCAAAACGCAGTGCACCTCGCAGCTCTACACGGCCAACGCCGCGCAGGCGAACGCCGACCTCGCCAACAAGGCCGCCGGCGACACCATCATCCGCGCGCCGTTCGAGGGCGTCATCGGCGAACGTTTCGTGAACGTGGGTGAGTACGTGCAGCCGCCCACCCGGGTGGCCAGCGTGTTCGCGGTCAACCCCGTGCGCATCAGCCTGAGCGTGCCGGAGCCCGCCGTCTCGATGGTCAAAGAAGGCCAGACGCTGCTGCTGCAGGTCTCGTCGTACCCGGGCCGCGACTTCCCCGCGACGGTGCGCTTCGTCTCGCCCGCGCTGAGGCCCAACACCCGCGATCTGATCATCGAGGCCTCGGCGAAGAATGACGACGGCTCGTTGCGCCCCGGCATGTTCGCCACCGGGAAGATTGCCGTGGGTCAAGCCGAGCAGCCCACCGTGCCCGTCTCGGCCATCAAGGTCGAGGGCACCGTGCGCCGCCTCTACCTCGCCCGCAATGGCCAGGCCTTCGAGGTGGTGGTGCAGACCGGCGTCGAAAAAGACGGCCGCATCGCCGTGCTCGAGCCGCTGGCTGCTGGTGAGAAGGTCATCCTCGCGCCGCCGCCGGGGCTGCGCGACGGCTCTTCGATTCGGTAACCGAAAAGAACGAGAGCAAACCAAAATGCAATGGCTCGCTGAGTTGTGTGTGAAACGGCCCGTCTTCGCGACGGTGCTTTCTCTGGTCATCCTGGTCGTCGGCGGCGTGTTCTACCGGCAGCTGGGCGTCGATCAGTTCCCGAAAATCGACTTCCCCGTCGTGGTCGTCACCACCATCCAGCCGGGCACCTCGCCCGAAGACATGGAGCGGGAGATCTCGGACAAGATCGAAGGCGCGGTCAACACCATCAGCGGCATCGACGAGCTGCGCAGCACCTCGGCCGAAGGCGTCAGCCAGGTCGTCATTCAGTTCCTCCTCGAGAAGAACGTCGACGTCGCCTCGCAGGAAGTGCAGCAGAAGGTGAGCGCCGTGCTGGCCGAGCTGCCGCGTGGCATCGACCCGCCAGTGGTGCAGAAGATCGAACCTGACGCGCAGCCGGTGCTCTTCATTGCCCTGCGCGCGCCCGGCAAGAGCGTGCGTGAAGTGACCGACGTGGCCGACCGCATCGTTCGCCGCCGCCTCGAGTCGGTCAACGGCGTCGGCAAGGCCGTGTTGATCGGTGGCCGCAAGCGCCAGATCGACGTGCTGGTCGACCCGGTGAAGCTGCGCGCGCTGGGTATCTCACCGCTCGAGGTGGGCGCGGCGATCAACGCGCAGAACATCACGCTGCCCGGCGGCCGGGTCGACACCAGCCGCGATTACCTGACCCTGCGCGTCAACGGCCGGGTCGAGTCGGTCGACGAGCTACGGGCCCTCATCGTGCGCGACATCAACGGCCGCGCCATTCGCCTCGACGAGCTGGCCGAGGTGGTCGACGGCGTTCAAGACGCCGACACGGGCGCGTTGTGGAACGGCGAACGCACCGTGCTGCTGTCGTTGAGCAAGCAGTCGGGCACCAACACGGTGGCGGTGGTCGACGCCATCAGGGCGCGCATGCTCGACGTCGAGAAGGAGCTGCCCAACGGCTACGCCCTCGAGGTGCAGCGTGACGGCTCGGCCGTGGTGCGCACCGGCACCGCAGCGGTCACCGAACACTTGATCCTCGGCGCCCTCTTCGCGGCCATCATCGTGCTGCTCTTCCTGGGCAACCTGCGCAGCACCGTCATCGCGGCGCTCGCGATTCCCACCTCGATCATCGGCACCTTCGCGTTGATGAAGTTGCAGGGCTACACGCTCAACTCAATCACCCTGCTCGCGCTCGCGTTGGCGGTGGGCATCGTGATCGACGACGCCATCGTCGTGCTCGAGAACATCTTCCGGTTCGTGGAAGAAAAAGGCATGCACCCCAGGCAGGCGGCCATCGAGGGCACCCGCGAGATCGGCACCGCCGTCATCGCCACCACGCTCTCGCTCATCGCGGTGTTCTTGCCCATCGCGTTCGTGGCCGGCATCCCCGGGCGCTTCCTGGGCAGCTTCGGCATCACGATGTCGTTCGCGATCGCCGTGTCGCTCTTCGTGTCTTTCACGCTGACCCCCAGCCTCGCTTCGCGCTGGCTCAAGCCCAAGGTGAAAGGCGACCACTCCCGCTCGAGGCTCGAGCGCGTGACCGACGTGTTCTACCGGCCGCTTGAGCGCGCCTACGTGAGCCTGCTGACCTACGTGATGAAGCACCGCTGGATCGTCGTGCTCGCCTCGGTCGCCTCGCTCGTGGCGATGGTGCCCCTGGCCGCAAAAGCGAAGAAGGGCTTCCTGCCCGTCGACGACCGCGCCCAGTTCGAAGTGGTGGTGCGCCTGCCGGAAGGCCGCTCGGTGCCTGCGACCGAGCTGGTGGGCGAGCGCGTGGCCCGCATCATTCGCGACATGCCCGAGGTGACCGCGACCCTGGTGACCATCGGCGACGACGCCGCGAAGACCCCGAACCTGGCGCGCATCTACGTCAAGCTGCTGCCGCCCGACAAACGGAAAATCTCCCAGAACGACTTGAAGAACGTGGTGCGCAACAAGATTCTCCCCACGCTGCCGCCCGAGCTGAAGGTCACCATCGCCGACGTCAACGAGTTCGGCGGCGGTCAGGCCACGCAGCGGGTGCAGTACATTCTGGCAGGCCCCGACCTCGACGTGCTCACGGCCGCCGCGCCGCGCATCATCGAGCGCATCAAACAGATCCCCGGCGCGGTCGACGTCGAATCGACGCTCGTGCTCGGCAAGCCTGAACTCGGCGTGTACGTCGATCGCAGCCGCGCGGCCGACCTCGGCGTGCAGGTCGTCGACGTGGCCCAGGCGCTTCAGTACCTGGTGGCGGGCCAGAAGGTGTCGACCTACTCGGAGCACGGCGAGCAGTACGAAGTGCGCCTGCGCGCCACCCCGGAGTACCGCAGCAGCGAAGACGCGCTCCGGTTGATTACCGTGCCGAGCAAGAAGGTGGGCCTGGTGACGCTGGCCGACGTGGTGCAAATCAAGACGGGCTCGAGCCCCTCGGCGATTCTGCGCTACCAGCGCGAGCGGCAGGTGACCTTCCTGGCCAACGCCGGCCCGGGGGCTTCTGATGGCACCATCGGTGACGCGGTCAAGGCGGTGCTCGACGACGAGGTGCCCAGGCTGGGCAAGGGCTACGCCATCAAAGCGCAGGGCCAGACCAAGCTGATGCGCGAGACGGGCATCAGCTTCATCCTGGGCCTGCTGGCGAGCTTCGTGTTCATGTACTTGATCCTCGCGGCGCAGTTCGAGTCGTGGCTGCACCCGGTCACGATTCTCATCTCGCTGCCGCTGACGCTGCCCTACGCCATCGCCTCGGTCATCCTCTTCGACCAGGCGCTCGACCTCTACAGCTTCCTGGGCATCTTCGTGCTCTTCGGCGTCGTGAAGAAGAACGCGATTCTGCAGATCGACCACACCAACGGCGTGCGCGAGAAGAACCACGACGCGGTGGAGCACGCGCTCGATGAGGCCTTCAAGAAGAAGACCGAGACCGCGCGGCGCAACGCGCTGCACGAGCTGCTCGACCCGAGCGTCGGCCGGGAGCGCCTCGAGACCGCGCTTTCCAAAGCCAACTTCACGAACTTCGCGTCGGTCGAGAAGTACACCCGCAAGGCTGCGCGGCTCAGCGCGATCCTCCAGGCGAACAAAGACCGCCTCCGCCCGATTCTGATGACCACGGCGGCCTTCGTGGCCGGCATGATTCCCCTCGTCACGGCGCGCGGCATCGGCTCGGGCTTCAACCGCGCCACCGCGGGCGTAGTGGTCGGCGGTCAGTCGCTCTCGCTGGTGCTCACGCTGCTCGCCGTTCCCGTGGCGTATTCGTTCTTCGACGACCTCTCGATGATGGTGCAGCGCCGCAAGCAGCGGAGCGCTCCTTCAACTGAACTGAATGAGACCACCACGCAGAACATCTCGGTGGCGGAGGTGGGCAAGTGAGCCGTCGTCTCGTGTTGGTGTTGGGGCTGGTGTCGATGAGCGCGCAGGCCGAGAACGTGAAGATGTTCCTCGACGCGGCCGAGCAGGGCAACGTCGACCGCCGCATCTCGATCGAGCAACGCAACCGGGCTGCCGCCGAGTACCGCCAGGCGTGGACGTCGTTGTTCCCTTCGCTCTCGGTATCCGGTGGGTGGACGCACAACCAGTACCCCGCCGTCATCCGGAACCCGGCCGGCGGGCCTGACGTGGTCATCATTCCCACCGACCAGTTCGACGCCGCCTTCCGGTTCGACCTGCCCCTCATCGACGTGCAGCGCTGGTTCCGCATGTCGGTCTCGGGCGCGGCGGAGGCGTCGGCCGAGCTGCGCGAGCTGGTCACCCGTGACGCAGTTCGCCGCCAGGTGGTGGCCTCGTTCTACGGCTATGCAGCGTCGCTCGCGGTGATGGAGTCGGCGAAGAAGTCGTCTGCCGTCGCTTCGGAGCAGCTCAAGCTGACGGAGATCCGCGCGAGCGTGGGCACCGTCACCGAGCTCGATCTGCTGCGAGCCCGTGCCGAAGTCGCGCGCACCAGGCAGGTGGTGGCCGACACGGTGTCTCTGGTGGCCACGTCACGCCGCACCGTGCGCACTCTCACCGGTCTCGAGCCGCCCGAGTCGCTCCCCCTTCCCGTCGACGACGTCACGCCGTCTTCTTCGCTGCCCGAGATGGAAGCGCGCATCGAAGAGCTGCCTGCCGTGAAGGCTGCAGACAAAGACGCGCAGGCCGCGGGCACCATCGCCACTGCCTCGAAGCTCGCGCTGGTGCCTTCGGTGTCAGCTCAGTTCACCCAGCGTCTGACCAACGCCACCGGTTTCCAGGGCCAGGCAGGCACCTACAACGCCGGCCTCAACCTGAGCTGGCGCCTCGATGTACCCACCTTCATGGGCATGCAGGCGCAGTCGGCCAATGAGCAGGCAGCGCTCCTGCTGGGCGATCGCACCCGGCTGCAGGCCAGAGACCAGGTCAACTTCGACTGGCAACGTTTGCAGGCGGCGTTGATCAAAATCGAAGCGGCCAAAGCGCAGGTCGAAGCGGCCCGGCGTGCCACCCAGGTGGCGAGAGATCGCTACGCCGCCGGTGCGGCCACCCAGGTCGACGTGATTCAGGCCGAGCGCGACGTGTTCGGCGCCGAGGTGAGCCAGATTCAGGCCCGCACCGAGCTGGCCACCGCGCGCGCGTCACTGCGCATCAGCGCGGCGCTCCCCCTGGAGTGAAGGTCGCGCGACCGCGCACATCTGACCATCCCTCATTCTTCGCCCGCAGCACCGAAAGGTCCTGCGGGCTTTTTTGCGTTCTGAAAAGGAACCACCCGCAGGCCCGCCCCGGAGCCGCGTTGTCCGAGCGCCGGCAACTACTTGCAGGTGTGCGCCCTGGCCCAGCGCATGGCTTGTGGGGAGCCGTCGTACCGAAGCGCTGAACGGACGAAACATCGTCTTTCGCAGCGAAGCTCACCAGAGCTGCGCTCCGCCGCTGACGCGCACGACCCGCTGCGCGTCCACGCAGCTTTCTCGCGGTCACCGAAGCCTTCCTGCTCGGAAGAATTCGTGGCGTATCCCATGCACAGCACCGCAGACCTGACGCCCGCCGTCAGCAGCGTACTTTCTGGCCCGTTCCCTCGAGGGCCAGCCCACCTCACTCCACAGAATTCTCGAAGGGGCTTCCCTTGAATCGCTCTCAGCGCATCCTCCCGTTGTGTGCCGTGTTCGCCTTGGTCTCCGCCTGCCAGTGCGGCGTGAACCCGAGCGTCGATCCCTACTCGCTGGTCATCGAGCCCACGGTGCTCACGCTCCTTGCGGGTGGAGATCCGGGCGCGCTGACGGTGCATCGGGTCAACGGCGAAGACGTCACCACGCAGGTGACGTGGCTCAGCGGTGACGAAGGGCTCGCGCGCGTGGAGGGCGGCCTGGTGCAAGGCCTCGCCGCCGGCACGCTGGTGATCTCCGCGTCACTGGACACCTTCACCGCGGGCGCAGACGTCGCCATCAATGCACGCGGCGCCACCTGCAGTGATGGACGAAAAAATGGAGAAGAAAGCGACGTCGATTGTGGCGGGCCCACCTGCGGCGGTTGCGCCGCGGGGCTGGTGTGTATCGCCGCCGCTGACTGCACCTCGGGCCACTGTGTGGGCGGCTTCTGCACCCGGCCCGCGGCCTGCGATGACGGCGAGAAGAACGGCACCGAGTCGGGCATCGACTGCGGCGGCCACCTCTGCCCCTCGTGTAGCCCGGGTCAGACCTGCAGCGGCCACCAGGACTGCGCCTCGCAGCTGTGCCTCAACGGCGTGTGCAGCGCGGCCACCTGCACCGACGGCATCCGCAACGGGCGCGAGACCGCGCTCGACTGCGGCGGGCCTGACTGCGCGGGCTGTGGGCCGGGAGAACAGTGCAACATGAACACCGACTGCGCCTCGAACGTGTGCGCCAACGGCGTGTGCCAGGCCGCCACCTGCTTCGACGCGGTTCGCAACGGGCAGGAGACCGGCACCGACTGCGGTGGTCCCACCTGCGTCGCCTGCGGCACGGGCGGAGGCTGCGCAACCCCGGCCGACTGCGCGCAAGGCGTGTGCACCAACGGCGTGTGCCAGGCCGCGAGCTGCACCGACGGCGTGCTCAACGGTGACGAGACCGACCTCGACTGCGGCGGTCTGACCTGCGCGGCCTGCCCCACGGGCGGCGGTTGCACCACGGGCGCTGACTGCGCTTCGGGGGTCTGCAGCGCGAACGTGTGCCTCGCTCCGACCTGCGCCGACGGGCGTCGCAACGGCCAGGAAACGGGCCTCGACTGCGGCGGGCCCACCTGCGCGCAATGCACCACCGGCCAGGGCTGCGGCAGCGGCACCGATTGTTTGTCTTCCGTCTGCACCGCCGGGGTCTGCCAATCGGCGACCTGCACGGACAGCGTGAGAAACGGAATGGAGACGGGCGTCGACTGCGGTGGTCCCGTCTGCGGCAACTGCGGCGCAGGCCAGACCTGCGTCATCCCCGGTGACTGCGTGACGGGCGTGTGCACCGCGGGCGTGTGCCAGACCGCGACCTGCACCGACGGCGTCTCGAACGGCGCAGAGACCGACGTCGACTGCGGCGGCGGCACCTGCCCGGTGTGCGGCAACGGCGGCGGCTGCACCACGGGCACAGACTGCGTCTCGGGGGTGTGCGGCGCCGGCGTCTGCGTCATCGCGGCCTGCACCGACGGCGTGAGGAACGGTGGAGAGACCAGCCTCGATTGCGGCGGGCCCGATTGCGCGCCGTGCACCACGGGCCAGGGCTGCGCGCGCAACAGCGACTGCAGCTCGGGCGTGTGCAGCGGCAACGTCTGCCAGACGGCGAGCTGCGCCGACGGCGTGCGGAACGGGCTGGAGACCGCGACCGACTGCGGTGGCGGCGTCTGCCCCGGCTGCGGCTCGGGGCTGTTCTGCGACCGCAACACCGACTGCGCGTCGGGCAACTGCGCCAACGGCAGCTGCGGCCCGGCGCTCATCACGGGGTTGGCGGTGATGCCCGGCTCGGGCACGGTTCCTCTGGGCCGCGGGTTGTCCTTCATGGCCACCGCGCAGTTCTCTGATGGCACGAGCGTGGAGGTGACGAACACCGCGACGTGGACGAGCTCTGACACCACGGCGGCCACCCTCTCCGCGCAGGGCCGGCTGCAGTCCCTCGCGCTGGGCAGCACCACGGTGCAGGCCCTCTACGCGGGCTTCAGCTCGACTGGGGCGCAGGTCACCATCACCGCTCCTGCGCTCGACCGGCTCGACCTCACCCCGCTGAGCGTGCAGCTGCCGACGGGGCTGGTGCAGGCCTACGAAGCGACGGGCACCTTCAGTGACGGCTCGTTGGCCGACCTGACCTCGAGCGTGACGTGGTCGAGCTCTGCGCCGGGCGTGGCCAGCCTCTCCAGCACGGGACTTGCGACCGGCCTGACCGCGGGCACCACGGACATCTCCGCCACGCTCTTTGGCGTCACCGGCACGACGCCGTTGATCGTCACCAGCGTGTTCGTGACCTCCATCAGCGTGAGCCCCGCAAGCTCCAGCTTGCCTCGAGGGGTCCGCGCGGCCTTCACGGCCACCGCGCTGTTGTCCGATGGCACGGCGCGCGACGTCACCAACGAGTCGGCCTGGGCGAGCAGCAACTCCACCGTCGCGCAAGTGAGCAGCAGCACGCCCACGCGCGGCCTGGTCATCGCCGAAGGCCCGGGCACCACGCAGATCACCGCGTCCCTCGCCGGCAACATGGGCGCTGCCACGCTCACGGTGAACACCGCCACGCTCAACACCATCCAGGTCTTCCCGGCCGACGAGGTGGTGCCGCACGGGTTCGCGCTTCAGTACGGCGCGGTCGGGCTTTATTCCGATGGCAACGCCTACGACCTCACGCTCACCGCGACCTGGAGCAGCACTGCCCCCGCGGTGGCCAGCGTGTCGAACACCTTCCCGCAGCAAGGCGTGGTCGACACGCTCACGGCGGGCACCACGCAAATCGAAGCGACGTTCAACGGGCAGAGCGGCGCGACCTCACTGCGCGTGACCAACGCACGGCTCACCTCGTTGTCCATCACGCCAGCGCAGCTCACCTTGCCCATCGGTGTACCCCGCCAGTACCGGGCCACCGGCGTGTTCGATGACGGCACCGCACGCGACGTGACGACGCTGGTTCGCTGGCGCACCGGCAACCTCGCGGTGGCGTCGATCAGCAACGCGGCGACCAGCCACGGCGTGCTCACCTCGCTCGCCAGCGGCAACACCACGGTGACCGCCGCCCTGGGAACGGAGGTGGCCACCGCGCAGCTCCGGGTGACCAACGCCACGCTCGAAGGGGTTTCCGTCTCGCCGCCCACCCCGCGCATCGGGTTGCAGGGTGTGGTGTCGTTCGTCGCGACCGCCATCTACACCGACGGCACGGCGCTCGACGTGACTGAGCTGGCCGCGTGGACCTCGAGCAGCGCCTCGGTGGCCCGCGTGCGCAACGACACCGGCTTCCGCGGCGTGACGGTGGGCTTGAACGCAGGCACCTCGACCATCACGGCCTCGTTCAGCAGCACCAACGCGAGCGCCGTGCTGACGGTGACCAACGCGGTGCTCAACACGCTCTACATCGCGCCTGCGGTGGTGCGCACGGGCATCGGCATCGACGTGCAGTTCAACGCGTCGGGCTTCTGGTCAGACGGCACCACGGCCGACGTCACGCGCGTCGCGACGTGGACCTCGTCACTCAACTCGGTGGCGGTGATCAGCAACGTGGTGGGCAGCGAAGGCCTCGCCACCACCCGCGGCATGGGCGTCACCACCATTCACGCGGCCTGGGCAGGCCAGGATGACGACACCACCCTGACCGTCACCGACGCGGCGTTGACCTCGATCACCGTGACGCCCACGGTTCACCTCACCGCCATCGGCATCGAAGTGCCCTACCGCGCGCTGGCCACGTTCAGCGACGGCACCACCTTCGACATCACCACCGTCGCCGCCTGGTCGTCGTCTTCGCCCGCGGTCGCGTCGGTCAGCGGAGCTTCGGGCAGCGTCGGCCTCGTCACGGCGCTCAGCGGCGGGGTCACCACGTTGACCGCGCGTTTCGGAACGGTGAGCGGCACGGCCTTTCTGACGGTGAGCAGCGCGTCGTTGACCAGGCTGACGGTGACCCCCTCGAGCGGCATCGTGCCCGTCGGGTACTTCCGGCCCTACAGCGTCAGCGCGACCTACGCTGATGGCCTCACCGTCGACATCACCCGCCAGGCCACCTGGACCACCGGCAGCCCGACCATCGCCAACGTGGGCAATGGCTCGCTCTACGGAGGCCGCGTGACGGGGCTGAGCCCGGGTAGCAGCACCGTGCTGGGCCGCTTCGGCGGGCAGGTCGGCACGGCGACCGCGACGGTGCTGAACCTGCGGCTGGTGAACATCTCGATTACGCCCGATGGTCCGAGCAGCGCCGTCGGCGTGCCCATTCAGCTCACCGCGACCGGCACCTTCACCGACGGCACCACCACCATCGAGCTCGACATCACGCTGCAGGTTGGCTGGAAGGTCTCGCCCAAGAAGAACGGCACCGTGTCGAACACCGACGGCAGCCGCGGCGTGGTCACGATGTACAACGGCGCATCATCGGCGGTGATCCACGCGCAGTCGTCAGACCCGGGCAGCACCTCGGGCAACGCGAACACCAAGGTCTACTCGCCGTGATTCACTCCACGTAGAGCGCGCTGGTCATCACCCAGGGGCGCTCTGCGGTGAAGAAGGCGCGGCGCGTACCGGCGAAGTTCTTGAGGTGGCGCGGCACCATGCGCACCTCGACCCGGTAGGCGCCGCGCTGGGTGACGGGAAACGCGAGGGTGCCTTCAGTGATGGAGGCCACCTCGTCCCACCCGCCTTCGCGCGCTTTGAGAAGTTGAAGTTTCAGCACCGGGGCCTCGACCGTGGGGTCGAGGCCTTTGACTTTGGGCATCACCGCCTCGAGCGTCACGCCGTTGGCCAGCACCGCGGTCTGACCCAGCTCACGCGGCGTCTGCCCTTCCATCGCCACGAAGTCGAAGCCTTCTGCGTTGCCGAGGAACTCGAAGACCCCGAAGTTGCGGCCGGCCGCGAGCGCTTCTTTGAGCTCGACGTCGTCCCACGTGCCGTCGGCCTTCGGTTTGATCAGCAGGTGATTCGAGAACGCGCTCATCATGCGGCGGTAGCTGTCGATGCGTTCCCCGTCTTGCAGCAACTGGGGGAACGTATTGCGATGGCAGTCGGTGCCCATGGTGGTGACGCGGTGGTGGCCGCGCGCGAGCACCGTGCCCCAGCGATTCATGTAGAGCTCGTCGTCGAGGTTGAAGGCGGCGAAGAAGAGGTCGGGGTGCATCAAGCCGTCGAGCAGGCCCTTGTCGACGTAGTTGAGGAGCAGCTCTGCCGCGACGCCCGCATTCTTGAGCGCGTTGCGGTGCAGGTTGAACATCTCGAAGCCGTCGAGGTGCAGGTCGCTCAATTGATCGACCGTCCAATCCTCGGTGTGCGGCACGAGGGTGATGGCGCCCATCGCGTGAAAGGTGTCGAGCGCGGTGTTGTCGACCTCGCCGTAGAGGCTGCGCTGCGCGGCGTGCCCTTCGAGGCCGACCGGCATGGTGCCCGTCTCGGTGCCGGCCATGATGAGTGCGGGCCTGGCTCCAGGGCAGGCGAGCCAGTTCGCGGTGGGCCCGAAGGTGCGCTGCACCAGCACGTCGCCACGCGTGGCATCGAAGAGCAGCACGTTCGGAAACTCGTTGTCGGCGAAGCTGTCGCCGTGGTCGGTGAGAAAGAAGAAGTCGTCTTCGGTCTGGCAGACGCCGCGCCGAAAATCTTCGAGGCAGGTCTGGTTGCGCACGCCCGCGTCGTCGTGCGGCTGACCATCACAGGCGTCGTGCGAATAGACCGAGTGCACGTGCACCAGGCCGCGCAGCTCAACGTAGCCGCGCGCGTTGGGGGCGCGATCGAGGCGAAGGGCCATGCCCGGCTGCCACACCGTGGGAGGCACCGGCGGCACGACCGGTTTGGGACAGCCCATCAGAGCCAACGCCAGAAAGAGAGCGTGTCGCATGAGCCCTTCTGAGCACACAATCAGCCCCACACCATGGCCCGCGTCACCCGACGACAGCTGATCGCAATCGCCACGGCAGGTGCGCTCTACGCAGGCTTCCGTTTTGGTCACACCCGCGCAGCGCGCCCTGAGAACCGCGATTCCACCTCGTCGCTCAAGCTGAGCGCGTCGCCCGACGGGAAGAACGGTGCGCAGACCTGCAGCGCCATCCCGATGGATGCGT
>JAYVFP010000309.1:0-67628 GCA_043773025.1 Archangium sp.
TGTGCGCACATGTAGGTCGATGGGTGTCTTTGTCGGAAGCAGCCGCTTCCGGCACCGCTCTCGAGGCTACAACGTGCGCAATATCAACTTGTTGGCTCTGATTCTCATCGCAGGTTGTGGCGGGCAGGTCGCTTTCATCGACGGTGAGGAACTCGAGACGCCAGAGACGGTGAAGTCTGCCGAGGCCTGGGCCTCGCAAGACAGCCCCTCGCTCTTCAGCGCCAATCTGCAGCTGAACTTCGACGCGCTGCCGCTTGCGGGTGAGGCCGCGAACATTCCGTGGGCGGGCAGCTACTGGCCCACCTCCGAAGACAACATCAACCACCGCTGGGCCGGCCCGCAGTCCGACTCGCCGTCGCTCAAGTACCAGAAGGCGTTTGGCGGAACGGACGTGGAAGACGCGGTCTCGCGCAATCACGGCATCGAGTCGGTCTCGAAGACCTGCCGTGAGACGACGGAGTGCGACAGCTTTCTGGGTGAGACCTGTGCGAAGCGCCCGGGCAAGGAAGAAGGCCGCTGCGTCGCGACCTGGTGGGGCATCTGCCACGCGTGGGCTCCGGCTTCGATTCTGTTTCCCGAGCCGAAGCGCGCGGTCACTCGCAACGGCGTGACCTTCGAAGTGCAGGACCTCAAGGCCCTCGCGTCGCTGGTGCACAACTCGACCACCACGAAGTTCGTGAGCCTGCGCTGCAACAAGCACAACTCCACGCCTGATGGCGGCGGCATCAAGCTCGACGCGTACGGCCGCCCCGTCGAGACCGACCGGGAGTGCCGCGACACCAACGCCGGCACGTACCACGTGCTGCTGGCCAACTACCTCGGCCTGATGAAGCAGTCGTTCGCCGAAGACCGCACCAACTCGTACGAGGTGTGGAACCAGCCGCTGCGCAGCTTCAAGGTGACTTCGAAGACCGAGGTCACGGCTGAGCAGGCGAACAAGCTCATCGGCGTCACCGCGACTGACGGCGGTGCAGAGCTGTCGACGTACCGCTTCAACGCGCAAGCTGCTCGCTTCATCCACGTGAAGTCAGAGGTGAAGTACATCAGCGAGTCGAGCGCCGAAGATGGCTACACCGCTGCGACCATCGACAGCTACACGCGCACCGATCGCTACGACTACGTGCTCGAGCTCGACGCCACCGGCAAGGTTCTGGGCGGCGAGTGGATCGGCAGCAGCAAGCTGAATCACCCTGATTTTCTGTGGCTGCCCATCAGCGCGAGCGGCTCGGTCGCGGGCGGGGCCATCAAGTACGCCGAGGTGAAGGCGCTCGTCCTGGAGTCGGCGGGGCAGGGTGCCCTCACCGGCAGCGCGGTCGAAGTGAACGAGTCGGCCACCATCGCCAAGGGGGAGTGGAAACACTTCGGTCCGTTCACCACGGCCACGGGCACCATCAGCGTGACGCTCACGGGCACGGGCGACGCGGACCTGTACGTGAAGATGAACGGCCAGCCTTCGCTCAACCTGTACGACTGCCGGCCGTACGCGGGCACGTCGAACGAGAACTGCGAGCTGCAGGGTCCTGGCGCGTTGTACGTGTCGGTCAACGGCTACTCGGGGGCGACGGTGCAGTTGAAGGTGAAGTACGTCGGCGCGGCTGCGGTCGATGGCGGCGTGCGTGTCGATGGTGGTGTCGTCGTCGACGGTGGCATCGCGACGGACGGCGGCGTGCGCGTTGATGGTGGTGTCGTCGTCGACGGTGGCATCGCGACAGACGGCGGCGTGCGTGTTGACGGTGGTGTGGTCGTCACCGACGGTGGCGTGCCGCCAGACGCGGGCGTGGTCACGGACGGTGGCAGCGCGACTGACGGCGGAGTGGCGCACCTCGACATCAGCAGCAACGTCTCGCTCGCTGAGCTGAAGGTGTTCACCCTCCTCGTGACCGCGGGCCGGCCGGTGGTGATCCGCTCGCTTGCCGCGGCCGACGTGGATCTCTACGTGAAGCTCGGCGCTGGTCCGACGACCGCGAGCTACACCGCGCGTGCGTACACGTCGTCCGGCAACGAGACGCTCAGCTTCACGCCCTCGACCAGCGGTGTGCTCCACATCGGCGTGCACGGCTACCGCGCGTCGGCCTTCACGCTGACGACCGCTGATCAGTGAGTGAACAGAAGCACCTCGAAGGGTGTGGTGGTTCTATTCGCGTGACGACTGCGCCCTTTGCGAAGAGGCCCCTCACGACGTGGCTCTGAGGTGAGCGCGGTGATGAAAGCTTCGACGCAAGGCGCCAGCGTACAGGCCGCTGTACGTGGGTCGCGCGCGTCAATCGTTCGCGCCCGGCCTGCGGGCTCAACGGCGCTTTGTAAACATAATCCCTGAGCCGTAGATCCTCTCCGGGGAGAGCAGCTGCTCAACGCTGCGTTCAACGCGTGAACAGAAGCCGCGCGCTGAGAGGCCGCTCATCTCGGCACAGATGAAGCGTCATCAGAAAGCCCGCCTCCTCTCGAGGCAGTTGAACCGCAAGCCTTCTCCCCCGCTGGGGAGAGGGAGCCAGAGTGACCTTCACTTCTTTTTCGCCGCGAGCTCCGGTTCGAGGCGAAGAAACTGAACGTTGAGTTGCTCCAGGGCATTGGAAGCGGCCGTCTTTCGCGCGCGCGCGTGCTCCACAACGCGACCACTTCCTGCGCCCTGCAAGCTGGGAGGCCCCCGGCCGAAACCGGTTGTGACGATCGGCCGGGGTCATGGCCCTTTCGTCACAACCCATTTCGTCGACTCACTGCACGCGCAGGGCAATCGGCGCGGTCACCGTGCCGTTGAGCGTGATCCACACCGACTGCGTGGCCGCATCGACGGTGGCGAAGAAGCCCGCGCCCGCCTGCAGCACGACGCCGTCGACCGTCACCTGGCTCAGCTGCGCCGCGGTGAAGCCGGTGAGCCGGAAGAGGGGCGCCTTGATGGCCGCGCCCTTCGGGTCGAGCGTCAGCGTGGTGCCGCCGCTCGCCGCCGGCGCATCCCAGACCGCGTACATCGGGTTCCAGGTCGCGCCGGTGACCGTGGCCGAGGTGAGGCGCTCCACCTGCGTGACGCGCGTGAGGGTGTCAGCCGTCGAGCGAGCGCCGACCACCAGGAACACGCCGTACTTCACCTGCGGATGCCCAGAGACCGTCTTGCCGAAGGCCGTGACTGATTCGAGGCCGATAGCGCCGTAGTTCGAGCCCCACGCAACGCGGTGCGAAGAGGTGGTTGAACCGAGCTCGTACTGGTTCAACTGGAAGGGCCACATCCAGTCTGAGGGCATGGTCTGCGCGCCGGTGCTGCAGCCTGAGCCCTTGGTGGCGCTCGTCTTGCCCTGGCACGCGCCGATGCTGCCTGAGCCGTAATCACCACCAGCGAGGTGCTGCGTCATCGTCTGCGTCTGCACCGCGCCCATTTCTGCGTCGACCGCGGACGACCACATGCGCACGTACGGCACCAGGTTCGGCGCGGTGTAATCCCAGGTCGAGTTCATCGTGACGGGACCGTTGCCGGTGGTGGTGAACTTGTAGATGTCGCCCCAGCCGATGCCTCCGATGGGGCCCGGGGTGCCTTCGAACGCGAGGTCGCCGTACGGCGCACGCGTGTCGGCACGCACCGTGTTCACCGGCGAGGTCACGTCGTAGGTGATGGCGAAGACGGGTTCGCTGCGGCCCGTGGCGAAGAACCAGTGCACGGTCGCCGCGACGGGACCACCGGGGCTCATCTGCACCTTGAACTCGTGAATGGAGTGATTCGCGCCCGCCAGCACGGTGCGGAAGCTGCCGACCTTACCCTTCGAGGTGTCGGCGCTCGAGCCGTAGTGATTGACCACGTAGCCCCAGCCGTTCCAGCTATTGGCGCCGGTGCCTCGAGCCGTGCGCGTGGCGCCGTTGACCGTCAGGGTGAGCTCGCGCAGGTAGCCGCCGTTCGAGCCGCCAGGATCAGCCGTGTTGTTGCGAACGAGCGCAGCGCTGCGGCGTGCGCAGGTGGCGTCGCTCCAGTGATACCGATCTGACATGTAGCCGCCGACGCTCACGTTCGAGTCGAGCGACTGGGCAGCGCAGCCGACGGCGCCGAGCGTGAAGCCGGTGGTGGTGACTGGTCCGCCACCTCCGCCGCCCGTGTTCGCACCACCGCCGCCCGTGTTCGCACCACCGCCGCCACCCGTGTTGCTACCCCCTCCACCGTCCGCGATCACCCCCGCGTCGGCTCTGGGTGCCCTCCGCTTCTGGAGCCCCTCCTCGGTATCGAGAGGCTCTCTGTACGGCTGCTGAGGAACGTCGCAAGCAGACAGTCCAACAACGGTGATCAGGGCAAGGCTCGAGAAAATTCGCATGGGGGAACTCCAGAAGAGAGGAAACGAAATGAGGGCGCGCCACCGAGGCTGCGCGCCCTCAGTGAAAAATCAGGGTTTCTTGCGCGACTCATCGGCCATCCCTCGAAGGCCACTGCTCCGACGCCGGCGAAAGTGCGCGGCCTCGAAGGAGGCGATGAGTACGGGAGAGCGATGTGGGGCCAAAAGAACCGCGCGTGGCTGTTCGACGCTGATGTAGGGCGTGTGCGATCAGTGCGTTGGCGCGCGCACCTGCCCGTGCGGTCCCGCCCATCGCTGAAGTTTTTTCGTGCGTGCCGACGAGAAAAATCCACCGACGTACACTCGCGAGCCGATGACGCGCTGGGTTCTCTGCTCGATGGTGATGTCGTTTGCGGTGCTCGCTGAAGAGGGGCCCCGAGTCGTTCGCGGCCTCGCGCACGAGATCCTCTTCATCACCGAGAAGTCACCTGCGCCCTGTGACACGGGCCAGGAAGCCGAGCAGATCGCGTGCCTCATCGCCGCGCGCTACGCGAAGGATCCCGCGGCCTCGAAGGTGGCAGCGAGTCTCTACGCGGCGAGCGGCACCGTGATGGGTGTGTTGCCCGAGCAGGACTTCGATGGCGGCTATCGCGGCAAGCTCCACCTCATTCCACGGTTGCCCATCGGCGCCGATCGCAGGCACCTCGAGTGGGCCGCGGGTGCGTTGCTCGACTTCGAGACCTTCTTCAAGGACCTGGGCGGCAAGCCCAACTACCGTTGGCGCGCGCTCGACTTTCGTTTCTTCGAGTCGGTGAAGCGGCGCACGCCTTCTGCCTACGCGGTGGACTGGGCGGTTGCGTACAACGTCTCGGGCTCCCTCTTTGGCTCGGAGCCCGGCGTGCGCGGCACGCTGTTCCACGAAGTGTTTCACTTGAATGATCAGGCGCACGGCAACTGGTCACTCAAGGCGCTCTCGTCGATCTACGACCGCATCGTCGCGAAGTGCGGCGTGAGCGTGAAGTGTCTCGAGCCATACACGCCCGACAGCATCAAGGTGCGCGGCGGTACCTATTACGACTTCCAACCGGGCAATGGCGTGGGCGAGTACGCGGCCGACATCGCGCGGCGGTACTACACGGAGCACCGCGCGTGGTTGAAGAAGGAGAAGCCCATCAAGGCCTTCAAGTGCGGCCACGCCGACAACGCGAAGGCGTGGAGCCTGGTGGTCACCGAGTTCTTCGGCGGCGTGGATCTGATTCCCGAGTGCGGGGCGAAGTGAGCACCCTCTCCCAGAGAGAATGTCGAAATAGTGCCTCGACTCCGCTCGGCACGAACGGAACCGGCCGAAATCTGGTCAGCCCGAGCGGAGTCGAGGGCGTACTTCGACAGTCCCCAGAGGCTCAGCGACGAGGCCGCGTCGAGTAATGCACCACGCCGTCGTCATCGACCCAGCGGTGAATGTCGGGGCCTTTCTCGCGCGGCTTCGCATCGGCTTCCGCCCGGGCCAGCGCCTGCCGGGCCGCTTCACGTTCGGCGAGCAGCTTCTGCTCTGCCTCCAACACCTTCACCTTCGCTTCACGCTCTGCGACCCGGGCCAACACTTCCGCCGCAGCCTGTTGTTGCTGCTGCGCGAGCAACTGTTGCTGCACCGCGAGCTGCTGTTGCTGCGCGAGGAGCTGCGCTTCGGAAGCCAACGACCGCTCATATTCATACTGCCGTTGCTGCGCCGCCTGCGCCTGCTGCTGGGCCAGTTGTTCCTGCTGCTGCGCGGTGACTTGCTGCAGCTGCACGTAGTTCTGCTGCGCGAGGAAGGCCGAATTCGCGGCGAGCGATTGGAGCACGAGCACCTGCTGCTGCTGCCGGGAGAGCCTCGGACTGCGGACGGCTTCGAACCCACGCTGGAACGTGCCGGAGCGCGTCGCGTCGGCGACCCACCCATTCACATAGCCAGACCACACGCCGGGCCCTTGCTGCGCCAGCGCGCCCGAAGCCCACAGAACACAACCCACGATGAGGATGCGCATCACGTCTCCAACCTACTCCCCCGGGGATTCTTGAACAGCCTCCCCCGGTGGCGAGAGCCGCACCTCTTTCCAGGCGAAGCTCGAGCGCCGCAGCTCAGGGTTGAGCGTCAGCTCCACAGGCAGCCGCATGACGCGCGCGGTCCACGTCGGAACGGAAGGCCGCAACGTGGGGGAAAGCGGCGTGGGCTCGCTGCGCATCGCTGGCTGCCACTCTCCGCGCGGTTTCCACTTCATGATTCATCACCTCCACACTTGTTCTGTGTCGCTGTGAATGTTTCTTCGCGCGCTCACATTTCTGCACGCCTCTCCGAGCGGGCAGTGCACGCCGCCCCGTGCCTTGCGCCGAGGGCGCCATCGCGAAGACGATGCAGACCACGTGCGAATCATTCATGTCAGCGACATTCACCACCAGCTCGACTGGGGCCAGCGGTCGTGGGGAAGTTCGGGCTGGCAGGGTGTGCCTGGCCGAATCGAACTGCACACGTTTGGGCGTCTCCATCGTTTCGCTGATGGGGCCAGGGCGTGGAACGACATCCTGGAAGACATCGAGAAGCTCGACGCAGACCACGTCTTGTTCACCGGTGACCTCACGGCGATGGGCGCAGGCGCAGAGTTCGAGGCGGTGCACGCTTCGGTGCGCCACCTCACGAAGGCAGGCCGGCTGACCGTCATCCCCGGCAATCACGATCGCTACATCGACGCCCCGGGAGAGCGGCACTTCGAGCGCATCTTCGCCGAGGAGCTCGTCTCGGCGATGCCCGAATATGCCGACAAGACCGGCTACCCCTTCGTGAAGTTGCTGGGCGACGACACCGCCATCATCGGGCTCGACAGCACGCGGGTGACGGGCTGGAGCCAGTACTTCGTGGGCCGCCTGGGCCGCTCGCAGCTCGATGCGCTCCAGCGAATTCTCGACGACCCTCGCCTGGCCAAACGCACGGTCCACGTGCTCTCGCACCACGGCCCCGTTTCGCACGACGGCCGCCGTGAAGGTCTTCAGTCAGGCTTGCTGGATGGCGCTCGGTTCCTCGAGCTCATCGAGAACCGCGACGTGATGCTCCACCACGGTCACTCGCACATTCGCTCGTGGCAGCGCGCGGGCGACGAGCGGCCGCACCTCTTCGGAGGCGGCAGCTCAACCGAGCCTGGCCGCGAGGGCTACTGGATGATCGACGTCGAAGATCACCGCACGCTCGAGGCCGCGCATTTTCGGCCAGGCCGCGAACGGGCTCACCACCGCTGAACCGTGGCGCGGGCGATGCACTTCCTCGGCTCGAGGGAGTCATCCATGGCCTACGAAATTCTGACGGCGAACCTGCCCGCAAGCGATGCGGTCGCGATTCGCACCACCATCCCGCTGCAAGGCCTGCGGGATTTTTTCAACAGCGCATTTCTCGAGCTGAGCCAGACCCTTCGCGAGGCCGGTGCATCCCCGGTG
This sequence comes from Archangium sp., assembly GCA_043773025.1. GTDB lineage: Bacteria > Myxococcota > Myxococcia > Myxococcales > Myxococcaceae > Archangium_A. The sequence goes on from JAYVFP010000309.1 coordinate 7,710, forward strand.
GGGCCGCCGTTCGTGCGGTACTACTCGGTCACGCCCGAGTCGGTCGACGTCGAGGCGGTGATGACGTGCGACCGGGAAGTGACGGTCGACGGGCAGGTCAAGCGGCTTCACTTGAACGCCTCGCAGGCCGCCATCGTTCGGCACGTCGGGCGCTACGAGAAGATGAAGCCCGCGTACGACGCCATCAAGGAATGGATGAGCAACAACGGCAAACACGCCATCGAAGCGCCGCGCGAGGTCTACGTGACGACCGGCGCCGAGGTGCCCGACCCCAGTGAGTGGGTGACTCTGGTGGAGCAGCCCATCTCGTGAGCTGCGGCACCCGAGGCGAAGCGACCCAGAAACCCAGGTGACGCTCAGCTCTGCTTCGAGAGCCACTCGTCGAGGTACCGCGCGATGGCCAGCTCAGCGCGCACGTCGAGCTCGGTGAAGCGCAGGTGGAAGTCGATGCCCACCCCGGCGGCCTTCACGCGCAGGATCTCGCCGCGCGCGCGGACCTCTTTGGGTACGCGGGGCAGGCGGAAACGCACGTCGACCTCGGTGCCATGCGGTGCGGTCTTGCCTCGCCATGAGATGCCGCCCAGGGAGAGATCGCCTTTGCGCTCCTCCCACTCGCCATCGCGCAGCCCGACGTCACGCACCAGGAACTCCATGGGCACGCGGGGGCTGTCGCGGCGCTCGTCTTCGGTCTGCTTCTTCTTCTTTTCAGCCATGGTTTTGGGTTCTCTTTGAATTGAAAAGCGTTGCTTAGAACTTCGTCGCCACATCGGCGAGGAAGCGGCCGAGAAGCTTCTGAAAGGTCTGGGTCACCCGGTTGGCGACCTCGGAGACTTCGTCGTGATTGAGCGCGGTCTTGCCGATGCCCGCCGCGAGGTTGGTGATGCAACTGATGCCCGTGACCTTGATGCCCATGTGCGAGGCGACGATGACCTCGGGCACGGTCGACATGCCGACCGCGTCTCCGCCCAGGGTGCGCAGCATGCGGATCTCTGCGGGCGTCTCGTAGCTGGGGCCCGACAGGCTCGCGTACACGCCTTCACGCAGGTTGACGCCTTCGGCCTTCGCGGCGCCTCGCAACACCTCGAGGGAGGCCGGGTCGTACGCGTGGCTCATGTCGGGGAAGCGGGGCCCGAGCTCCTCTGCGTTCTTCCCGACCAGGGGGTTGAAGCCGGCCAGGTTCAGGTGATCCGTGATGGCCATCAGATCGCCGACCTTGAAACCCAAGTTGATGCCGCCCGCGGCGTTGGTCACCGTGAGGTGCTTGATGCCCAACCGGCCGAGCACCCGCGCGGGGAAAGCGACCTGCCAGGGTTGATAGCCCTCGTAGAAGTGCACCCGGCCCTGCATCGCCACCACCTTCACGTCACCGCGATAGCCCAGCACCAATCGGCCTGCGTGACCGTGCACTGAGGACAGGGGAAAGTCAGGCAACTCGCGGTAGTCGATGGACACCGCGCGCTCGAGTGAATCGGCGAAAGCGCCCAAGCCACTGCCCAGAATGATCCCGAGCTTCGGCGTGAAGCCGGGCGCCCTTTTCCGTATCACCGCCGTGCATGCATCGAGGCGGGCCACCAAGTCGTCAGCCATGTCCCTCAGATTACACAGGGGCCCGGAAGCACACAGTTTTTGGGCTATGAATCGACTCCGCTGGCCCGCCGTCCATGACGCGCTGCACTGCCACCCCGAAGTTTTGAGAGGTCTTATGAACCGTTCGCTTTCGCTGCTCGCGCTCTTGTCGTTGTCTGCTTTCGCTGAAGGTGCTCCGGCTCAGGCGCCTGCCGCGGGTGAAGCGCCGCCCCCGCCCACCACAGGCGCTGCGACTTCGACCAACAAGGGCAGCGGCACCAAGAAAGAGAAGCCTGCCACGCCTCCCGAAGCGACCAAGGCTCCTGAGAAGAAGTAGCTGGCCCCTCACCCCGACCCTCTCCCCCGGTGGGGAGAGGGGGATTTACGGCTCGAAGCCGACCAGGCCTGCGTCGGTGAGGAAACGATTGGTGAACGTGATGACGCCCCCGTCAGTCCTTTCGGGGGCCACCAGCACCTCAATCCGACGCACGCGAGACAAGTCGAACGCCGCGTTGCTCACCGACCACCCATCGGCCGGCACGGGTCGCAGCGGTACACGGACAATCTGCGGGCCGGTCGTGAAGCGCTGGCTGACTGCGGTCGGCGTGTAGCGCTGAAAATCAGTCTCGGCGTCACCGCACAGATGAATGACGGCGTTGTCGAACCGCGCCGTCATGGTCCAAACGCCCGCCGCAATACTGCCGACCGCTGAAGACACCACCGGCAACCGCAACGCGCTGGCCCGCGAGAGATCCCACCAGGTGCCGGCGGGCGCTTCGGCGTACCAGAGGTGCAGCCCGTTCCCCGTGCCGATCCACGACGGGTTCAACCACGCCATTGCCTCACCACCCGCCTGCGTCTTCATGCAGCGCGCCGGCAACGGCGGCAGCGAAGGCAGGCCCGCGTCGTAGAAGGTGAGCGCGCCGAACGAGATGCCGGGCGCCGTGAGCAACGAATCAGGCCCGCGGCAACCGGGTCGATCATCCACCGTGCCCGAACAATCACTGTCGATGGAGTCCCCGCACACGTCCACCGTCGCCGTCACGCGCGCGACGCAGACGGGCGCGAAGCTGCTGGTGGAAAAGAGGCACTGCATGCCCCCGGGCCGGCAGATGCCCTGCTGACCTGTGTCGCAGTCGAAGGTCTGGCCGGTGCTGCCCGGGTTCTCCACGTCGATGAAGGGTGGATCATCGAGCTGCCCGTTGCAGTTGTCGTCGACCTGGTTGCAACGCTCTCGTGCGCCGGGGAAGACCGCCCCGTTCGAAGGTGCGCAGTCACCCGCGCGCGCGGCGAAGCCCCTCGGCTGGGTACACGCGTCGAGACGGCAGCTCGCGCAGTCTTCACCGAACCCATCGCTGTCGGTGTCGCGGTACCAGGTCTGCAATGACAGCCCTTCGTCGATGACGCCGTCGCAGTCGTCGTCTTCCGCGTTGCAGCGCTCAGAAGCGAGCGGGCCGATGGCGGGGTCGGAGTCGTCGCAATCGGTGGAGTCCTTCACCCACGGCTCTTTCACCGGTGCGCGGCAGAACACCCGGCCGGTGGCGAGCGCGCCTGCGCTGTCTCCATCGACGTCGCGGAAATAGGTGTCGGGCTTCGAGCCGAATGGGCACGTGCCTTCGAAGGGCAGGGTGGGGCACCGCGGCGTGCCATCGGCCTTGCAGCACACGCCGTCATCGCAGGTCAAGCCGTCAGCGCAGACGCCGCCGTCACTGCAGGCCCACGGGCCCCCGACCTCCCACGCGGTGAAGCAGGCGACCTGGCACAGCGCCAAAATCAGAAGAAGAGCGCGCTTCACGGGCCCATCCCCGTGTTGTTCGAGAAGGTGATGGTGAAGTTGGCCGACTGGGTGAAGACCAGCACCTCGATGCGCTTGACCCGCGAGGTGTCGAAGCCAGAGCCGACGCCCACCAGCCAGGTGCTGCTGCTGTTGTTGAGGGGCATCACCTGGTCGAAGCTGGTGTCGTTCAGCTTGAAGGCCGAAGCGGTCGAAGTGATGCGGTAGCGAATGAAGTCGGTGTCGCTCTGCCCGCACAAATAGACGACGGGGTTGAAGCCGTCGCCCGCACCGGGGTCGCCCCAGATGCCGCCGGCCACGGCCACGGGAGCAGCCGTCGCGCTAAACGCGAGGCGCAGCTGGGCGTTGAGCTTGCTCAAGTCCCACGTGCCGCCGTCCGGGGCCTCGGCACTCCACACGTGGTAGTTTTGGCCGGATCCCGCCACGCCGTTCCACACCCGGCCGTCGACCGAGAGCGTCGAAGGCGTACCCATCAAGTTCGCCTGGCACCGCGTCGTGAGCTGAGTGGGAATCGGCAACCGCTGCGCACGGTACGTCACGCCCGGCGCGTTGATCAGGTTGCGCGGGCCACCACACCTGGGGGCTTCATCGACGCCGCCCACACAATCGTTGTCGAGCCCGTCGCAGACTTCGCGCGAAGGTGTGTTCACCGAGCGGCACACGCGGCGCACTTCAGTGCCCTGCGGTTCGCAGCGGAAGGTGCCCGACAGGCAGACGCCCGCGGCCATCGGCACGGTGCAGGGGAAGCGGCGGGTCGACGCGTTGTCACTGTCGGCGAAGCTCATTTCGACCGTGTCGGCCCTGCCGTCGCAGTCGTCATCGAGGTTGTTGCACTGCTCGGGCGCGTCGCGGAACTTGGAGGGGTCGAGCGGCGCGCAGTCACCGTCCGACGCGCTGTACCCCGGAGGCGCCATGCAGGCGGGCACCAGCGCTGCGGTGTCACCCATGCCGTCGCCGTCTTCGTCGCGATAGAAGTTCTGCAGGTTGGCCAGGCCTTCGTCGATGACGCGATCGCAGTTGTCGTCCTTGCCGTTACACAGCTCGGGCGCGCCGAAGAAGATGTCGGGGCGGGTGTCGTCGCAGTCGCGGCCGCCCAGCACGTAGACCGGTTTGCCCGGCACCACCCGCGGCGCACGACAGAACACCCGGCTCACCTTCTCGTTGCCGTCACCGTCACCATCGAGGTCCTGAAAGTAGACCTTCGGCTGGCCTTCCGCGCAGCGACCGCTGGGCAGGGGCAGCGTGGGGCAGGCGGGCGTGCTGCCCGGCTTGCAGCAGACCTCGTCATCGCAGGTGTAGCCCTCGGGACAGACCGAGTTGGCGCCACACGCCCACGGGCCGCCTTCCTCCCACGCGCGAAGACAACTGGAACTCGACAACACCACCAGCAACAAAAGTCCCCCTCGCGCTCTGGGAGAGGGTCGGGGTGAGGGCCTCACGAGCTGATCAATTCGCGGCATCTGATCAATCCGTGAGCGCATCGATGATGAAGAGCCCGACGCCCGTGACCGCGAGCCCACTGCCCACCCCGAGCATCACGTTCCCCGTCGTCGCATACGCCTCGGCCTGGGCCTGCTTCGCCTGCACCGCCTCGAGCGTCTGACAATCACGCTTGTCGCCCTGACACGAAGCGAGCCCCGCGGCCGTTCCACGACCCAGCGCACCCGCCACCAGGCCACCGGCGATCGCCGCCGCGCCCGCCACGAACACGCCGTAGCTGACGCCCCGCAGCGTGCTGGTGCCCCTGGGCGCACGGCCCGTCACGGCTTCGGCAGGAGAGCGCGCCTCGACCTTGACCCTGCTGCCTTCATCGACCTGCACGCGCTGCAGCACCGCGTGACCCTCGGCGAACACCACGTCGACCTGATGCACACCCGCGGGCACGGCGAGCACGTCGCCCACCTTGCTGGTCGCCAGCCGGCCATCGACCTTCACCACGGTGCCCGGTTCAATCTGCAGCCGAAGCCCCCCGAAGCCTTTGCGCGCCCACGCGGGGAGGAGCAGCTCGAGCACCGGCTTGACCGCGGCCTCGAAGCCTTCGATCGAGCCTTCGCCTTTCTTCACCCCGACGCGTTCACCGTCGATCCACAGCTGCACTTCCACCGCCACGCGATCGTTCTTATTGTCCAGCGAGCGCAGGTCGAGCAGCACCACGCCTCCGGCCGAAAGCGAATTGGCGAGCTCGCGCGCGCAGTCTTCGCCGCACTTCCGGGGGGCGCCCTTCTTGAAGGCGGGGCCTTCTCCGACGGCGAGACTGGAGACCTGTTTGAGCGCGGTCTCGGTGGCCCGCTGCGCCCGCCGCAAGGCCACGTCAGACACACCATTGGAATCGAGGATGGCGCTGACCAGAGCCTGCGCGTGCGCAGCGACCGGGACCAGGCAGAGGAGCACGAGAAGACGAAGCACGGGGTCCACGGTCTACCATGGCCTGACATGGACTTCGTGCGCGGCTTCGGTGACAAGAGGCGCCGTGACTCCACCCCGCACCTCGAGTCGCGAGCAGCAGGCGTTCTTCAGCGCGCTGGGACTGCAGGTCGAGCTGCACGCAGAAGCCAGCAGTGAGCTCCCTGAGGTCGTGGGTGCGCTCATCGGCTGGTACGCCGACGAAGCCCGGGCCGCCGAGGCGAAGGTCTTCGCGTTGACCGGAAACCAGCCGCCGCCCCGCGAGGTGCTCAGCGGGTGGGTGGGCCGCGCGCTCCCCCTCGATGCCGAAGGTGACGCGTTGATCGCCTACGCGGCCGATGCGTTGTTGATCGCGGGCGACCACGGTGCTTCGGCTTCTTCACCGCAGCTGCTGGCCTTCGAGTCGGGTGATGCGGGGTTGTACCTGCTGCGCGCGCAGACCCAGCGCAAGCTGCTCGGGGCACAGGGGTGGGTGCCCATGACGCTGCACTCGCCCGACACCGAAGCCGCGCTCAGCGGCATCTATCGTTACGAAGGCTGCACCCGGGCCTTCGCTGAACACGCCCGCGGCTGTGAAATTTGCCTGGCCGCGCTGGAGGAGTGGGACTTCGAACACGGCCTGCCCACCGGTTTCGACGCGTTTCGTCGCGCTTCGCCCGCCCCACGAAAGCCGCGGCTGGAGGAAGGTGAGCCTGAAGAAGGGGTCGCCATCTTCATTCCAAGGCCTCCCCCTCAGCCGCCGAAACAAGCGCCCTGGTGGAAGTTCTGGGGCTGAAGATTCCGCTGCCGGTGCTGGAGACCGCAAACACTCCCGAAGTTCGGAATGCGGCTGTGCTAGCGATGCACCTGTCGCATGAGTTCCCTCCAGGAGTTGTTCACCAAGCGAGTGGTGTTGATGACCGGCAAGGGTGGCGTCGGCCGCTCTTCGCTGACAGCCGCCCTCGCCACGCAGGCAAAGCGCAAGGGCGTGCGGGTTCTCATCTGTGACATCGGTGATGACCCGAACGACTACTCGCCGCTGGCCCGTCACTTCGGCCGCGATCGATTCACCGCGGCCCCCACCCTCGTCGCGCCCGGAATTTTCGGCGTGGTGTTGCTGGCGCGCTCAGGCCAGGAGCTCTTTCTCAAGTCGGTGCTCCGCTCGGGCACGTTGGCGCGCGCGGCGCTGAGCTCCGATGCGTTGCGGCGGCTGTTGTCGGCGGGGCCTTCCTTCAAAGAGATGGGCGTCTTCTTTCAGTTGCTCACCCTGCTGCGCGCGAAGCTTCCCAACGGAGAGCCCGAGCATCGGCTGGTGCTCATCGACATGCCGGCCACGGGCCACACGCTCTCGTTGACCGGGTTGCCTGAGCTGCTGCTGCGCCTGGTGCCGCGCGGGCCGATCGCCGCGGCGCTGCGGGAAGGCCAGTCGTACCTGAACGATCCCAGGCTGGGCGCGGCGTGGGTGGTGGCCATTCCCGAGACGTTGCCGGTCAGCGAGTGCCTCGAGCTGCTGGAAGGATTGCAGAAGACGGGCATGCCCACGGGGGGCGTGTTGATGAACCGGGTGCCGGTCGATCCGTTCAGCGCCGCCGAGCGGTCTGCGTTGCAGAGCCCGCTGGAGCGCATCAACCCGCTGGGCGCCGAGGGTTTCAGGAGGCCGGTGCTCGCGCGGCGTGAGATCGCCCGCCTGCGTGCGGGGACCAGGTTGCCCATCATCGAACTGCCTGAGCTCCCTCACGGGGCGGCGTTGATCAGCGGGCTGGCCGACGTGCTCGAGAAAGAAGGGCGCACCTCATGACGAACGAGCTGGTGCGCATCGGTGAGCTCATCCGCAACCGGCGGGTCATCGTGTGTTGCGGGGCAGGTGGCGTGGGCAAGACCACCACGGCGGCGGCCCTGTCTCTGGCGGCAGCGCGGGCAGGTCGCCGGGTGTTGGTGCTCACCATCGATCCGTCGAAGCGGTTGGCCGAGACGCTGGGGGTCTCGCGCAATCCGCCCACGCCGGTGGCGGTGCCGCCGGATCGTCAGATCGCCGCGGGCATTCACGCGCCGGCCTCACTCGATGCGTGGATGTTGGATCCCAAGCTGGTGGCTGACGAGTCGGTGCGAAGGCTCACCAAGACGCCCGAAGACGCCGAGCGGGTGTTGAGCAACCGCATCTACCAGCAGGTCTCGTCGATGGTGGCGGGCATGCACGAGTACACCGCGATGGAGGCGCTGCACCGCCTCGTCAACGAAGGCCGCTACGACCTGGTGGTGCTCGACACGCCGCCTTCTCGTCACGCGCTCGATTTTCTCGAGGCGCCGCGCAGGCTCTCAGGGTTGGTGGACAGCTCGGCCCTGCAGGCGTTCCTGCCGAAACGAGACAGCCTGATGGCGCGCGCTGCGTCGAAGGTGATCGAAAAGATTCTCGGCGCGGTCTTCGGCGAAGAGTTCGCGCACGAGCTGGTCGCCTTCATGATGACGTTCTCGGGCATCTTCTCGGCGCTCAACGTCGACGTGAACGCGATGCGCACGTTCTTGAGCGGGCCTGACGTGGCGTTTCTGCTGGTGACCTCGCCTGCGCCCGCGACGTTGGCCGAAGCGCACTTCTTTCAGGACAAGACGAAGGAGCTGGGGCTGCCGTTCAGGGGCTTCGTGCTCAACCGCAGCCGCGCGCGGAACACGAGCAAGCGGTGGCCTGACGAGACCTCGCTGGAAGACTTGCCGGCTGAAGCGAGGGCCGCGCTGCCGCGCTTGCAGGTGATGGCGCAGGGTGAGCTCGACGCCGCGAAGCGAGATCTCGCGTTGCTCACCGAGCTCGAACAACGCGCGGGTACGAGCGCGACGGCCATCGCGGTGCCCGAGTTGCCTGAGGGTGCTGACGACATGCTGACGTTGCTGACCATCGCCGACGCGCTCGCCGCTTCCTGATCTCCCTCGACTGCTCTCCTCAGGAACGGCCCACACCGTTCGCATCGAGAGGGTTGGCTGAAATAGGAATCGGGTTCCATCACCGGTCTCCCCGAGCCCAGTCGAGGGGGCACGTGCCGCTCGAGGCAGAGGTCCTCCCTCGACTGCTCTCCTCAGGAACAGCCCACACCGTTCGCATCGAGCGAAGTCGAGATGCCACTTGGTGCGCGAGGCGGAAGTGCTCCTTCGACTTCGCTCAGGAGGACCGGGGTGAGTGGCGCCTGTTCCTTCGATCAACCCTTCGAGGGCAAGTGCCCCCTCGACCGCGCTCAGTGTCAGGGCGCCTTGCCGGTCAACGAGAAGAGCAAGTTGCGCCGGCTGTACGGCTTGGCCAAAAAGCGGCCACCCGTCGCCTCAAGCGAACACAGCTGCTCAACCGTCGGCGTCCGCCCTGAGGTCACGACCACCCGCAGCCCGGCGCGACGGCGCGACAGACGCTCAGCGAAGTGAATGCCGTCTTCGGTGCCACCCAGCACCCGATCGACCAGCAAATGACTGGGCGCCGCGCGCTCGAAGAGGATCATCGCGGCCTCGATGTCACCGGCGTCGTTCACCTCGAACCCTTCCGCCCGCAGCAACCGCACCGTCATGCGCCGCACGTGCGGATCATCATCGACCACCAGCACCCGGCGGGTCTCCTGCACCACCACGGGCTTCGCGGGCGCAGGCGTGATGGCGAGCCCGGCCACCTCGCGCAGCGCCTGCTTGAGCGCCAACAGCGTGACCGGCTTCGAGACGAAGTGGTTCATGCCCGCGGCCAAACAGCGCTGCATGTCTTCCGCGTAGACCGAGGCGGTGAGGGCGACCACCGGCCGGCCATCGCCCGCGGCGCGCAGCTTGCGGGTGGCCTCGAGACCGTCGAGCACCGGCATGTGACAGTCCATGAAGACGACGTCGGGCTGGTGCGCTTCGATCGCGGCCAGCGCCTGCTCCCCATCGCGCGCGACGACGCAGGTGTGGCCCAGCTTGCCCAGCAGCGTCACCGCCACTTTCAGGTTGATCTCGTTGTCGTCGACCACCAGCAGCTTGAGCGGCTGCTCAGGCGCGGCCAGCACCGGGGGCAGGGCGGGCGCCGCTTCGTGTTGAGCCGCAGGCAGCACCAGCTCGATGCGGAAGGTGGTGCCCTTGCCGACGGTGGACTCGACGTCGAGCTTGCCCTCCATCAGCTCGACGAACTGCTTGCTGATGACCAGCCCCAGCCCCGCCCCTTCGGCGCGATCGGTGCGAGGCCGCGCCTGGGTGAACGCGGTGAAGAGCCGCGCGAGCGCTTCGGGTTCGATGCCGGGCCCGGTGTCTTCCACCCAGATGCGGGTCAGCCCGTGGCCATCGGCGCTGGAACCGCTGCTCAGGCGCACCACCACCTCGCCCCGTTGCGTGAACTTCACCGCGTTGCCCACCAGGTTCTGCACCACCTGGCGAAGGCGCAGATCATCGACCTCCACGTTGCGCGGGTGGTGGGGCTCGAGCTCCAGCCTGATGGTCACGCCGTTCGATGCGGCGCGCGCCCTGAACAGGTCGACGACCTCGTTGAGCATCGCGGGAAGATCGGTCGGCGTGGGGAAGAGGTCGAGCCGGCCCGCCTCGATGCGCGAGAGCTCGAGCACGTCGTTGATGGTGCGCAGCAGGCTCGAGCCGCTGCGTTGAATGATCAACAACTGCTCGCGCACGTCGGGCGCCAGGTGCCCCGCCAGCAGCCCGTCGGCGGTCCCCAGGACGCCATTGAGAGGCGTGCGGATCTCGTGACTGAAGCTGGCGAGGAACTCGCTCTTGAGCGTGTTGGCGCGGTGCGCTTCGTCGCGAGCTGCCTCCAGCGAAACCTGAGTGCGCTCCCGGCTCAGCGCGAAGACGAGGGTGAGCGCGAAGACCGCGACCAGGAAGATCACCAGCCGCGAGAGAATCACCCCGTGACTGGGGAGATGAAGGCGCGAAGGGTCTGCCACGAAGGAGAGCGAGATGGCCGTGATGAGCGTCGAGTTGAAGAGAAACCAGCGCAGCGCGAACTGGATGCGCGTCAGCATCAAGAGCATGAAGGGCACCACGGCGACCCAGTTCAGGAACGACGGGTCACCTTCATACAGCGCCCAGAAGCAGTAGAGCCCGGTGACGGTCGCGCCGAGCACGTGACAGGCTACTTCCAGCGAGCCCGTGGCGCGCAGCACCAGCAGCACCACCAGACAGGCAAACGAGCCGCTCAGGGGCTCCATCGCTTCGGCGGGCCCCCGCGACAGGAGCGAGAAGAACGTCAGGGTCGCACCGCACAGAACCCCTCCTGCTTGCGAGACGACCATCAACTGCGCACGGGCGCGCTGATCCTCCGCGGGGTCTTTGACCGCGTAGAAGTACGCCGTGAGCCTCTCCAGCATGCAGAACCGTAAAGAGCGACGCGGCCGAAAGCTTGGTTCCAACGCGCCAGAGTTCTGACACCCGCTCACCCGCGGTACGGTCAGAGCCATGTCTCCGCTCAGCTACACCCTCGAAGGCAGCACCGCCGTGCTCCGCATGGATGACGGCAAGGCCAACGCGTTGTCTGATTCGATGATCACCGCCCTGCTCGAGTCGCTCGCCCGCGCCGAGAAGGAGGCGAGCGCCGTGGTGCTCACCGGCCGCCCCGACCGCTTCTGCGCGGGCTTCGATCTCAAGGTGATGACCGCCGGCCCCGAGGGCGTCAAGAAGTTGTTCCTGCGCGGAGCAGACCTGCTGGTGAAGCTGTTCGGCTTCCCCCTGCCGCTGGTCATCGCGTGCACCGGTCACGCGCTGGCCGGTGGGGCGCAATTGCTGCTCACCGCCGACGTGCGCTTCGGTGCGGTGGGGCCGTACCGCATCGGCCTCAACGAGACGACCATCGGCATGCCGCTGCCCGTGCTCGGCGTGGAGTTCGCCCGCGCCCGCCTCTTGCCCACCGAGCTCTCCCGCGCCACGCTGGGCGCGCAGATCTACACGCCGGAAGAAGCCGTGAAGGTGGGGTACCTCGATGAGGCCACGCCCGCCGCCGAGGTGCTCACCCGCGCCCTGGGCCAAGCCGCTCAGTTGGGCGCGCTCTCACGTCAGGCCTACGCCGCCACCAAGCAGCGCCTGCGGGGCGCCACGCTCACCCACGTCACCGCGACGTTGGAGAGTGACATGACCAGCCTGCTTTCCCTGTTCGGCTGAAGGTCACAGCCCCCCACCCTCTCCCGGGGGTCAGAAGCTGATCAACGCTGAGTCGCCCTGCTGCACCACGCGCGTCGGCAGGCGCACCAGGTCGATCACCAGCCGCGTGCCCGTGCCCTGCTTCACGACGGATATCTTCCGCAGCTCCGAGTCATCGAGGCTGACCACGTGCGTGGAAATGGGCGGCAGGCCCGTGACGTCGATGATCAACCGCGCCGGGTTCTGCAACGTGGTCACGCCGGTCACCCGCGCGCCGGCCACCGTGTCGATGGCCACGCGCAACGCACCGCTGACTCGCGAGACGTTCACCAGCCGCGCCGCACCCGACGGAATGGGCGTGCTGGAGAACTGGCCGGGCTTCACCGCTGAAGCGACGGTGCGAGCGAGCGTCGGCACCGCGCGCGGCTTCTCTGCGAGACGATTTGCCCTGGGCGCAGGCTTCTTCGACACCACCGCGGTGCTCACGATGGGTTCGGCTTTCGGTGCGACTTCGGCGACGGGCGCGGCGGCCACGGGCGACGCGCACGCGAGGGCCACTTCGGGCGCGGTCGACGTCGCAGGCCAGGCGCCCCAGGCAATCACCAGCGCGACCATCGCCGCCAACACCGCGAGCCCCGACCAGCGGCTCCTCGGGCGCACTTTGGCAGGCGGCGCCTTGAGGCTGCCGTTCTCGACGTTCTCCGCGAGGAAATCGACCAGCGCCTTGGCGCGGGGGTGCAGATAGCGGGTGAAGCGCACGCCGAACCCGCCGCGCGCCTGGCTGCGCCGCCACGCCACTTCACCCTCGGCGAACAGGAGCACCTGGCCGCCCGCTTCGAAGGCCAGGGTCACCACGGTTCCAGGCTCCGGTGGCTCAGCCATCATGAGGAACATGCCGTTGGGTGAGATGTCGCCCGAGAGCACCCGCACCACACGTTCGCCGGCGATGGTGACACGCACCGGGTGCTTCAAAGGGGCACGAGAAGAGCGTTCCTGGAGGGATTCGACGGGAGCGACGTGATGCATGGTGACCTCGGAGGGACGAACCGGAGAGCTGCTACAAGTGTGTGGCGACCTGTGAAACCCGCAAGTTTTTGGATCAGCGAGAAGCGCGTCGAGCGACCGCATGTTGCTCGAGCGCGCGAGGGTGCTGCGCGAGCCCATCGCCATTCCGGTAGACGTGACCCGGTCGTCAGCGCTGGCAGCCAGCGCGAATGGCTGCGTACCGGGCCGGTGGCGTCTGGCGCTCGTAGGTCTCGTCGAGCTCGGCTGGCGTGAAGGCGTTCACCGCGCCATCCACCATGCAGATGCACTGCGTCTCAGTCTTCGTGTCGACCGCGCTGCCGCGGCACTTCCGCACGAAGCGCGCCTTCAAGCAGAGCTGCGCCGCGGTGAGCATCAGCTCGCGTAACTCTGGCTCCTGCGCATCGAAGGGGGCCGCCCGTTGCTCAGCGGTCATCAGCTCGACGGTCTTGGTCCCCACGCAGTCGCAGTCGGGGTTGGGGCGCTCTTCGCACGCGCGGGCGACCTGCTGTTGCAGCGAGGAATTGAAGAACCCGGCAGGCACGAAGTACAGGGCGGCAGCGATCGCCGCAGCGAAGGAAAGGCCAAGGGGCAGGGCGAGCGAGGTCTTCGCAGAAGGCGGCCCCGCGGTACCACGTTGATCAGTCCACCGTGGCTGCGCGTCATCCACCGGCTTGTCGCAGCGCGGGCACACGTTCTCGCGCACCCGGTACTTGAGCGAGCAGTGCTTGCAGACGACCCAATCACCACTCACGGGCCGAACCGTTTCAAGACGGCCAGCAGCCCGTCGAGCTCAGCGCCCAGGGGGATGATGAAATCGCGGTTTCCCGCGGGGGAAACCCAGTGGATGGCGCCGGTGCCCTTGGTGCGGTCGGGCGTGTGGAGCTGCGCATCGGCCTCGAGCTTCTGCAGCAGCGTCCACAGCTCGGCGAGCCGCGCATCGTCAAGGCCGAGGTCTTCTCTTCGGGGAGGACCGCCGTCGTACATGCCCGAAGAGCTCTGTTCCTTCGTGATGGGCTCGTAGAGGAATTGGGTGCGACCGTTCGGCTCGCGAGTCAAGCGGTACACGTTGGCGGAGCCGTCGGCGATGACGATGCGGCTCCAGGGGGCGTCGGTGTTCGGAGTTTTCATGTCGGTGTGGGCGCAGGCGGTCAGGCTCAACGCCACGCTGATGCAGAGGGCTCGGGTCACGGGCAGAGCATCATCCCCGTTCCTCTCGAGCAGGGACAGGCTTCGCCTTCGACTTCACCTGGAGCAACAACCAACCGGTCATCCCGAGGGGGTTGGCGGAAACAGGAACCGGGTTCCACCACCGGTCTCCCCGAGCCCAGTCGAGGGGGCACTTGCAGTGCGGCAAGTGGCATCTCGACTGCACTCGATGCGAACGGTGTGGGCTGCTCCTCAGGAGGGGCCAGTGGCATCTCGGCTGCGGTGCCCTTGTGCCCGGTGCGCGTTCCGGTTGAGTTGCGGTCATGCGTCTGAGCCTGCTCGCCCTCACCGCCGTACTCGCCGCCGGGTGCGGGCGAACCGAGGTGGTGCGCTACTCCATCGACGCCTCCATCGACGCCGGTGCTCCCGACGCGGGCCGTCCCGATGCAGGAGCCCCCGACGCGGGTCCGCCTGATGCCGGCGCGCCTGATGCGGGTCCGCCCGACGCCGGCCCCTGTCTGCCCCGCCCGCTCCCGCTGGTGCCCGCGCTGCCCACCGCGATGTTCGTCATCGATCGTTCGGGCTCGATGCAACAAGATCTCGACGGCAACAACGACGGCGGCCTGAGCCGCTGGGACGTGCTCGAAGCGTCGTTGCGTTCGGTGCTCCCGCCGCTCGATCGACGCATCGCCATGGGCGCGCTGATGTACCCGGTGCAATCCGACAGTTGCATCGCCCCCACCACGGTCGAGCTGTCACCTTCGCTGGGCAACGCGAGCCGGCTCTTGAGTCTCTTCACCAGCACCGGCCCCATCGGAGGAACGCCCACCTCGGAGGCGCTCACGCTCGCGGCCAACCACCTGCGCACGCTGCGCACCGCGACCTCGGCCCGCGCAGTCATCCTCGCCACCGATGGCGCCCCCAACTGCAATGGCGCGTTGAATCGAACCACCTGCGTGTGCACCAGCCCGCCTTCCGGGCCCTCCAACTGCGACAGCGCCTCGCATTGTCTCGACGACCTGCGCACCTTCGACGCGTTGCGGGGGCTCTTCAGCATGGGCCTGCCCACCTACGTCATCGGCATCGGCTCGCAGTTGAACCAGTTCGCCAGCACGCTCGACCAGATGGCCATCGCTGGCGGCGTACCGCGCATGGGCATCGGCCCCCGCTACTATTCCGTCGCCAACCAGGCGGAGCTCACCGATGCCTTCACTCGCATCACCGCGCAGTTGACCCGCTGCACCTTCTTGCTCAATGGGCTGACCCCGAACGACACCTTCGCCGTGCAGGTCGACGGCGTCGACGTGCCCCAGGGCCCTGACGGCTGGGAGTGGCTCGACCAGGTCAACGGCGAGCTGCGACTCAATGGCATGGCATGCGAACGCGCGGCCGGGGGTTCGGTCGCCACCGTGCTGGTCGACTGTCAGTGATCAGCTCACCTGCAGCACTTCGTCGATGCGTCGCCTGGAACAAACCGATACCAACTTCACGTTCTCAAGGGTGGCTTCGAGGGGTAAAAGAATCGATGCGGTGATGGAGCTCGAAACAGAAAATGGGAGAGGTGTCGAGGTTCGAACTTCAACGAAGCGCTGAACGCTTTGGGCTCTCCCGTCGCAGATGCTTTCTACCGGAGCCTCGACTAACTCACTGACCGTGGCCGGCCTCACCCTCTTTCGCGACGCAGAGCTGTTCGACCCCAGCCCACGTGGGCGCAACGACTTGCTGATCGCCGGCGGCGTGCTCATCGGCATCGGCCGGAACATCGAAGCCCCCCGCGGCGTGCCCACTGAGATCGTCGAGCTTGGCGGCGCGCGCGTCATTCCCGGCCTCGTGGACGGCCACGTGCACCTCGCGGGCGGCGGCGGCGAAGCAGGCCCAGCCTCTCGCGTGCCGCGCCTGCACCTGCAGCACCTCAGCCTCGCCGGCGTCACCAGCGCCGTCGGCGTGCTGGGCACCGACGGCACCACCCGCACCATGGCTGAGCTCGTCGCCACCGCGCTCGGGCTTCGCGAAGAGGGGCTCTCGACCTGGTGCTGGACAGGCTCGTACGAGCTGCCTCTCAAGACGCTCACCGGCAGCGTGCGCAGCGACGTGGTGTTCGTCGACCCCATCATCGGCGTCGGCGAGTTCGCCCTGAGCGATCACCGCTCGTCGCAGCCGACCTTCGACGAGCTGGTGCGCGTCGCGTCTGACTGCCACGTGGCCGGAATGCTCAGCGGCAAAGCCGGGCTGCTGCACCTGCACCTGGGTGACGGCACCCGCGGCCTGTCGATGGTTCGGCGCGCGATCGACGAGACCGAGCTGCCAGCGCGCGTGTTTCACCCGACCCACGTCAACCGCAAGACGCGCCTCTTCGCCGAAGCGCTCGAGCTGGCCGCGCGCGGCTGCACCATCGACGTCACCGCGTTCCCCGTCGAAGAAGGCGAAGACGCGTATTCCGCGGCCGACGCCATCACGCGCTTCCTCGCCAGCGGTGCGCCCACCGCGCGCCTGACCTGCAGCTCTGATGGCGGGGGCTGCCTGCCCACCTTCGACGCCGAGGGCCGCCTGGTGACGATGGATCTCGGGCGCCCCTCGAGCCTGCTCGAGACGCTGCGCGAGCTGCACCAGAAGGGCCTCGCGCTCGAAGACGCGCTCCCCTGCATGACGAGCAACGTCGCGACGCACCTGCGCCTTGCGCGCAAAGGGCGGCTCGTGGTCGGCCACGACGCCGACCTTTGCGTGCTCGACGAGCACTTCACCCTCCGTCACGTGCTGGCGCGCGGTCGCTTCCTCGTCCGCGACGCACGCCCCACTCTGCGCGGCACCTTCGAGAAGGCGCCTTGAGTTTCAGCCCAATGAGTCCAGCCCAATGAGTCCAGCCAAGGTTCTTCCGCACAACAAGCGCGGCTACATCGTCCCCATCGGGGGCGCCGAAGACAAAGAAGGCGACTCCGACATTCTGCGGAAGTTCCTCGAGGTCAGCGGCGGCAAGAAGGCGCGCGTCGTCGTCATTCCCACCGCTTCGTCGCTCGACGACACGGGCCGCCGCTACGAGAAGATCTTCAAGAAGCTCGGGGCGCAGGAAGCGCGCGCGGTGGCCGTCACCACCCGCGCCGAGGCCTCGAAGGAAGAGTGGCTCGCGTACGTCGACGACGCAGACGCGGTCTTCATTACCGGCGGCAACCAACTGCGGCTCTCGACCATTCTGGGCGGCACCGCGATGGCGAAGGCCATTCGACGCGCGAACGCCCGGGGCGCGACGGTCGGCGGCACCAGCGCTGGCGCTGCCATCTTGAGCGAGCACATGATCGCCTACGGGGGCGAGGGCAACACGCCCAGAGCCGGCATGGTCACGCTCTCGCCCGGCTTCGGGCTCACCAACCGCGTCATCATCGATCAGCACTTTCGCCAGCGGGATCGCCTGGGGCGCCTGCTCACGGCGCTCGCCTACAACCCCTTCGCGCTCGGCCTGGGCCTCGATGAAGACACCGGCGCCTTCATCGACGGGGACGGCAAGATCACCGTGGTCGGCAAGGGCGCCATCACCCTGGTCGATGTCACGGAGCTGGAACATTCAAGCCTCGCTGAGACGCAGGAAGGCAAGCCCGTCTCGCTCACCAATGTGCGCTTGCACGTGCTGATTCAGGGCGGCAGCTACAACCTGGAGAACCGCAAAGCGACGGCCTGAAGTAGCCTGTGACGCCCATGAAGTTCATCGAGCGACGCGTCTACCGCGGGCCCAGTCTCTACGCGCACTTTCCGGTCATGCGCGTCACCATCGACCTCGAAGCGCTGGAAGACTGGCCGAGCGCCAAAATTCCCGGCTTCAACGACGGGCTCATCGCGGCCCTGCCGTCGTTGAACACGCACACGTGCTCGTACGGCACCGAAGGCGGCTTCTTGCGGCGGCTGCGTGAAGAGGGCGGCACGTGGTTGGGGCACGTCTTCGAGCACATCGCGATCGAGCTGCAGCAACTGACCGGCGCGAAGGTGGTGTTCGGCAAGACGCGCGGTGAAGGCGCGAAGGGCCGGTACCACGTCATCTACGAATACGAAGAAGAGCGCGTCGGCACCGCCGCGGGCGAGCTCGCGCTCAAGCTGATCCACCAGTTGTTGCCTGTCGAGCTGCGCCCCCGAGAGGTGACCGTCGAGCCCGGCTTCGACTTCAAGAAGGAACTGATCGAGCTCATCGATTACGCGCAGCGCCGCCAGCTTGGCCCTTCCACCGCGGCGCTCGTGCGCGCGGCCGAGGCCCGCGACATTCCGTGGATGCGGCTCAACGACTACAGCCTCATTCAGCTCGGCCACGGCAAGTACCAGCAGCGCATTCAGGCGACGGTGACGTCGAACACCCGCCACATCGCGGTCGAGATCGCCTCTGACAAAGAAGAGACCAACCGCATTCTGGGCGAGCTGGGGCTGCCGGTGCCAAAGCAACTGCTCGTGCGCAACCCCGAGAGCGCTGAGCGCGCCGCGGAGCGCCTGGGGTACCCCGTGGTGGTCAAGCCGCTCGACGCGAACCACGGGCGCGGGGTGAGCCTCGACTTGAAGACCGGCGCAGAGGTGCGCGCGGCGTTCGAGAAGGCGCGGGAACATGCTCGCAGCGCGGTCGTCGAGAACTTCATCACCGGGTTCGATCACCGCATGCTCGTGGTGAACGGCGAGCTCATCGCGGTGGCCAAGCGCGTGCCGGGCCACGTGGTGGGCGACGGCGAACGCACCATCGAGCAGCTCATCGCGGTGGTGAACAGCGACCCGCGACGCGGCATCGGCCACGAGAAGGTGCTCACCCGCCTCGAGCTCGACGCGCAGGCCGAGACGATGATGGCGAAGAAGAACGTCACCAAAGACACGGTGCTGCCGCGCGGCGAGCTGCTCTTCTTACGCGGCACAGGCAACCTGTCGACCGGCGGTACGGCCATCGATCTCACCGACGTGGTGCACCCCGACAACCGTGACATGGCGGTGCGCGCGGCGAAGGCCATCGGGCTCGATGTGTGCGGCGTCGACTTCATCACCCCCGACATCTCGCAGAGCTACCGCGACATCGGAGGCGGCATCTGCGAGCTCAACGCCGCGCCCGGCTTTCGCATGCACGTGGCGCCGACCGAGGGCACCCCGCGCGACGTCGCAGGCCCGGTGATGGACATGCTGTTCCCCCGCGGCTCGCCCTCGAAGATCCCCATCGCGGCGATCACCGGTACCAACGGTAAGACCACCACCTCGCGCATGCTGGCTCACATTCACAAGATGGCGGGCCACACCGTGGGGCTGACCACCACCGACGGCGTCTACATCGACGGCGAGCGCACCGTCGCTGGCGACATGACGGGGCCGCAGTCGGCGCAGATGGTGTTGCGCGACCCGAACGTCGATCTCGCGGTGCTCGAGACCGCGCGGGGTGGGCTGTTGCGCGCAGGCCTGGGCTACCGGAGCTGCAACGTCGGCGCGGTGCTCAACGTCGCAGCCGATCACCTCGGGCTCGCCGGCATCGAAACGATCGAGCAGTTGGCCGAGGTCAAGCGCATCGTCATCGAGGTCGCGCGCGATTGTGCGGTGCTCAACGCCGATGATCCGCTCTGTCTGCAGATGGGCGACCACACCAAAGCGACGCGCATCGCGTGGGTGACGATGAACCCCCGGCAGGAATTGGTGCGGCAACACATTCGCGCGGGCGGGCTCGCGGCGGTGCTCGAAGAGGGCATCAACGGCCAGATGATCACGCTCTTCGACAAGGGAGCGCACATGCCGCTGTTGTGGACGCACCTCGTGCCCGCCACCATCGAGGGCAAGGCGATGCACAACGTGCAGAACGCCTTGTTCGCCGCGGTGATGGCCTACGCGATGGGCGTGAAGATCGAGAACATTCGCCAGGGGCTGCGCACCTTCGACGCGTCCTATTTCCAGGTGCCGGGCCGTACCAACGTGTTCGACGAGCACCCCTTCAAGGTGCTGTTCGACTACGGCCACAACGCGCCGGCGGTGAAGGCGATGGCCGATTTGGCGCAGCGGCTCGAGTGCCACGGCAAGCGCATCTGCGTGCTGTCGGCGCCCGGGGATCGACGCGACCTCGACATTCGCAACATCGCGCGCGCGGTCGCGGGCTTCGATCACTTCATCGTGCGGCGCGACGACAACCCTCGCGGGCGTGGGCCTGAAGAGGTGCCGAAGATGCTCGAGGCCGAGCTGCGCGCGATGGGGGTGCCTGCCGATCACATCACCGTCATCGTCGACGAGCAGCAGGCCATCGAAGGGGCGCTGCGCATGGCGCGCGCGGGCGATCTTTTGCTCATCTTCGCTGACGCCGTCTCGCGCAGTTGGAAACAAATCATCTACTTCAGGCCCGAACGCGAGGCCGGTGGTGCGGTGACGCCCAGACCTCCGACGCGCGCGCCGATCCTCACGACGCCCGAGACCACCGCCAGCGGGCTGCCCGAAGGGGCCGAGCTGATTCAAGACGAGCGCGGCGTTCGCATCGCGCGCACGCAGGACGACTGAGCGCCACCTTAAGATGCGGCTCGACGACGCGCGCCGGCTGACCGGCCCCAACCTCTACGGCCCACGCCCCCTCGTGCTGCTCGAGCTGTGGCTCGACGCCGGCGAGACGGCAGCCTCCGTGCGTGAGGTGGTGCAGGAAGCGGTGACGCGGCTGCGCACCACCCTCGGGCTGCCCCCCATTTCCTTGCGCATCGTGCGCACGCAGCCCACCTGGGTCGCGCTCGCCCACGACGCGCCGCTCGACGAGATGCTGGTGAGCGCCGAAGTGCTCGAGCGCGCCATCACGGGGGCACCGCTCGACGGGCTCACCCTGCACCCCGAGCCCCGCCTGAACGCCCTCGAGGCCGAAGCGGCCCGACGAGACGTTCCGTTTCTGTGGGACGACACGACCGTCTCTCTTGGTCACGGCCGGACGTCGGTGCACTTCAAGCGAAACGAAATTCCCCCTGCGGTCGATTGGTCGTCACTCGGGTCGATTCCGGTCGCGATGGTGACGGGCACCAACGGCAAGACGACGTCGACCCGACTGCTCGCGCGAATGGTTCAGGAAGCGGGCTTCGTGGTGGGCAGCACGAGCTCTGACGCGGTGACCATCGCGGGCCGCGTCATTCACGAAGGAGACTGGACCGGGCCCGCCGCCGCCCGCGAGGTCTTGCGCAGCCCCGAGGTCGAGGTCGCCATTCTCGAGACGGCGCGTGGTGGCATCTTGCGTCGAGGGCTCGCCTGCGACGAAGTCGACGTGGCGCTGATCACCAACATTTCCGACGACCACCTCGGCAGCTACGGCATCAACACGTTGCAAGACATGGCGCAGGTCAAAGCGGTCATCGCCAGAGCCGCCCGCCATGTGGTCCTCAACGCGCGCGATTCCCACCTCCTCGCCCTCTCGCTGCACCAGGGCCGGGAGGAGGGGCCCTCTGTGACGTACTTCGCCGACCTCGACAGCGGCACCCCACTCCCCGCGCACCCGAGCCTCGTCATCGCGCGCGAGGACCGCCTGGTCTCCATTCATGACGGCGTCGAGACCGGGCTCCTTCCCATCAGCTCGATCCCCATCACCTTCAACGGTACCGCCCGCTACAACGTCGAGAACGCGCTCGGGGCGACGGCCGCGGCCGAGGCCCTCGGAGTTCCGCACGCCGCCATCATCCGCGCGCTGCAGACCTTCACCGCCGCCGACAACCCTGGCCGCGGCGAGACCTGGACCTGCGAGGGCGTCACCCTCTTCCTCGACTTTGCGCACAACCCTGACGGCGTCGGCTCCGCGCTGCGCGTGGCGGGCTCACTTCTTGGGCCCGGCGGTCGGCTGACGGTCATCACCGGCAGCGCCGGCGATCGCACCGACGACGAGCTCACTGCCATCAGCGCACGGATTCGCGACGCACACCCTGCGGCACTTTTCGTGCGCGAGCTCGAGCACTACCTGCGCGGCCGCCAGCCCAACGAAGTGTCTGCCTTCTTTGAGCGCACCCTCAACGCGACGCGCACCACCTCAGAAGTCGACGCCCTGACCCGCGCCACCCGCACCACCAGGCCCGGCGACGTCATCGCGCTGCTCGTTCACGTCGATCGCGACGAGGTGCGCACCTTCCTCGAAACCCACTACTGGCAGCGCGGCTAACGCTCTTCGCGCTGTCGGTGTCGTCTTCACCACGAAGGTTCACCTTCGCCGTGCAGGTCGACGGCGAGCGGGGGCTCAATGGCCTCGCATGCGAACGCGCCACCGTGCTGGTCGACTGTCAGTGATCAGCTCACCTGCAGCACTTCGTCGATGCGCCGCGCGGGCGTCACCCGCTTCAAGGCGATCAAGGTGAGGTCGTCGTCGAGCTGCGCCATGTGGCCCTGCACCTCGCGCGAGATGTTGCGCACGATGGCCTCGACGTCGAGGCAGGCGTTGTCATGCAGCGCGCGCTCGAGCTGTTTTTCACCGTACATCTGGCCCGCGGCGTTCATCGCTTCGGTGACGCCGTCGGTGAAGAGCAACACCACGTCGCCCTCTTCGAGGTGCAGGCTCTCGTCGCGCAGCCGACCGCGCAGGTCGCTCAGCACGCCCAGCCAGGTGCCGGTGGTGGGCACCACCTCTACCAGGCCGCTGGCGTGGCGGTAGACCAGGATGTCCTGGTGTTTGCCGGCGAAGACCAGCTCGCTGCCGCGCAACGAGACCGCGGAGATGGACACGTAGTGATCGGCCCCCAGCCTTTCGATGTTCTCGGTCACCACGCCGTTGACCATCTCGAGCATGCGCGAGGGTTGCAGTGAACGTTCGTTGCTGACGGCGGTGAAGACGCTGGTCTGGGTCATCATCATGATCAGCCCCGACTCGACGCCGTGGCCCGACACGTCGCCGATGGAGACCCACAGCTCGCCCTCGAAGGTCTCGATCACGTCGTAGTAGTCGCCGCCCACCTCCTCCGCGGGGAGCATGGTGGCCGCCACGTGGTAGCCGGGCAGTTGGCGCACCCGGGGAAGCAGCGAGGTCTGAATGCGTTTGGCCACCTCCATCTCGCCCCACAAGACGTCGCGCGCCGCCCGCAGCGCAGAGCGGGCCCTGAACTCTTCACGCAACAGGCGTTCGCGCGCGGTGGTCGCTGCCACCGAGATGATCGCGGTGGAGACCAGGAAGTAGGCGTTGTTGATCAGCCCCACCGTGGCCACTTCACCTTCGGCCGGGAAGACGAGGTTGAGCCCGATGTAGAGCGCGATGGTGATGAGGCAGTTGATCGCCGAGTGAATCGCACGCCACGGCAGCAGCGTGTTGGTGGCGATCATCACCAGGCTCAAGCCCGCGTAGTAGGTCGAGTTGAAGCCCTGCAGGTCGGTGGTCATCAGGGCGATCATCCCGCCGGTGACCAGCGTGAAGACGTAGCCGTGCCACTCCGAGAAGCCGCGCGGGCGGGTCTTGCGCACCAGCAGGTGCTGGCCGAGCACCAGCGCGGCGCCCACCAGCCGGTACACCGCGAAGCGGTTGAGCAGCTCTTGCGGCATCATGAAGAAGTCGAGAATGAAGAAGAGTGGAATGAGCGTGAAGCCAAGCGCTGTGAGCGTGCGGGCGTGCAGGTGAATGAGTGACTGCACGTAGGGCTCGAAGCCGTCCTGCCGGGGCTGGCTCACCCGCACGATCTCGAACTCTTCGGTCGTCATGGCTTGCGAACCTTCAGGAACATCTGACTCCCGGTGGCTTCGTACGTGAGGGTGACCTGGGCATCGGTCAGCTCACTGGCCAGCTCGAGGAACTCGGCCTCGTCGCGGTAGTAGATGACCCAATCCATCCAGTACTCCATGTAGACGCGGCTCGGGTTGCGCGTGTGGAAGTTGCCGAGGGTCAACACGCCGCCGGGCGCGAGCAGCTCGTAGAGCTTGCCGATGACCGCCTTGGCGACGGGCGGGGTGAGGTAGTCGAACAGCCCCATGGCGTAGACGACGTCGAACTGACCCCAGCGCGAGGTGAGCTCGGTGGCGCCGATCATGGTGCGCACCGAGTCTTTGACCAGCCGCGCATCGAGCCGGGTGCGGAAGCGCTGCTCGAGCTCCATGATGGTGTCGCGCGCGTCGTCGAGCGCGAGTCGGTCTTGATCGAGCAACACCAGCTCGAGCTGCTCGAGATCGCGCGGCGCCTTGATCAGGTCGCGCAGCTCCCAGGCGGGGCCGCAGGCCACCGAGAGCACGCGGGTGCGCGCGTCACGCTGGGCGCATCGATCCTGCTCGGTGCGCACCGTGTCTGCGATCAACTGGCGCCGGTGGCGAACGGCCTCGGCGGCGATGGTGTCGAGCGGGTGGCGGTGCATGAACTTCGAGAACAACGAGCGGCCGCGAAACTCGCGCTGGTAGATGAGGCGCATCATCACCGAGTCACCGGAGTACCCTCGCGGCTTCAGGTTGGTGCGCGCGAGGAACTCGGAGGACTGGATGAGGTCCATCAGCTGCTTGCGGAAATAGTAGCCGTGGCGCTCGTGATCCTGGCGGGTGAAGTGCTCGACGGCGCGCTCCAGGTGCTTCAACTGCGTGTCGAAGAACGCGCTGAAGTTTTCGTACTCTGCCCTGATGGCCACCTCGTGCACCGAGGTGCGCACCTCGGGCGGCTCGTCGGCCAGGCTGCGATCGAGCCCGTCGAACAGGCCGCGGTAGACCTGAAAGTCGTAGAGCAACTGAGAGGTGAAGTCGCGAAACGCAGGCTGAATGGAAGTCTTGCGGCCCCACACCAGCGGCAACTGCCGCACGCGCTGGCTCAGCTCGGTGATCCGCCCGTGCGCGAAGAGTTGGGTGAAGTCGTAGACCTGCTCGAGAAAGACCAGGCGCCCGTCAGTCGAAGGCGGCGCAGGTTCAGTCGACTCGGCAATGGCGGCGCCCGATTCATACCGGCAGGGCCCCAACGTGGCGCGCCTGCCTGCACACAGCAGGGTGAGCTTCTCGAAGATCGCGCCGTGATCAGGCAGGTGCTCGCGGCGGTCGAAGCGCACCAACAACGAGTGGGGCCGGGCCTGCTCGACCTTGAGCAGCAGCGCTGCGTTGGGCGCCTCGGCGCTGCCCCGCACCTCACTTCGTTCGAGCGCGCTCATGCTTCAGACTCCGCAGATCTCGATGCGCTGATCAGGTGTCGCAAACACCTCGAGCGCGGTGAAGCTGAGCTCTTGCCACTTGAGCTCTTTCTTGTAGACGACGCGCACCTTGTTCGTCGTGCGCATCGCCTTTCCCAGCAGGCGGATGATCGGCGTGATGGTCGACGAGTTCATGTACGCCATGCTTTGAAAGTCGAGCACCAGCGGCTTGTTCTGCGTGCGGCCCAGCTCCACCGCGCGCGAGAGCACCGGCACGATGAACAGGCCCGGCTCGCGGCCCGTGCTGCGGCCTGACCACACCAGGCAGATGGCTTCTGCTTCGTCGTGCAACTCGAGGGTCAGCGTGTGCTGCTGAAACGTCTGGGAGGTCATGGGTTTTTGATTTCAGGCCTGGCTGCGGTGCACGGCGGAGACCGAGAGCACGTCTTTCTCGGCCATGAAGAAGTCGAGGATCGACTGGCCCTCGTAGGCGATGCGCACGAGCCCCAACCCGCTCTCGCGGCTTTCCAGTGACTGTGCCGACACTTCCTTGAGGCGCTCCACGTAGGCCTCGAAGGGGTTCTGGAATCCACGAATCCACTGCACCGCGCGCTCGAGCCTTCGCAGGTGCTCGTCGTTGGGCGAGGCCACCGGGCTGCGCACCTCGACCGTCACGGTGGCGCCCTGCACGGTGATGGCGATGGTGACGGGCCGCGCCGTCTTCCCCTTGAACGCGCCGTACTTGGTGGCGTTTTCGGTCAGCTCACACATCACCATCTGCGTGGCCTGAATGGTCGCCTCGCCGAACGCGTGACCGCGGAGGAACGACACGGCCTGATCGCGCGCTGCGTCGAGCTCGTCCCACTGCGGTCGAACGGTCAACTGCAGAACAGGTTCCATGTGAAGCGCTCCCAGGGGGTGGTGGGTCTCACGGGTGAACGTGACGGGGTCGGCCGCGCAAAGAGCACCGTGCGTGCCAGCGGTTTTGCGGGGAAAATGCCGCTGCCACGCGCAATTCAGCGCGCTGCACGGTGCGAAGCCGAAACTCCTGCGCGTTTGATGAGCCCAAACCAGAATTTTGAGGCACGCCGGTAACGCGCAGCGTCAGCTCTTGAAGCGCACCGCCCGCAGTCCGAGCCGCCCCCACCTGCGCAAGCTGCACCTCGAAGCGTTGCTGGCGCTGCGACGTTAAAATGTCGGTTTACTCGACGGATTGGTTCGTTATTTCGTGAAAGACGACGAGTTTGCGGCCGCTTAACAAGCCGCCTCACCTGTCTCAGGAGAACCCCCATGAAAATCGAAGTGCGGTTTCGCGACCTCGAGCCTGCCGAAGCCCTGAGGCGTCACCAACCGGAGCGCTGGTCTGCCCAACCGGTGGGCTTCATGAGGGCCCCGGGTAGGCCTGCGCGAGGCCTTCTTCTTCCTTTTCGCCCAATCCGTTCTTGCTCGAGCGAACCGTGAACGCCACTGACCAGACCCCGAATCTTCTTGCCCGCTTCGCTGCACAGCGCCTCGCCTTTTCACCGCTCATGTTCCAGGCCTGCCTCGTGCTTCGCGACTCGGGCATCCTCGACCTCTTGTCACGCGCTCGCGCTCGAGGGCTGAGGGTCGCCGCAGCAGTCGAACACACCAAAACACCCCGCTACGCGGCAGAGCTCTTGCTCGAGGCTGGCCTTGCGTCTGGGCTGTGCACCTACGAAGAGACCTCCGACGAGCCGCGCTTCTTCATCACCGCGATGGGCGCGTACTGGCTGCGCGACCCGCTCACCCGGGTCAACGCGAACTTCAACCAGCACGTCTGCTTTCAAGGCGCCTTCAAGCTGCGCGAGGCGCTCCTCGAGGGCAAGCCCGCGGGGCTCCCCGCCATCGACTCGACAGGCGCCAAGACCGTGTACGAGGCGCTTCGTTCGCTTTCGCCAGAGGTCAAGCAGTCCTGGTTCGAGTTCGACCACCACTACTCTGACGGCGTGTTCGAGCAGTGCCTGCCCCGGGTTCTGGCGGGCGGTCCCGGCAGCGTGGTCGACGTGGGCGCGAACACCGGCCGCTTCACCCGGCTTTGTCTCGAGCGGGGGGTCGACCACCTCACCCTGGTCGATCTCCCCGGCCAGCTCGCCGTCGCCGCTGAACAGCTCGCGCAGTTCCCAGGGCGCTTCACGCTGCACCCCTGCAATCTGCTCGAGACGACCACCGCGCTGCCCGCGGGCGCCGACGTGTATTGGCTCAGCCAGTTCCTCGACTGCTTCTCCGAGACCGAGATCGTCAGCATCCTCTCGCGGGTGCGCGCGGCCATGCGCCCCGATTCGAGGGCGTACATCCTCGAAACCTACTGGGACCAGCAAGACCACGAGGTCGCGCGCTTCTGCGTCATCGGCACTTCGCTGTACTTCGCCTGCATCGCGAACGGTAACAGCCGCATGTATCACTCGAAGGTGATGAAGCGGCTGATTCGCGAGGCGGGGCTTCGGGTCGTCGACGACATGGCGCGGGTCGGGCTCTCGCACACGCTGGTGGAGTGCCAAGTCGAGCCAGGGTCATGACTGTCATGTCGTTACGAACGACATGAACCTCGTGGAGGGGTTTTGAGACCGGCCCTCAAGGGGTGTCGGCGAACATTTCGGCGCGCGCCGCGCCTGTGATGGCGAGCACCGCGGGGTTCTTGAGCCGCCGCTGGACCGAGAGGGCGTAGAACCGCTCTTTGAGCTCTGGGGCGCGCCCCAATAGCTCCACCCGGTACTGCGAGAGGATTTCTTTCTCGACCACCGTCGGCGCGGGGAACACGCCGACCCCATCTGCGCCGAACGCCTTGAGCAGGGCGCTGTCTTCGAACTCGGCCACGACGCGGGGCTTGAGATTGTGCCGGTCGAACCACTGGTTGAGCGAGCGCCGCAAGGCCAGGCCCTCCAGCGGCAGGAGCATTGGCGCGCCGTCGAGCGAAGCGGGGAAGCCCGCCTGGTACGTCTTCACCAGGCTCTTGGTGCCGAAGAAGCTCACCCCCGATTCCCCCAGGACGTGGGTGTAAGCGCGCACGCTGCTGCCGGGCGGCACGGGCCCATCGGAGATGACGATGTCCAGTGCGTGCGCGCTCAGATCCGCCAGCAGGTTTTCCAACGAGTCTTCGAAACACACCAGCCGTACAGGCTCGGGCAGGCTCAGCGCGGGCTGCAACAGCCGCCGCACCACCAGCTTGGGCACCACGTCGACGATGCCCACGTTGAGCCGCAGCGGCTGGCCGGTGGCGCGGCCTTTCACCGTGTCGACCATCTCCCGGCCGAGGCTGAAAATCTCTTCTGCGTAACGAAAGACGATCCGCCCCATTTCGGTCAGGGCCAGCTTCCGGCCGACCTTGGTGAACAGCTTCTCGCCCAACTCATCTTCGAGCGCGTGCACCTGCGCGCTCAGGGTAGGGTGCGAGAGCCGCAGCACTTGACCTGCGGCGGCCAGCCCGCCCTCCTTGGCGACGACCCAGAAGTACAGCAGGTGGTGGTAATTGATCCATTCCATGGCGCGAAGATACGGCGGCTTTTACGACAGGTCGCGTCGTTATTTCGTTAGTGCCGACATGAGCCCATCCTTCTACTCAATGCCCCCCGTCGCACCGACGCCCCACGTGAGGAGTAACGAGGTGAAGATAGAGGTTCGGTTTCACGAACTCGAGGCGTCCGCTTCGTTGCGGTCGCATGCAGAGCGGCAAGTGCATTCTCATCTGAGCCGGTTCGGCCCTGAGCTCGCGAGCGTCGTCGTCCTCCTGTCGTCAGGGAAGGGCGCGGCCGAACCCACCTGCACGCATTGCCGGGTCACGGTGCGAGGCGCCCGGCTGCGCAGCATCACGCTCGCCTCGAAGAGCAACGACCCGGTCAAAGACCTCACGAACCTGTTGGAGCGCACGGGCCGAGAAGTGGGCCGCGAGCTCGACGGTGTGCGCGGGCTCGTGCGCGGGAAGTCGTCATGAACCGCGCCGAGGCTGCCGCGCTCGCTTCGTGGGCTGTCGATGTCTTGACGAGGGCCGTGGGCCTCGAGGCTGACCCGGGGAAGAGCGGCCGGGTGTGCCGCGAGCTGCTGGGAGACCGGGCTGAGGTGCCCCCCGCGTTGCTCACCGGCACCCTCGTCGCGGCGGCCGCGGCCGTGAAGCTCGAGGTGCGCGAGGTGCCCGTCGACGAGGCCTCCCTCGCGACGCGGCCGCTGCCGCTGCTGACCTGCTCCGGCGGCGGCGCGGCGGTGACAGAGCGAAGAGGCGCGCAGTTCCTGGTCGCGCGACCCGGGCAGGAGCCCTCATGGCTGAGCGCCGAAGAGCTCCTCGCGCTGGTGGGCGAGGCACCCGTCTGGTTCAGCGCCGCCCCGGCCGCGCCCCTGCAAGACCTCGCCAGCCATGACGCGCATCACCCCTCGCCCGTTCAGCGCCTCTGGGCCCTGATGCACCTCGAGCGCGATGACCTCCAGGTCATCTTCATCTACGCGGTGGCCGCGGGCCTGCTGACGCTCGCCACCCCCGTGGCGGTGCAGACCCTGGTGGGCACCGTCGCGTTCGGTACGCTGCTGCAGCCCATCGTGGTGCTCTCGCTGATGCTGATGGCGGCGCTGAGCTTTCAGGCGATCCTCCGGGCGCTGCAAGCACGGGTGGTGGAGTCGGTGCAGGAGCGCATCTTCGTGCGCACCGCAGCCGACCTGGCGTGGCGGCTCCCGCGGGTTCTGCGGCACGACGCTCCGGCCTTCGGGCCCACTGCGGTCAACCAGTTCTTCGAGGTCATCACCCTGCAGAAGACGGCCAGCACGCTGCTGACCGACGGCATCGCCGCGGCGCTGCAGATCGGCATCGGGCTGATGGTGCTCGCTTTCTATCACCCGGCGCTGCTCGCCTTCGACCTGGTGATGATTGCGCTGGTGGTGCTGCTCTGGTTCACGCCGTTCCGCCGGGGGCTTCGAACGAGCATCGACGAGAGCTACGCCAAGTACCACGTCGCTGCCTGGCTGGAGCAGCTGGCAAGGCCTGGCAACGCGCTGCACGCCAGCAGCGGCGCCGTGCTCGCAGCAGACCGCGCTGACATGTTGATCGGGCGCTACCTCGAGGCGCGGCGGAAACACTTTGGGGTGCTCTTCGGGCAGACCGTCGGAGCGCTGGGGCTCCAGGTGGTGGCCAGCGCCGCGCTGCTGGGTCTGGGTGGCTGGCTGGTGGTGCGCCAGTCGTTGACCCTGGGCCAGCTCGTCGCCGCCGAGTTGATCGTCGCCGCCGTCAGCAGCTCCATCGCGAAGCTGGGGAAGCTGCTCGACGCCACGTACGACCTGCTCACCGCGGTCGACAAGCTGGGTCACCTGGTCGACCTCCCCACCGAGAACCCCGAACCCGGTGAGCCCATCTCGGGGCAGGGTGGCGTGCGGGTCGAGGTGCGCGGGGCGGCCGAAGACCATTGGAAGCCGCTCGACCTGGAGGTCGCCGCCGGAGCCCGGCTGGCCGTGGTGGGCACCGAAGGACACCCGCTGGGCGAATGGCTCTCTGGGCTCCAGGTGCCCTCACAGGGCGTGGTGTCCTTCAACGGGGTGGAGACCTCGCGCGCCCGGACGCACGCCTTGCGCGAGCACACCGCCTTCGTTCAAGCCGGCGACTTCTTCGAGGGCACCGTGCTGGAAAACCTCACCCTGGGCCGGGCCGCGGTGACGGCCGGCGATGCCCGCGGGGCGCTCGAGAAGGTGGGCCTGCTCGACACGCTGCGCGGGCTGCCCGAGGGGCTCGACACGCGCCTCACCCACGACGGGGCGCCGCTCACGCCCGCCCAGCTCACCCGCCTGCTGGTGGCGCGGGCGCTGGCCAGCTCGCCGCGGCTCATCGTGCTGAAGGCCTCGCTCGACAGCCTCGAGGCCGAGGCCCGCGCCCAGTGCATCACCGCGCTCACCCGAACTGCCGCACCGTGGACGCTGGTGGCGCTCGTCAGTGACCCTCACTCAGCGGTCGCCCGCGGTTGCGCTCAGGTGGTCTCGCTGACCGAGCTGTCGAGCGCACCCCCCAGGAAGACCGCCTCATGAGCGCCCCTCTGAAACAGACTGAGCCTTCACCTCTCTCCGGGGAACGCGGTGTTCGCGCCGCAGCGCTGTTGGTGCGCACCCCGCGATCCTTACGCATCCTGGGCCGCCTGCTGGCGCTCACGGTGGCGCTCACGGCCGGGGGCCTCGTGTTGATCCCCTGGCAGCAGAGCGTCAGCGGCACCGGGCGGGTGGTGGCCTTTGCTCCGCTCGAGCGTCAACAAGAAATCGACGCACCCATCGAGGGGCGCGTGACGAAGTGGAACGTGCGCGAAGGCTCTCGCGTGAAGCCAGGCGACCTGCTCCTCGAGCTGACCGACAACGACCCCGCGATTCTCATGCGCCTGGGCGAAGAGCGCGCCGCGGTGGTCGCCCGCAGGGCCGCCACCATTGCGCGGGTCACCTCCATCGTCGCCCGCCAGCGCTCGCTCGAGTCGAGCCGGGTCGCAGGCATTCGGGGCGCGGCCAACCGGGTGAGCATGGCGCAGGAGCGCGTCAAGGCAGCCCGGCAGGCGCTCGAAGGGTCGCAGGCCGCCCAGCTCGCGGCGAAGCTGAACCTCGAGCGTCAGGGCAAGCTGCTCGAGCAGGGGCTCGCTTCTCAGCGCACCCTCGAGCTCGCCCAGCTCGAGGGCGTGCGTACGGCCACCGACGTCGAGCGGGCGCTGGCCACGCTCCAGGCAGCGATGGGCGAGGCGAGCGCGCTGGAAGACGACCGCCAGCGCGTCGAGCACGACCTCACTGCGGGCCTCGACGACGCGCGCGCTTCCGAGGCCACCGCGCTGGCCGAAGAGGCCAACGCCGCCGCCGAGCTGGCGCGCCTCGAGGTGCGCCTGGCCCGACAGAGCACCATGGAGGTCAAGGCGGCCATCGAAGGCACCGTGCTCCGGGTGCAAGCCGGGCAGGGGAACGCCTTCGTGAAGGCAGGCGAGCCGTTGCTGACCATCGTGCCCGACACCAACGAGCGCGCGGTCGAGCTGTGGGTCGAAGGCAACGACATGCCTCTGCTCTCCGATGGGCGCCACGTTCGGCTCCAGTTCGAGGGCTGGCCCGCCGTGCAGTTCACGGGCTGGCCTTCGGTGGCCGTCGGCACCTTCGGCGGGCAGGTGGCGCTCATCGACGCGACCGACGACGGCACCGGCCGCTTTCGCATTCTGGTCAGGCCCGAAGGTGATGAGGGCTGGCCTGCGCGGCTGTACCTGCGTCAGGGCGTCAGGGTGAACGGCTGGGTACTGCTCGAACAGGTCAAGCTCGGCTACGAGCTGTGGCGCCGCTTCAACGGCTTTCCTCCGACGGTCGCCATGAAGGAGCCCAGCGCAGCCGGGAAGGAGGGAAAGAAATGATCAGCGCAGCCGTGCTGACGTTGGTGGTGGCCGCAGGCGATGCGCCGGTGATCCCAGAAGGCGTGTTGCAGTTGGGCGAGGTGCTCACGGTGGCCGAGCAGGCCTTTCCTTCTCTGGTGGCGGCGCGCGCCGACGTGGAGGGCGCCGCGGGCGAACAGCTCACCGCGGCGGGCGTCTTCGACCCGGTGTGGCGCACCCGCGCGTGGACTTCGCCCATCAGCGGCTACCCCCACACGCGCCTCGACAGCGTCATCGAGGTGCCCACGCCCTTGTGGGGTGCGAACTTCTTTGCGGGCTACCGCCTGGGGCTGGGGAAGATCCCCGACTACTACCGCGAGCGCGAGACGCTCTCCGGCGGCGAGGTGCGCACGGGCGTCAACGTGCCGGTGCTGCGCAATGGGCCCATCGACCGCCGCAGGGCCAACCTCGCGCGGGCCGAGCTGAGCCAACAGTTGGCGGGGCTCTCCCTCGACCAGCAGCGCATCGAGGTGACCCGGCTGGCCGCGTTCCGCTACTGGGACTGGGTGGCCGCGGGGCATCGGCGGGAGATCGCGCGCGCGCTGCTGCAGACCGCCAAAGATCGCGACGCCCAGCTCGCCGGCCGCGCGAAGGAGGGCGACGTGCCCGTCTTCGATCGAGAAGACAACCAACGCGCGTTGGCTCAACGACAAGCCTTGCTGGTTCAGGCCCAGCGCGCGCTCGAGCAGAGCTCGTTCGAGCTGTCGCTCTTTCTGCGAGACGCGCAAGGGAGCCCGGTGATGCCCCAGGAAGCGCGTCTCCCGAGCACCTTTCCTCAACCCGACCTGAGCGCGCGCGAGGCGCCCGACCTCGAGGTGGCGTTGGCGCGGCGGCCCGACCTGCAACGCCTGCTCACGCAGAAGAAGCAGCAAGAAATCGAGCTGCGCTTTCAGCAGAACCAGGTGCTCCCTTCGTTGGATCTGGGGGTCGCCTTCACGCAGGACTTCGGCAACACCCCGCAGCCCGAGCTGGTGCCGCTGGCCAAGCCAGAGCTCGAGTTCAGCGCGCTGCTCGAAGTTCCGCTGCTGTACCGCGCACCGCTGGGCCGGGTGCAGTCAGCGCGGGCCGGCCTGAGCAGGCTCGAGGCCCAGGCACAGCTCGCGCGCGACCGGGTGGTGGTCGACGTGCGCGATGCGCTCTCGGCGCTGGCGGCGGCCAGCGAGCGCATCACCTTCACCCGCCAGGAGGTGGCGGTCTCCCTGCGGCTCGAACAGGGCGAGCGCACCCGCTTCGAGCTGGGTGACTCCACCCTGCTCTTCGTGAACTTGCGTGAGCAGGCCACCGCGGAAGCGCGGCTTCGGGAGATCGACTCACTGACCGACCACCACAAGGCCAACGCGGCCCTGCGGGCGGCGCTCGCGGCGCCGTGAGTCAGTCGCCGAAGCAGATGCCGATGTCGCGCCCGGTGAGCAGCGTGTCGCTGTCGAGAGGCACCGACTTCATGCGGCCGGCGACCTCTTCGAGGGGCACGTACTGCACGTTGGGGAACGCCAGCGAGACCATCACGTTGGTGTAGCCCTCATCGAGCGCGCGTACCGCCGCGGCACCAAAGCGCATGGCCGCGAGGCGATCGAACGAGGTGGGCGAGCCGCCGCGAACGAGGTGACCGAGCACCACGGTGCGGGTCTCTTTGCCGGTGCGTTCTGCGAGCACGCGCGCGACCTTCTCGCCGATGCCGCCCAGCCGCTCGGCCTGGCCTGCCTGCGCCTTCTCCAACACGGAGCGCTGCGTGTGCACTGCGTTGGCGCCTTCAGCCACCACCACCAGCGAGTACACCCGGCCCACGTTGTCGCGCAGGCGGATCTTCTCGACCACCTTGTCGAGGTCGAACGGAATCTCGGGCAGCAAAATCGCGTGCGCGCCGCCCGAGATGCCCGAGTGCAACGCAATCCACCCTGCGTAGCGGCCCATCATCTCGACCACGAAGATGCGCTGGTGGCTCTCGGCGGTGGTGTGCAGGCGATCGAGACACTCGGTGGCGAAGGAGACCGCGGTGTCGAAGCCGAAGGTGGTGAACGTCTTGTCGAGGTCGTTGTCGATGGTCTTGGGCACACCGACGACCTTGAGGCCTTTGAGAGACAGCGCGTGCGCGATGGTGAGTGAGCCGTCGCCGCCGATGCTGATCAACGCGTCGATCTGCTTGCGCGCGAAGAACTCGAGGATCTCATCGGTGCGATCGACCTCGCGCACGGACCCGTCGGGCATCTTGAGCGGGTACTTCATGGGGTTGCCCTTGTTGGTCGTGCCGAGAATCGTGCCGCCCAGGTGAGCGATGCCGCGCACGCGATCGCGCGTCAGTTGAAACAGGCCACCATCGGCAAAACGTTCAGGGAAGAAGATGCCGTTGAACCCTTCGCGGATTCCGTAGATCTCCCAGCCCCGGTTGACGGCGGCGAGCGTGGCGGCCCGAATGACGGCGTTCAAACCAGGGGCGTCGCCGCCTCCGGTGCTGATGGCAATGCGCTTGATCGAACTCATGAGCTTGAGGTGTACGTCTCAACAGAGGGGAAGGCACGTTTCCTTGCGTGCAGGGTCTGCGTGAGCCCCCCCGGTCTGACCCGCACGTTTCAGCGGGCTTCAAGGCGGGCGTCGCCCTTGCAGCCCTTCGACCGCCGGAGGCGCGTCATGCGGGTCCTGGTCGTGTACGGAACCAAGAGGGGCGGAACGGAGGGGTTGGCTGCGGCAGTCGGGCAAGGCCTGGTCGACGCGGGCCACACGGTTGACGTGCTGCCGGCCGGTAAACCACTCGACTCCCTGGTCAGATGGGAAGCCGTCGTGGTGGGCGGTGCGCTCTACCTCGGGTTCTGGCAACGCGACGCGCGCAGGTTCGTCAAGCGCCACCTCGAGGAACTGCAGCAACTGCCGGTGTGGTTCTTTTCCAGCGGGCCGCTCGATGACTCAGCCCGCAAGCGCGAGCTGCCGCCGCCTGCTTCGGTCGCACACCTCGCGCGCCTCGCCGGGGTGCAGGCGCACCAGACGTTCGGCGGCCGGTTGTTGCCCGACGCGAAGACGGCCCTTTCGACTCGGGGTGACTTTCGAGATCTGGTGGCCACCCGTGCGTGGGGCCGGGAGCTCGGCGAGCAGCTCACCACGATGCCGGTGCGTGAACGCGCGCACGTGCCGCAGTCGATGTCGTTGGTGCACCGCCTGGTCCTGGGCCTCTGTCTCTTCACCGGCGTCACCGCGGTGGGCGGTGGGCTCGTGTTGATCACCTCGCCACCTCGCGGTGAGGGGCGGCCCGCTCTGCTGCTCGAGCACTCGCCGTTCGACAGCTATTTGATTCCGGGGCTGCTGCTCTTCCTGGTCATCGGACTCGGCAATCTCGCCGCCGCGGCGCTCGAGGCCCGGCGCCTTCGGGGCAGCGAGCTGGCGGTGCTGGTCGCAGGTGCAGCGCTCACCACGTGGGTCGTCACGCAGTTGGTGATGGTCAGAACCGTGAGCTGGTTGCAGCTGGTGTACTTCCTCATCGGAACCGTGACGTTCGGCGCGGCCCTCTGGTTGTGGCGCGTGCGCCATCGCCTCGCGCCGCATCGGGTGCTTCCGCGCAACTGAACGCAGGCGCTGCGCCACGAGGCACGGGGCGAACGGGGTCATTGCCCCGAAATCCCCTCGGGCTTCTGCCTTGCACAGAGTTGGTGCGGGGGTGGGGCGCATGCGGGTTCTCGTTGCGTACGGTGCGAAGAAGGGCGGCAACGAGGCACTCGCGCGCGCGGTGGCGCAGGGCCTGGTGGCGCACGGCCACGCCGTCGACGTGATGGCGGCCAACATGGTCGACGCGCTCGATCGTTGGGATGTGGTGGTGGTCGGAGGCACGCCCTGGGCGTGGTTCTGGCACCGCAATGGGCAACGCTTCATCAAGCGCAGCGTGGAAGATTTGTTTCAAGCGCAGCCCCCGTTGATCATGCGGCTCATCGAGAAGGCGCCCCAACGCATCGAGGTGCTGCCGGTGGCTGAGCCCGAGCGCCCGCCGCCCGCGCCAGTCGAGCTCACCCGGCGGGTGCATCGGCTGGTGTTGTGGCTGTGTCTCTTCACGGGGGTGACGGCGGCGGCGGGCGGGTTCTCGTTGCTGCGGTCGACGCGAGACCTGGGCGACCTCATTCCCGGGCTGATTCTCTTCGGCGTGGTGGGTGTGGGAAACCTCGTGGCGGCGGTGCTGGAGTCGCAGCGCTTTCAAAACAGCGAGCTGGTGGCCTCGGTGGCGGGGGCGACGCTCACCGGGTGGATCGTCATGCAGTTGGTGATGATGCGCACGCTGAGCTGGCTGCAGTTGGTCTACTTCGTGGTGGGCGTGAGCACGGTCTGCGGCGCGGTCTTCCTCTGGAATTCTCGCCAGCCCCCTCTCCCAGCGACAGGAGACTGGTGAAATAGGTGCCTCGACTCCGCTCGGCACGAACGGAACCGCCCGAAATCCGTTCAGCCCGAGAGGGTTGGCGGAAATAGGAATCGGGTTCCATCACCGGTCTCCCCGCGCCCAGTCCAGGGGGCACTTGCAGTGCGAAGTCGAGGGCGTACTTCAACTGTCTCCGACAGCGACAGCGGGGTTGGGGTGCGCGGCCGCATTCCGCGATGCTCAAGAGCGATCTAGTCACGGCGCTTACGCAGATGCGCGTCGAGCGCTGCAACGTGACGGCGAGCAAGGAAAGCGGGGCGCGCAGGGTGGTGAGCGGGGTGGATGACTTCGTGGCGCACCGCCTCCGGAACATCTTTCAGCTCTGTCCGCTGCTGTACGCCCGTCGCGAGGGTCGCCTGAACGCCCGCACTGGGGAGCGTGGAAGTCATCTTCAAGGCCGCTTGATGCCCAGCAACAACCCATCCGGCGTGGGAATGCACACCGTGTCGAAGTGCGCCTTCGCCTCTTCATGAAACCGCCGCATCGCCGCCGCACGAGGTGAATCCTCGAGCAGCTGGTTGAACAAAAACACGTTGTCGCCGAGCAACAACCCACCCGGTCGCAAATGCTTCGCGGCCCAGCGCCCGTACTGGTCGTAGCTCTCCTTGTCGGCGTCGATGAAGATCCCGCAGAACGGACCCCTCGCCTCGAGCGTGGGCAACACGTCGACCCCGCGCCCGACATGCACGGTGATGCGCTTGCTCTCGCCCGCCTTCGCGACGACCTCTCGCGCGACCTCCGCGTGTCTCGGCTCGAACTCGATGGTGTGCACCTCACCATCGACCGGCAGCGCCCGCGCGAGCCGCAGCGCCGAGTACCCCGCGAGCGTGCCCACCTCGACGACCTTCCGTGCCCCCGCCATGCGCAGCAACAACTCAGTCAACCGCGCCTCCGACGGAGCGAGCTGAATCGCCGGCATCCCGTGTTTCGCCGGCGCATCGAACGCCTGCTGCAACGCGGGATCATGCGGCGCGTGCACCTGCGTGGTCCAGTCGAGCAGTGCCTGCGTGAAATAGACGAGCCCTGAGCGCGAGTCGTTGTCGGCCATGCGTCGGTCTTAATCGCCGAAACCCTTTTTCTCGCGCGCTGTCTTGGGCCGCATGGCCGGAGGAATGGATTCAGGTGGCAGCTCCAAGGGAGGCAAGAAGCCGCTCGACGCGATGATCAACCTCGTGCCGTTCATCGACTTGATGGCGGTCACCATCGTGTTTCTGATCATGACCGCCGTGTGGACTCAGCTCGGGCGGCTGCAGGTCTCGCAGTCAGGCACGAGCCAGGGTGAAGAGGTCACACCCCCGCCGCTGATGCCCATCACGTTGCTGATCACCGACAAGGAGCTCAAGCTCACCGTCGGTGGCTCCCAGCTCGACGCGATACCCATCACGCGTGATGACCGTCAGCGCATCGACATCACCAAGCTGGTCCTCAAGCTGAAGGAGCTGAAGGCCCAGCAGCCTGATCAAGCCGCCATCACGCTCTCCATCGAAGACAGCGTGAGGTACGACGACCTCGTGCGGTTGATCGACACGGTGGTCAAAGACGGAATCGACCCACTCTTTCCGTCGGTCTCCGTCTCGCCTGCGGGCTGATCAGCTATCGCCCCGCTGCGCGCGCCAGGCCCGCCCGAAGAAGAACTGAAACGGCACGTGAATGCGGTCGGCCCACGAGCTCTCGTCGTGCAGCCCTTCGGGGAAGCTGAACTGTAGCAGGTCCACCCCGAGCCGGAAGCCGCGGCTGATCAGCAGATCGCGCATGGCGTTGGTGGCGTCGTAGTTGTCGCGGGGCCAACCGCTGTCCAGATAGACCAGCAGCTTGCGACGCGGCTGCGAGGCGATGCGCTCGAACAAGTCATCCATCCGCCCGAACGTGCT
This sequence comes from Archangium sp., assembly GCA_043773025.1. Lineage (GTDB taxonomy): Bacteria > Myxococcota > Myxococcia > Myxococcales > Myxococcaceae > Archangium_A. The sequence continues at coordinate 46,352 of JAYVFP010000309.1, forward strand.
CGACAGGCAGGCCACGCGGCCGAACACCTCGGGGTGCTCCCAGGCCACGTGCAGCGCGGCCACGCCACCCAATGACGAGCCCATCACCACCGAGTCTTCCGGTGAGATGCGCGTGCGCAGGTGGTGATCGACCATCGGCTTGAGCCGGTCTACCAGGAAGCGCCCGTACGCCCCGTACCCCGCCTGCGTGTAGTCGCGCATGCGATCGGCCGGCGAGACGCCCACCACGATCGCCTTTCGCAGCGCGTTCATCTGATCCAACCGGTCCATCGTCTCGTCGACGTGCCACTCGTTTCCGCGAAAAGCTTCTTCGGGGAAGAACAAATTCTGGCCGTCTTGCATGTAGAGCACGGGGAACCTGCGCAGCGTGTTCTCGTCGTAGCCGGGCGGGTGGTAGATGCGAATGGCGCGCTGCTGGCCCTCGAAGTCGACCTGCAACACGTCGGAGACCTTGCCGCGCGCTTCCCCGAAGAAGTACGGCCACACCCCGCGGTCGGCCTCATGCGCCGTCAGCACGTAGTTCGGCCCCAACGCCCAGGTCAGCTTGCCGGCGGCAATCAGACAAGGCTTCAACTCGAGCGTGTGCGAGCTCACCTCGAGGTCGAAGAACGCCTCGGTGGCGGTGGTCTTCTGAGGCTGCACATCGCGGTCCCAGTCGAGTGCGGTGCGCAGCACCAACCGCTGGCCCGCCTGCAGCGGGTACGTCACGCAGATTCGCATCGGCCTGACTCTCTAGCCCGGGATGTCGGCTCGTGCGCCTCGTCACCTCGAGGCGTCACCACCTGAGGTACGGTTTGGGCGATTTCGTGCCATAAGCCCGGCTCTTTGGGGAAAGCGGCTGGCTTCCCCGCCCGCGTGTCTGAGCAGGAGTTCTCGAGATGATGACCAAGTCGAAGCTGATGGTGATGGGTGTATTTCTGTTTGCGGCGCAGGCATGTGAAAGCTGCCGGCCCGTCGGCCCGTCGAACAACAAGGGCCAGGCCCGCATCATCTACACCGTCAACGGTACGCAGCTGACCGAAGACTTCGGCATCTACGACTTCGGCACGGTCTCGATGGGCAAGACCGTCAGCCAGAAGCTGGTCGTGCAGAACGGCGGCCTGGGCAACCTGGTCATTCAGACCTTCAGCAAGACCAGCGGCAACAACGCCAAAGCCGGCACGCAGGTCGACGAGCCGAACCCGGTCTTCACCATCGCGTTCGAGGGTGAGACCAGCGTGCGCCCCGGCGCGACGGTCGAGTTCAACATCGACTTCGCGCCCCCCGTCGTCGACGGCGTGCCCCAGGTGATTCACGAGACGGTGCTCTCGATGAACTCGGCCAACACCGAAATCGACAAGGAAAAGGCGAGCATCACCTTGAAGGGCATCGCGGTCTCCGGCGAGTGTGACCTGCCCGCGGTGATCGACTTCGGCGCCGTCGCGCGCGGCGACACCTTCAACGTCGAATACAACTTCGTCAACCAGCGCCCCATCGAGACCCGCGCCTACCTGGGCGCCGTCGAATCGGCCCAGGGCGACGGCATCTTCGTCATCTCTGCCGACTCGCCCCGCGGTGAGTTCCTCATCGGCGGCGGCCGCAGCAAGCAGGCCACCATCGCCTTCAAGCCCACCGAGGCCCGCGAGTATGCGGCCACCGTGCGCATGCGCCGCGCCGAAGGGTGCCCCGAGAAGCCGGTGCGCCTCATCGGTACGGGCGTCATCGCCGCGCTCTCGTGGACGCCCGCCACCCTCGACTTCGGCTACGCGCCCCCCGGCACCACCATCCCCGGCAGCATCGTCTTCAGCAACCTCGCGCTCACCCCGGTGACGCTCTCGATGATTGCGCCCCGCGAAGGCGGCAACCCCAGCACCGTGTTCAAGGTGACCGAGGCCCGGTCGACCACCGAGCTCACCACCCTCACCGTGCCCGGTGGTGTGCGTGACACGGGTGGCGTCATCGTGGCGGGTTCAGCCACCCTCAAGATGAGCTTCAAGCCGCTCGTGCTCGGCCCCCGCGCGGGAACGGTGATCGCCACCACCCTGCTCGCCAGCCAGCCGATGATCAGCGTCAACCTCCGCGGCGTCGGCGGTGGGCCTGACATCGACGCGCGGCCTTCGCCCACCATGGCGTTTGGCCGCATCGCCTATTTCCCCCAGGCCAACCCCGCCACCTTCGCCACCCGCAAGCTCACCGTGCAGAACGTGGGCACCCGACCCACGCCGGTCGACCCTCGCGCGAACCTGAAGCTCGGTCGGTCTGACGGCGCTGGCGGCTTCATCCGCCCGTACTGGGAAGTGACCGCGATGGCCGGCTCGTCGCTCGATGAAATCTGCCTGGGCATCTTCGACACGGTCAGCAACGCGTGCTCGAACGACCTGCCCACCGCGGGCGCTGGCCGCTACGACCCGACCATCGGCCTCGAGGCCGGCGCGGGCACCAGCCTGCTGGAGATCCCCGTGCGCATCACGCCCAACGGCCTGGGCATGCGCGCCTTCGAAGTGAAGCTCTTCTCGAACGATCCCGACGAGCCCATCACCACCATCACGGTCACGGCCAACTCGGTGAGGCTGCCCCCTTGCGACGTGGAGATCACCCCCATCGCGCTCGCCTTTGGCATCGTCTCGCCGCCCGCCATCAAGGATCTCGGCTTCACCGTGCGCAACCGCCTCACGGGCCCCAACGACCTGTGCCTGATGAGCAACCTGCAGCTGCTGCCCGAGACGGGCACCCCCACCGGAATGCCCGCTGTGTTTTCGCTGCCCGGAGGCGTGGTCAACGAGCTCGAGCTGATGCCCGGTGAAACGAAGCAGATCATGGTGCGCGCGTGGCCGCAGGGCATGTTGCCCCCGGTGCCTGCGCAGGTGGTGGGCCGGGTGTCGTTCAACCTCGCCGACCCCATCGCGCCGCAGCGTGACGTGGCGCTCACCGCGACCATCGCCAACAGTTGCCTGACCATCTCGCCCAGCACCCTCGACTTCGGCGTGGTGAAGAAAGACTGCAACTCGCCCAACCGCAACTTCCAGATCTACAACTCGTGCAGCAGCGACGTGGTGATCAACTCGTCGTCGATGGGAGCTGCGGCCGGTGAAGGCCCCGGCGGGCCGAACTGCATGGGCGCCTCGCCGTGCCCCGAGTTCTTCGTGGTCACCGGCCTGTCGGGCGGCACCCGCGTCAGCCCGGGCAGCTCGACCCCCATCACCTTCTCGCTCAAGTACCGGCCCATCAACTACGGCCCTGACACCGGCGCGTTCGTCATCAGCGTCACCCAGGGCGGCCAACCGCTCGACTACGTGGTGGCGCTGCAGGGCCGCGGTGACACGCTGGGCCTCAACACCGACACCTTCCGCCAGGACACCAAGCCCAAGGCCGACATCCTGCTGGTCATCGATGACTCCTGCTCGATGGCAGACAAGACGATGGCGCTCGCCTCGAACATGTCGGCGTTCCTTCAGTACGCCACCAGCAACCAGGTCGACTTCCAACTCGCCGTCACCAACACGGAGCTGACCGACAGCGACCGCGGCACCTTCTATACCTCGACGGGCGGCCACCGCATTCTGCGCCCGACGACGCCCAACCTTGCGGCGGAGTTCGCCAGCGTGGTGAGCGTGCCGCTGCCCGGCTTCTCGGAGTCGTGCATGGAACCGGCGACGCGCGCGTTGACCGCCCCGTACATCACCGACCCCGCACGCAACGCAGGCTTCTTGCGGCAGGAGGCCGTGCTCGCCGTGGTGTGCGTGACCGACGCGCGCGACCAGGCCCCGCAGGCGCCAGCGTTCTATTTGAACCAGCTGATGAACATCAAAGGCGCACAGCGGGCGGGCTCGTTCACGTACAACGTCATCGGCCCGTTCCTGCCCTCGTCGCCGTCGGGCTGCGCGTACGACGACGCGAACGATGGCCGGCACGATTTCATGGTCACGCAGACCAACGGCGTGAAAGAAGAGATTTGCACGCAGAACTGGGCGCTGGCCCTGGAGCGCATCGGCAAGGGCGCTTTCGGTTACCGCACCAACTTCTTCCTCACCTCGCGGCCCGACCTCGCGGCGCCCACCGGCATCCAGGTCTCCATCGACGGTGTTCCGATTCCCGCGGTCGACCCCGACCCGAACCTGATGTCGCGCATCTGGCAGTACGACGCGACGAACAACTCGGTCAACTTCGAGCCGCTCTACGTGCCTGAGCCGGGCAAGACCCTGACCGTCACGTACCAGACCGCCTGCATCCCCTGAGCTCCGGTCGTCTCACCCGGCTGGCCAACCACTGGAACGCCCTCTCGCGCGACGCGAGATGGGCGGTGCTGTCGGCCGCCGAACGCAAAGGCAACCGCTGGGATGACGAGGCCTTCTGGGCCACCGGCATCGCTGACGTGTCGGGTGCGCTCGCGGAGTGTGCACCGCACGGCCTGAAGTTCGGCCACGCGCTCGACTTCGGGTGTGGGGTGGGGCGGCTGAGCCGGGCGCTGAGCCTTCACTTCGAGCAGGTCGACGGCGTCGACGTGTCGGCCGGCATGGTGGAGCTCGCGCGGCAAAGCCCGTTCTCGAACACGACTTTTCACGAGAACCCGTACCCGCATTTGAAGTTGTTCGGTGATGCGCGCTTCGACTTCGCCCTCAGCGTGATGACGCTGCAGCACCTGCCGCCGGGTTTGATGAAGCCGTACGTGGCCGAGCTGGGCCGGGTGCTCAAGCCCGGGGCGTTGGCGTGGCTGCAGGTGCCACACGCGCCGCGCTCGCGGCTCTCGGCGCTGCGTGCTCGCACGATGGCGCGGCGGTTGGTGTTCAAGGTGCCGGGTGCGCAGCGGCTGTGGAAGTGGCGCAAGGGCGAGCTGCCACTCGAGATGTACGGGCTGCGGCGCGAGCAGATGGAGCACCTGCTGCGGCGGTCGGGCTTCGAGGTGCTGCGCGTGGCGGTCGATCACGCGGCGGGCGACGACTGGCACAGCTTCCACTACGTGGCGCGGCGCCGTTAGAGCTTCAAGGCTTCGAGCTCGTCCAGACAGCGCGGGAAGCGCTCGTCATTCCCTCACCCCGAAGGAGAGCGGGCGCTCGATTGATTACAGGCGGCCGGCAAGCCAACGCACGATGTCCATCGCAGACACCACGCCCACCACGTGACCGTCGTGGGTCACCACCGGCACCCGCTCGAGACCGTGCTTCGCCATCAGACGCGCCACCTCGGCCACCGTCGCACGCTGAGGCACGGTCACCATGTCGGTGATCATCGCGTCTTCCACTTCGAGCTCTGAGGCTTCACGCAGGCGCGCGAGCGCGGTGAGGAACACCACGCCGACGAGCACTCCGTTGTCGTCGACCACCGGCGCCGACGTGACGCCCGCCGAGTCGAGCGCCTCCAGACCCTTGGAGATCTCGAGATCGCACTCGAGCGTTCTGAGCTCTTCACTGATCAGAACACTGCAGAGGTCTTCGTGCCCGTCAGCGCGGGGATCAGCCTTGACCGCACGGCGCGCGTTGCGCGGCCAGATGCCTTCGGCGACGGATTCGGTTTGCAGCATGAGGACCCCCGGGTTGCAGACGCGAAGGCGATGAAACCCTCATGTCCACCCGCTGTCATCCCGCCCCTGGCTGAAAATTCGGTAAACCGGCCAGTGCGCAATTTCTAAATCCACTCCTGATGGATTGCGGTGCCCCAGGTTCCCCGTTTTCTGCCCTTGCGAAAGCAGCCCGACTGGCGGGGTGGGATCGTTGGAGCAGCGGCTCGCCCGAAGAGGGCTCCCCGGCGCGAAGAGGAAACGCGAGCTATGCTCGCCAAATGGTTTTGACGGCCCGGCTTCACCGCTACACCTACGAAGACTACGCGCTGCTCGAGCAACACAGCCAGGTGCGCCACGAGTTTTTGGACGGTGAGATTTACGCGATGGCCGGCGGCACGCCCGAGCACGCAGCCCTGGCTGCTTCAGTGCTCCGGCACATCGGCAACCAACTCCCGGCCGGGTGCCGCACGTACACGTCGGATCTTCGGGTTCGCATTTCGAAGAGCGACCTCACCACCTATCCAGACGGGGCGGTCGTCTGCGGCAAAGTGGTGGCCGCGATCGAAGACCCTCTGGCGGCGACGAACCCAAAGCTGATCGTCGAGGTCACGAGTCCTTCGACCGAGGCCTACGACCGAGGGGCGAAGTTGGAGCACTACCGGGGCCTCGAGAGCTTGCGAGAGATCGTCGTCGTCTCGCACGACGAGCGACGGGTCGAGCTTCATCGCCGGAACGAAAAGGGGATCTGGAGCGTGGTCAGCGCCTCTGAGGGGCAGACGTTGCAGCTCGAGAGTCTGGGTGCCCGTCTGGAGATCGCCGAGATCTACAAAGCCCTCGACTGAGCTCCATCGAAGCCACGCCACAACCCGTTCCTTGCGGCTCTTCTGTCTTAAGAAGGGCGGATCAATGCGCTTTTCAAATCAGCAACTCGATCTCATGCGTACCATCGGCGACCCGACGCTCGACCCCATCATCGAGGGGCTCTTCGGGACCAACGGCATCGATGGTCTGAATGCGTCTCTCCGGGCGGCTGTCTCGAACGACCGAACCGTTCCAGGCTCGCTTCCGCCGAAATTGGCCGAGTGGATGAAGGGGGCCAGCCAACTTCCGCACGGAACCGACGTGGCGCGGCTCGAGCGTGCGGCGGCGTTCTTCGTCGACCACGGGATTTCGATCTCGGTGCTCCTCGGAATCGCGTCGTTGCCCGAATGTTATGCCGCCCGGAAGGGCGTCAAGGCGCTGCATGCGACGGATCAGATGGGCTACGGCGGAACTGAGAAGCGGGTGAGCGAGACTTCACAGTTCGTCTTGCAGGTCATGATGCCCGGCGGCTTCCTCCCCGCGGGAACGGCGATCTCGACCTTGATGAAGGTGCGCATGATGCACAGCGCGAGCCGCATCTTGATTCAGTCGAAGAACTGGGACACCCAGGGCGACGGCGTACCAATCAACCAGGAAGATTTGATCGGCACCCTCACGACCTTTGGCTACACGCCACTGATTCACATCGCCAAGCTGGGCGTCAACGTGACGACTCAACAGGCCGATGACTTCTGGTACTTCTGGCGAGTGGCGGGCGAACTGCTCGGCCTCGACAAGGACGTGATGCCCCGGGACACGGCCGAGGCGGCCACCTTCGTCGAGCGCGTGAAGCAACGCCATCACGGCAAGAGCAACGAGGGCATCGAACTGACCCGCGCGCTGCTCAAGACGTACTCGAACCTGGTCCCTGGTGGGGCCCTGATGGGCGGTCTCATCGCGGCCTTCATGCGCTACCTGGTGGGCGACGAGGTTGCAGACGTTCTTGAAGTCCCCAGGAGCCGCTGGTCGGCGGTCATGTCGGGCAATCGACTCATCTTCAAGTTGCTGAACGCCGTGCTGGGCACTTCGGCGACGGTGCACAATCTGGCGAACCAACTGGGAATCAAAATCCTGCTGAGCCAGGCGCTTCGAATTTCAGGGGGGCGGCGAGCCGCCTACGAAATCCCAGCCACCATTCGGCGCGCCTGGCGGTTGCCGCCGTATGGCAGCGCCGAACGTGCTGCGAGCTTCATCTGCAGGCTCAACGAGACGCTCAAGTTGAAGACCGGGTCAGCTCAAGACGCGGCGGATACGCTCATCGACCTGGCCGTGTTCGTTGCGCGCGCCGACGGCGAAATAGACACCTTCGAGCAGGCCGCCTTGACTGAAACGATGAAGACCTTTGGGGTCCCCGAGGAGTCGCTGGCTGAACGCCTCGCTGCAAGCATCTCGTTGATGAAGAAGCACACGGAAGAGGCGCGAGTCGCCTCCGTTGCCCGCGCGCTCACGGCGCTGGGCATTCAGACCCCTGGTCTTCAGTTGGCCATCGGCATGGCCTACTCCAACAGCGGCATCGCGAAGGAGGAGCGCCTGCTCGTCGAGCAACTGGCCCGCAAGCTCGGCTTGACGGACGCCGCGCTCGAAACGCTGGTGGATGAGACCCGGGCACAAATCGAGGAAGGGGCGCCGGAGCGAAGGACTGGAGCTGCCGGTCACCCGCCGACCTGAGCGTCTGTGAAGAGACGACCGCCGCGTCGATGGTCGAGTTCCTGAAGAAGTGTGCGCGCGCAGTACAGGGTGGTGTGCGGCCTGCGCGCTGCTACCTTGCAGCGAATGAACGCATCCCGCGCTGAACTCCTGTCGTTGGCCCTGGGCGAAGTGGATCTCGAGACGTTCGCTGCGCGGAACGGCGTGAGCCCCTCGGAAGCCGCGGCGATGCGAGACATCTTCGTCGAAGGGCTGAAGGCCGGCGCCGGCCGCGCGCCCCGCAAGTCGAGGTGGGCGCGCTGGGGTCTGCTCACCGCGCTGGCCGCGTCGGCAGCGTTCGCGCAGCTCGTCGTCTTTCAGCCCGACACGCCGGCGCTGGCCTCGCAGGTCAACGCCAACTTCACGCAGCTCAAGACCTGGCTCGAGACCAAGGTCGGCGCGGTGTCGAGCGCGGGCGTGACGGCGAGCAGCGTCTCGACGCCGTCCCTGACTGCGACCACGGCGACGGTGAACGGCGCGCTCAGCGCGATCAGCTACCTGCCGCCCTACGGCGACTGGTCCAGCTTGCCGGGCTACGGCGCGGGCGGCGCGGGCATCGTCAACGACAACGGTACGTACAAGCGCTTGATGCTGGTCGGCAACACGGCCGCAGGCCTGGGCGCGCGGCAGGTTCAGGTCTACGACGACCTGACGGTGTCGAGAAACCTCAAGGTGCTGGGGTCGGGCGGCAACACGTTGCACGCCTGCCGCGTGCACGGCGCCTCGAACTCGTACGTCTCGGTCTGCAGCAGCAGCGAGGTCGCCATCAGCGGTGGCGCCTCGTGCCCCTTTACTGGCGACTCGTACACGTTCGCCTCGAGCCAGCCGTGGAACAGCGCCGCCAACGCTCCAGCCGGCGAGAACACCATGCCCGACTCGTGGCGCACGGACTGCCTGGTGTGGGGCGGTGCGAACAACCGCCTGGCCCCGACCACGTCCTACGCGGTGTGCTGCCAGCAGTGAGCTGAGCTTGCGAGCAGCTCGCTCAACGGCCCCGGCGCGATTTCGGCTGGGGCCCCCGAGAACGAAGGTGTTCATCGTCGAGTCACCTCGCCGATGCCTCACTTTTGGAAGCGGTCACCGGTGGCATGTGATCCTCAGCGAGCCGGTGCGAGGGCCATCGGGGGTGACCTCGCCCGCTTCGTTCGAGTCGCGTAGGGTGAGCGGCAATGACGTCCGCGCGGAGGGTCCACTATTCGTACCAAGAGTATCAGCGGGCGCTCCTGACGAGCGACCTCAAGCTGGAGTATTGCGATGGAGAGATCTACGCGATGGCCGGAGGGACGCCGACCCACGCCGAACTCTGCGTCGCAGTGACCACCCTCCTGCGTCAGGCGCTCCAGGGTCAGTGCAAGGTCTTCTCATCGGACCTCATGATCCGCGTCGAGGCGACTGATCTCTCCACCTACCCAGACGCGACGGTCATTTGCGGTGAGCTGCAGACCGCGAAGCTCGACGAGAACGCCGCCACCAACCCGACTCTTCTGGTCGAGGTCACCAGCCCGTCTACCGAGGACTACGATCGCAGCGAGAAGTTCAGCCACTACAAACAGTTGCCCTCGCTGCAGGCGGTCATCTTCGTCTCGCACAAGACGCCGCGGCTGACGGTGAAGGTCCGAGTCGGGACGGGGTGGGAAGAACGCGAATACCGTTCGGGAGATCGGCTCGAGCTTCGGCAGCCACCAGTGTCGCTGGCTGTGGATGACGTTTATGTCGGCATCGTTCTCTGAGCCGCCGGGAAAGCCGCGCCGGCCGTCCTTCTTCGCTGCGCGGGGTGGTACCGTTGCCATCCGGTGCGCTCCCTTTCGTGGCTCCTCTTCGTTTTCGTCAGTGGCTGCGTCCCAAGGCCCGGTGAGCCGCTGCTGCGCGAGGTCGAGCCCACCGTTCTCGACCCTCGACTCGGCGGAGTCGTCGAGCTGCGGGGCGTAGGCTTTCTCCCCGCGGGCCCGTTCGACTTCGATCGCCCTTCGCGTTCGAAGCTGAGCACGGTGGCGAGCGCAGAGCTGGTGCAGGGCGCGACGCGGGTGGCCTTGTTCGACGTCACGCTGATCGACTCGACGCGCGTGTCCGCCCAGGTGCCCGCGGGGCTCTCTCGAGGCGTGTGGTCCGTGCACCTGCTCACCCCGCGGGGCGCGCGGCTCACGCTGGAAGACGCGCTGCGCCTCGAAGAGCTCTCCGACGGTGGTTTCGATGGGGGCCCACCCGACGCAGGCGAACCCGATGCGGGTGAAGTGGATGCGGGTGAAGTGGATGCCGGCCCGCAGCCTTGCGACACGCTCACGTTTCTCGATGACGACGGGGACGCCTTCGGGGTGCCTGACTCGGGCGCGCTGCTCTGCGGTCCCGGCCGCACGCTGCTCGCCGGTGACTGCAACGACGTCGACTCGTTGACCTCGCCCGTTGGCCTCGAGGTCTGCAACCAACTCGATGACGACTGTGACGGGACCACCGACGAGGGCTGTGCCGATGGCGGCTTCATGCGGCTGCGAGACGCGGGCTCCGCAAGCTACCTCGGTGCCAGCGCGTGGATGCCCGAGCGGTTGTGGGTCGCGGGGGGCGATCGTCTGCTCGTGGTGGACGGGGATGCCGGGCTGATCGACTCCAGCGGCAATTGCCCGAACAACATGAAATCGGTGTGGGCCGATCCGAATGGCCGCGCCTTCGTCGGGGGCGGCAACAACGGCGTGGGCCGAATCGCGACGGCGACCCGCGCGGCAGGCTGCGCCACCAGCCAGATGATCCCCGAGCCGGTCGTGGGAATGACCGGCTTCACCTCGGCCGACGGCGGCGTGCGCCTCGAAGCGGTGCTCCGCGATGGCAGGCGCGCCTCGTGGGATGGCGTGGGCCTGGTGCAGGTGTTCGGCAACCAGCTGCCTTTGGGCTTCGTGCTTCACGACGCGCATGGTTCGTCACCTGACGCGATGTATGCGGTGGGCGGCACGACCGGCCCGCCGCAGCGGCCCGCGGTGTTCCGGCTGGAGGCAGGGGGCGGGCTGGTGGCCGAGGTGCTGCCGCAAAGCGCGCAAGACGGGCAACTGCATGGCGTGTGGGTGCTCTCACCGACCGAAGTGGTCGCCGTGGGCGATCGCGGCCTCGTGTTGCGCCGCGTGCAAGGTGCCTGGCAACTCATCGCTCCGCCCAGCACGGCGAACTACACGACGGTGCGCGCCTTCAGCATCGGGCGCTTCTATCTGTCCACCGAGCTTGGCTCCCTGCGGCAGTGGAGCGGCACGTGGTCACTTCGGGACACCGATGCCGTGCCCGTGCGCGACCTCACGGCCTTCGACGAAGGGCACTTCTGGTTGGTGGGAGACGACGAGGTCATCATCAACGGGCCAAAGGCTCCGTAGCGCCTGCTCGTGGACTTCGAACGCTTCGGCTGAGAACGTGCGGCCATGATCAGGGTCTTCCAGCAAACCTTCCTCGGAATTGTGGTGTGCGTCGGCGCGACCGCGTGTGAGCCCCCGGTTCCCACGCTCGGAAAGTTGAGCTCGCCGGTCATCAGCGCGCAGCGCCGCCTGGGGAAAGAGCTGCTGGTGGTGCTCAGCTACGACACCAAAAAGACGCCGTGTGGCGCGGTGCAAGCGCTGCGTGCACGGCTCGACGGCGTGGAGCTCAACGGCTCGCAAGGTCAGCGCATCGTCAACGAGAAAGACGGCACCGAGACCTGCGAGTTCCCGAACTATTCGGTGAGCGTGGCCAACAGCACCGCGCCGCGGGAGCTCGTCGTCACCGATGACGTCTACGCGGTGAAGATGACGCTCGACACGCTCAACGTGGGGAGCGCCAACCCCGAGTCACCCCCTGCGACGCTGCGCAGTGGCTACACCCTGCGCTGGACCGCGGCGCCCCCCAGCACGGGTACCTCGAGCTGGAACGTCATCTTCACGCCTGAAGGGGGCAGCGCAATCACGTGGGGCGAAGGGGGCAGCCTGCCTTCGAACTTCAGCGTGACGGTGCCCACGGTCACCACCGCCGCCTCAGGAACCGTCGCTGCGACGTGGCTGGTGAACACGGCCGTCACGTTGTGCGAGGGCGCCGCGAGCTGCATCGCGACGATTCAGGGCGCCGGAACGTTCCCCGCAGTCGTCGCCCCTTGAACTCCCTCGCCCTGCGAAGCGGGGAGAGGGTCGGGGTGAGGGGCCAATCAAGCAACCCAGGTGCGCCCCTCACCCGGCCGCCGGTCGACTATTCACCTCAACAGCCGCGCCAACGCCCGGGCCGACGAGCGGATCGCCGCCGCACCCAGCCGCTGATGCACCGGCACGCTCACCGGGGCAGCCCAGTCGAGGTCCAACAACCTCGGCAGGTGCCCATGCATCACGCACCCCTCGAGACTGAAGATGCTCACGTCGTCACAAGCGCGAGCGGCCAGTCGAAGATCGCGGCTCAGCTGCTCGAACGAGAGCTTGGGCAACGGATCCACGCCGCCCCCGGTGCTGCCCACCGCCACCGCGCGGCTCGACCGAGTCCACCCCTCCATCAACCCAACCCCCAGCGGCCCCAGCAGACTGCTGTACGTCATCATCACTTCCCGCTCGACGGGCACGTCCAGGCAGCTCACGAAGCGCTGCAGAAAGTGACTGCCCGCCGCACGATCCTCGAGCAGCAATGGAAACTGGTACGCCTCGACGCGCCAGCCAGCCCCCTGCAGCCGCTTGATCAACGCGCCATACGAATCGAGCGCGCGCGCCCGGCGAGTTCGGTCACCTGATCTCCGCGCCCATGCGGCCAGCGCGCGCACCGGGCTGTGGAAGAGCGTGTCGAGTTCTCGTAAATCAGGTTCGAAGTCGAAGCCGAGTGAACCCAGCGAGAGCTGATGCCGCTCAGCCCAGCTCAACACCGCCTCGACGCGCGCCGAGACGGCGTGCACGTTGTCGTAGGTCGCGAAGTAGCCCTGTTCCTTCGGGAGCAGCAGCCACGCCCCGACCGGTACGCCTTCACCGGCCAGTCGCTTGATGGCCTGCGCGCGTTCGTCGGAGAGCTCACGCAGACCCATGGTGACGTGAGCGCCGAGCGCGTGCAGTTGCCTGAGCACTGCCGCGTCTCCCACCAACTGCGTGAGCTCGGGCGGATCCTGCTCATTGAAGAACGAGAGTCGGGCGGGCTTCACCGTTCCAAACCGGTCCTCCCGAGCGAAGTCGAGGGAACACCTTCGCCTCGCGCATCAAGTGGCATCTCGACTGCGCTCGATGCGAACGGGGGGCAGTCCAACCGTCACTTCCCTGCCAGAACGACTTCCATCGCGGCCAGCGCCGGCAATGGATACCGGCTGCGCAAGTGGTCGAGCGTGAGCCGGACTTCGGCGAGGTTGCTGGGCACGCACCCGACCTTATCGGCGACCTCGAAGCACAAGCACAACACCACGGCGCGGGGATCAGACGGCAAGGTCTCGTGCCCATCGAGCAACGGCCGCATGAAGTCTTCGAAGTCGCGCCAGTACGGTCCCAGGCACGCGGCCGCGGCGGGTTGTGAAGGCACTTCGAACCCGCGTTTTCCCTCGAGAAGTGCGGCGATGACCACCGAGGTCACCGACAGACGCACCTGGTCGAGCGGGGCTCCCATCGCGCCGGACTGCTTTGCCACCGAGCGTACCAGGGCGATCATCGCCGACGCCTCGAGCCCCCGATTGCCCACCACCGAGAGCAGCGCGTCGAACAGCCGCGACGACACCTCGAGCGTGCCTTGCAGCTCGCCCATCGGCATCGGCGTGGGCAGCGGCGTTCCCAGTGAGACCGGCGGTGGCAACGACTCTTTGGAGTTCGCGCCGACGGAAGAGTCGAGTGACGAGATGAGCTCGAGCACGCCCGAGCTGCTCGAGGTGAGCGGCAGCCTCATCGACGGCTCGTCTGAAAACGCGACGGGCGGGGCGGCGGGCGCACGCTTCACGGCCCACTCCGGAGCGGACGTCTTGCCGTCGTAGATGCGCGAGAAACCTTCGCGAATGGTGCGTTCCGTCGCGCGCACCGGAATGACCGAGCGCACCTTCGCGCGAAGCTTCACGTCGTCGAGCACATCGACCCGCGAGGGATCCGTCACCGCCACGGTGAGCGCGCCGGCCTCGAGCTTCAGGGGAATGAGCTGCCAATCATCGGCCACGTCACGCGAGAGCAGTTGCCCCTGCGCCGGGCCCAGTTCGAGCGCGAGCAACTGCGGGCCCGTGAGGTGCTGCTGCTCGAGCAGCCCGGCAGCGATGGGCAACACCTCGTCTTCATCGAGCACGTCGAGGGCGCACACCGAATCGAAGAACGTCGCGCTCAGTGACTGCGCGTGCTGGAGCGCAGCGTCGACCTGATCCAGCGTGAGCCGTTGTTGTTCGAGCAACGCTTCGCCCAGCGCGAAGTCGCGCGGGTTGCTCTCATCGCGCGAGTGCTGGAGCGACCATGCACGCGCCGCCGCCCGTGCTGCTTCGTGGGCTTGCAGCGCGCGCGACTGGGCGACGTCGGTCAACGTCATGCGCTTGGTGGTGATGCGCGCCAGGGGCACCGCGCCCTCGAGAGCGCCACCGAGCGGGCTCAGGTTCAGCACGGTGCCGCCCTGCAGCTGCGTGGCCACGTTCGAGCGCGAGGGAAAGAGCCGCACGAAGGCGTCGGTCAGCGCGCTCTGGGGAGAGTCGACGCCCCCCACCGCGCCGTAGACCTGGGTGAGCATCAGCTCGAGGTCTGACACCGCCGGCCGCGACGCGGGCGCCTTGGAGAGCATCATCGCCAGCACCATCGGGATGGGCTGAGGCAACGCGGTGAAGTGGCCCGGTGTCACGCCGGAAAATTGGGCGAAGCGCGCCTTCACCTCGGCCCAGCTGGTGCCACCGAAGGCCGGCTTGCCGGTGAGCAACTCGAGCCACACCAGCCCGAGGCGAAAGATGTCGCTGGTCGGATCAGCCTGGCCGTCGAGCTCTTCGGGAGAGAGCGTGAGCAACTCGGCACGTGCGGGGCCCAACGATGGATCCGCCAGGTGCGCCGACGCCATGCCGATCGCCTCGAAGCGCACCGCGCCGTCGCTGCCCAGCAAGAGCGTGCTGGCGCAGACATCACCGTGCATCACCGAGGGGTCGAGTTGATCGAGTGAGAGCAACCCCCGCGCGGCCTGCAAGATGACCGCGACGCTCTCCACCACGGAGAACGGCGTGCGGCCCGGAGGCGCTGCTCCGGACATCGCCAGGCGCAGCGGTTCGCTTTCGAAAAATGACTGCACCACGTAGATGGAACCGTCAGCCTGGCCGACCTCCACCAAAGGCAACACGCCGTCGGCCTGGCGCAACACCTGCCATCCGCGCTGCGTGGCGGCGAAGCGCTCGAAGAACTGAGGCTGTTGCGCCCAGGGGGCCTTGCGCTCGAGCACCAGGACAGGCCGGCCCGCGTCGGAAATGCCGGCCCAACTGTCCGTCAGAAGGGAAGGGGAGTTGAGGTGTTTGGCGAGCCGGTAGGTGCCCATCGATTGCCGGCGGCGAGGCTACACCGTTCCTCCCGAGCAGAGTCGAGGGAGTACCTCAGCTCGTGCAACAAGTGGCATCTCGACTGCGCTCGATGCGAACGGTGGTGTCGTTACTTCGAGAGCACCCGTTGCAAGGTCTCCAACGACACCGGCTTGGCCAACACCTCATTCATTCCCGAGCGGCGGCAGGCCAGCAGGTCCTCTTCGCTGGTCGACGCGGTCAACGCGAAGATGGGCACGCCCCCGAACGGAGCAGGCAGCGCGCGGATCTTCACCGTCGTCTCGAACCCATCCATCTCGGGCATGTGGCAATCCATCAACACCGCCACGTAATTCACCGCACCCGCAGCGCTGAGCGCTTCACCACCGGTGCTCACCCCATCGGCCTCGAAGCCCGCCTTGCGCACCAGGCTGGTGGCCACGCGCAGGTTGATGGGGTTGTCATCGACCACCAGCACCCGGGGCGCGGCGCCGGCGTGCGCGTTGGGCAGCGCCACCTGACGCTCTTCACCCACCGGCAGGTTGAAGTGAAAACGAGAGCCCTTGCCTTCCACCGAATCGACCATCAAGTGGCCGCCCATCAAGGTGACCAACTGACGGCAGAGCGCGAGACCCAGGCCCGTGCCGCCGAAGCGCCGCGTGGTGGAGGGGTCGGCCTGCTGGAAGACGTTGAAGAGCCGGGGCATCACCTCGGGCGAGATGCCGATGCCGGTGTCTTCCACGCTGAAGGACAACCCGCCCGTGACCTTCTTGATCAGCACCGTGACGCGGCCGGCTTCGGTGAACTTGAGCGCGTTGCTCACGAGGTTTTGCAGCACCTGCCGCAGCCGCAGCGCGTCGCCGTAGATGCGAGCGGGGCTGCCTTCGGCGAGGGTCACCGAGAAGGCGACGCCAGACTCCTGGGCGCGCGCTGCGAAGAGGCGCTCGATGTCGCGCGTCAGGGGCGCCAACTCGAACCAGGCCTTCTCGAGCGTCAGGCGTTGGGCCTCGAGTTTGGTGACGTCGAGCAGGTCATCGATCAACGAAACCAGCAGCCGGCCGCTGCGCTGAATCACCTCGAGCTGCTCATGCGTGCTCGGGTCTTTGGCTTCGGTGAGCATCAGCTCGGTCATGCCCAGCACGCCATTCATCGGCGTGCGGATCTCGTGACTCATGGTCGCGAGGAAGAGGCTCTTGGCGCGGTTGGCGGCCTCTGCCTTCTCGAGCATCTCGCGGCGCACCACGTAGAAGCGGCCTGAAAACAGCGCGGTCATCGCCAGCGTGGTGACGATGTTGAGCGCCTTCGACACCATCGGCGCGGGATCGATCGCCGGCAAGGTGTAGCCCTCATGCCCCAGCAGCAGCGCGCACACCGAGACGACCGCGGTCAGCGCAGCCCAACGCGCGGCGCTCTTCGCCCCCAGGGTGAAGCCGGCCACCAGGGGGACGATGACCGAGAAGAACAAACCGGTCTCGTCGATGGGCGTCTGGGTGAGCACGCCGGGCCCGTAGAGCAGCAGCGCGGAGCCGAGCGTGAGCTGGACCCACGGCGTCAACTTCCCGGTGCGTTTGACGCCCCACAGAGCGATGGGGCCCATCACCACCATCAGCCCGTTGAGCGCGACCTGGCCCCAGATTTCCGTGAACGTGGAGAAGACGGCCCACATCACAGCCATCGGCCAGGCGATGAGCCAGCTCTGAATGGCGAAGCGGCTGCTCGCGCGGATCTCAGGGTCGTTGACCTCGGGCATCCACCAGTCGACCACCCTTCCCACCCACGCGACTGGCATCTGGTTGACATAGCGGGCCCAACCGCTTGGGGCCAGCGCGGGCCCGGGGCAGAATGGACTCGGGATGCTCAGAGATGCTCGGGACAATCACGGTTTTCTGAGGGGAACTCGCCGCCAAGTGCGCGACTCCACACTGAAACGGGGTGGTGTCACTTTTGCGACAGCGGGTGTCCCCATGCAGCGCCTGCTCATTTTCTTCTCGCTCATCAGCTTCTCCGCCTGCCCGCCGGGGCCCGCCGGGTTCGACGACCACACGGTGCCGAAGCTGGCGTCGATCGCCGACTACGAGAAGTTCGCCGCGACCTCGAACGGGCGCTCAGAGACCAAGTTCGTCTTGAGCAGCTTCCCCTCGGCCACCCCCACGCCTCACTACATGGACGCGCGGTTCTACCAACTGCACGACGAGTGGTACTGGTTCCGGTTGATGAACGGCGCGCTCATTCCCGGGCGCGAAGGCATCGCCCCCGTCGAAGGGCAGCGCTTCGAGACCATCGCCGACATCTACGCGTGGGCGAAGAAGGAGACGGTGCTGCCGCTCGACCTCACCTGGGCTGAAGGCGATCGCCTCTACAGCCCCCGCTTCTACACGCTCTGCCTCGACATTCGGCCCCGGGCGCTGGGCCTGGGCACGCTCATCCACGTCACCGAGCGCGGGGCCCGCCCGGAGCGCTGGGCCTTTCAGCTCGAGTTCCCCGACGCCATCATCCACTCCGAGTTGGTGAAGTTCTTCGAGGTGATCGACGCCAGCGTGCCGCCCGAGGTGAGGGGCCAGGTGTTCTGGGTGGTGCGTTCACCCCAGCAAGAAGCGCTCGCGAAAGACATGGAAGGCCAGCAGCTTCGTTTTCACGATCGCATCCTCCGGTTGAAGGACCTGGCCGTGGTCGGTGAGCTCGAGGTCTACACCGGCGGGCTCACGGCGGGCCGGCTGCGCATCATTCGCTCGGGTGAGAGCTTCGAAGGCACCAACCCCAACGACATCTTGATGCTGGAAGACGTGCCTGACTTTCTGCCGCCCGCCGCCGGGGTGGTCACCTCCGTGCCGCAGACGCCGCTGGCGCACTTCAACCTGCTCGCGCGCAACCGCGGCATTCCCAACGCGTACCAGGGCGGGCTGCTCGAGAACCAGGAGCTGGAAGACTTCGCGCGCCTCCGCGTGCCGGTGGTGTTGAGAGCAACCGTGCCGGGTGAGCTGATCATCAAGCCCATCAGCGAGGCGCAGCTCTCGGCGTGGCTGCAACTGCAGTCGAAGTCACCGGTCGCGGTGCAGCAGGTCGAGGTGAATACGCTGCCGTACAGCCAGAATCTGCGTTCCTTGCGCCTGGAGGACGCCGATGCGCTGCGGCCTTCCATCGGAGGGAAGTCGACGGGGTATCTCTCGTTGCTGGCCGTCACGCCCGATGCGACGCCTGATCAGCTCGAGGCGGTCACCATTCGTTCGTACAAAGAGCACCTCGCGCCGTTCCGCGCGCGCATCGAGGCCATGTTGCTCACCTTCGAGTTCGGCGCCGACGCGCGCATCCGCTACCTCGCGCTGGAAGGTGAGACTCGTTTCCGCAGCACGCACCCCCGCGATGAAACGTTCCTGGTGGAGTTTCTCAACTCGCATGGGCCCGGCAACGTGCTCGGCGATCTCGCCCGCGCCGAAGGACTCAAATCAGAGCTGCGCGCCGCGCCCATCGCACCTGCCACGCTGGCGACGCTCACCGCTGCGTTGACCTCTCGGTTCGGCCACTACGCGGTGACCCAGGGGCTGCGGTTCCGGTCCTCCAGCACCGCGGAAGACGTCGAAGGCTTCAACGGCGCCGGGCTCTATGACTCGAACACCGGCTACCTCGACGCGGCCGCGCAGCCTGACCCCGACGACCGCAAGAAGACGGTGGAGTACGCGCTCAAGAAGACCTGGGCCTCGTACTGGAGCTTCGTGGCCTTCGAAGAGCGGGCGTTCGAGAAGGTCGAACACCTGTCTGGAAACATGGCGGTGGTGGTGCACGCGAACTTCGATGACGCGCATGAGACGAGCAATGGCGTCTTCCTGCTCACGCTGCAGGGCACTGCCGCGACGCTCGAGCTCAACGTGCAGGCGGGTGCGCTGAGCGTGACCAACCCGACTTCGTCTCAACTGCCAGAGGTGGATCGCGTGTCAGTGCCTGAAGGCGGCACCACGCCCACCCTCGAGCGGTTGCGCGGCTCGACCGTGGTTCCTCCGGGCACGTTGCTGCTGAGCGATGAGGAGCTGCTCGACACCTTCACCAAGGCGCGCGCGGTGGCGGTGCGGTGGCTGGCTCAAGAGAACGTCACCCGGCCGCTGGCGCAGCAGTCGAAGGCGCTCATCCTCGACTTCGAGTTTCGCCAGGTGGCTCCCGGTTGGCCGGCGCTGAAGGTGGGCAGTCTTCCTCCGCGCATCGTGCTCAAGCAGGCGCGGCCCCTCGAGCCCGGGCTGCGAGGCCTTTCCGCTGAAGTGCTGGCCGCCCCGATTCCGCGCGATCTGCTGCGCCGCGCGCGCCGGGTGGAGCGGAGGACCTGCGAGTCATCGACCTTCCGCGCCACGGTGCTCGAAGCCCTGGCCAACCCCGCCGCCGCGCCTGATCTCGGCTACGCGACCACGCCGTTCACCGCGTCGCTCTCGGTGGAGTTCAAAGCTCCGGTTCCCGCGTTGAACGTGGTCTCAGGAGAAGTGGTGAGCGCTGATCACCTGAGCCTGAGTGGCGTGGAACACACGGCGAGCTGGAGTCTTTCCGCGAACCTCACCGGCAAGCTGAGCCGGGTCGAGTTGACGGAAGGTCAATTCGTGCTGGTGGGTGCAGCGCGCTCAGAAGGCACCGATTTACAGTGCACCGTTCAAGTCCTGCACAGCACCCCGGCGGAGTTCTTGCTGAGCCTGCTGTAACGAACTGAGTCCCCTCTCCTTCTGGGAGACTGTCGAAATAGTGCCTCGACTCCGCTCGGCACGAACGGAACCGGCCGAAATCCGGTCAGCCCGAGTGGAGTCGAGGGCGTACTTCAACAGTCTCTCTGGGAAAGGGTCAGACACGCGGCTTACGCCTTCGCCGGAGAGCCCACGTCCAGCGCGAGGTTGAGGGACCTGACGAACTCGTTCACGTTGATGGGCTTGGTGATGTAGCGAAAGAAGCCCGCCTCGAGGCCCTTCTCCACGTCGCGCGGCAGCGCGTTGGCGCTCAGGGCCAGCACGGGGATCCTCATCGTCGCGGGGTCCGAGCGGAGGATCTTCATCGCGTCGACACCGTTGATCCCCGGCAGGTTGATGTCCATCAGGATGACGTCTGGCCGGGAAGCCCGCGCGCACTCGATGCCGGTGTAGCCATCGCTGGCGGTGAGCAGGCGAATTCCCGGGAGCCGCGCGAGGATCTGTTTGACCAACAGCAGGTTGGCCGGGTTGTCCTCGACGTAGAGCACCGTGCGCGCCGGCGTGGAGAGGGCCACGGGCTGCGCCAGCTTGAGCCGGGCCGCCTCTTCTTCCGTCAGCTTCGGGCCTTCGATCGCGGTCAGCTCGAACCAGAAGCGGCTCCCCTGCCCCGGGGTGCTCTCCACCCCGATGGTGCCGCCCATCAGCTCGATCAATCGCTTCGAGACCACGAGGCCAATGCCCGTGCCTTCCACACCACCGCTTTCCTGACCCAGCCGGTTGAAGGCCTGGAACAACTGGCCCACCTGCGCAGGTGAGAGCCCGGCGCCCGTGTCCGCGATGGTCACGCGCGCGCTTTCGGGTGTGGCCAGGCCGTAGGTGACGGTCACGGTGCCGTTGGCGGTGTTGTATTTGATTGCGTTGGACAGCAGGTTTATCAGCACCTGCTTGAGCCGGGTCCTGTCCGCGCGCACGAAGCTGGGCACGGTGATTTGTGGGAAGATCAACTCAATGCCCCGCAGCTGGGCCTGGGGCGCGAGCATGTCGTGGCATTCCGCCAGCACCTCGCCCAGCGAGACCGGCTCCTTGGACAGCGGCACCTGACCCGACTCGACCCTCGCGAGGTCGAGGATCTCGTTGATCAACGTGAGCAGGTGCCAGCCCGCTTTGAGGATCTGACCGATGCCC